>JBKGHK010000041.1:0-27983 GCA_046520375.1 Pyxidicoccus sp. 3LFB2
CCAAGGGCCGCAAGGGCCGGGGCAAGGCGAAGGCCGAGCCCCCCGCGCCCCGCGCCCCGGCCGCCACGGCCTTCCCCAATGCCCTCACCTACGTCATGGAGCGCGCCGACTCCGGGGACTACCGGCTGCGCGTCGTCCCCGAAGGCAGCGGCGCCACGCAGGACGAGGGCACCATGAGCGAGCGCGGCTTCGTGCTCGAGGGCCTCCAGGGCGTCATCCGCAACACCACCACGCTGGTGCTGGAGCTCCCCCGCGACGCGGTCGGCCCCGGCGACACCTGGTCCCTGGGCACCGAGCTGGTGTCCCCGGACGCGCTGGGCGCCCAGTTCGTGGGGGCCGAGCCCCAGCGGCGCAACCGCGTGAAGCTCGCCTCCCTGGCCCCCGCCGACGGCGGCGAGCAGGTGGCCACCGTGGAGTACGACCTCTACGAGCTGCGCTCCGGCAAGTACCGCGCCCCGCGCAAGCCGCCCACCGTGCCCGCGCGCTCCTCCGACGAGGACTTCGACCGGAAGCAGCAGGGCGACACCGGCGAGGCCGACGTCAGCGCCGAGGTGAAGATGACCGGCCGGGGCGAGTTCCTCGTGAAGGCCGGCCGCTGGCGCTCCTGGGAGGGCACCCTGTCCACCGTGACGAAGGGCCCCTTCCCCGCCGCCGCCCTGCAGGTGCCCCCGGGCACGCTGCGGCTGCGCCTCACCGAGCTGGAGTCGGCTCCGCCGGCGCCCCAGCCCACGGCCCAGCCGCAGAAGTAGGCGCCGCGTCGGACTCGCGCACCAGCCGCACCACCGCGTCCACCCATGCCGGGTGGGCGTTGAGCGAGGGGACGAGCGTCAACGTCTCGCCCCCCGCCTCGACGAACTGCTCACGGGCGCGGATGCCCACCTCTTCCAGCGTCTCCAGGCAGTCCGCGACGAAGGCCGGGCACATCACCGCCAGCCGCTTCACGCCCCGCTGCGCCAGCTCCGGCAGCACCACGTCCGTGTAGGGCTTCACCCACGGCGTGCGCCCCAGCCGCGACTGGAAGGACACCGTCCACCCCTGCCCCTGCGGCCCCAGCCCCAGCCGCTCCGCCAGCCCCCGCGCCGTCGCGAAGCACTGCGCGCGGTAGCAGTGGCGGTTGGCGTCCGTCAGCGCGTCACAGCAGCCCGCGGACGCCAGGCAGTGCGCCCCGGAAGGGTCGCTCTTCTTCACGTGCCGCTCCGGCACACCATGGAAGCTGAAGAGGACATGGTCCGCGCGCGCCCCGGCAATCACCGGCCGGGCCACGGCGGTGAAGGCGTCCAGGAAGCCCGGGTGCGAGTGGAAGGCCGGCACCGCGCGGACGTTGGGCACGTCCCACCCTTCCGTCATCACCTCGTAGGTGCGCGCCAGCGAGGACGCTGACGACGACGCGGCCTCCTGCGGGTACAGCGGCAGCACCGTGAAGTCCGACACCCCCCGCGCGCGCAGCGCGCCACCGCGGCCGGAATGGACGGGTTGCCGTAGCGCATGCCCAGCGCCACCTCGTACTCGCCCTTCAGCCGCTCGGCCACCGCGGCCGTCAAGTCGCGGCTGAACACCAGCAGCGGCGAGCCCGCCTGCGTCCACACCTTGCGGTACGCCTCCGCGCTCTTCGCCGGGCGCACCGGGAGGATGACGAAGTTGAGCAGCAGCCAGCGCCCCACCGGGTGGAGGTCCAGCACGCGCGGGTCGCTGAGGAACTCGCGCAGGTAGCGGCGCACCGGCCCCGTCTCCGGAGCGTCCGGCGTGCCCAGGTTGAGCAGCAGCAGTCCCCGCTTCGTGGCTGGCGTGCCCATCAGTGCAGGGAGTTGGGGAGGGTGAGCGCGAACTCGGCGATGCGCGCTTCGAACGTCGAGCCGTCCGGCCGCACCATGTCGTAGCTGCCGCGCATGGTGCCGAAGGGCGTGCGCAGCATCGCCCAGCTCGTGTACTCGAAGCGCTCGCCGGGCCCCAGGCTGGGCTGGCGTCCCACCACGCCCTCGCCCTTCACCTCGTCCACCTTCCCCGTGGCATCGGTGATGACCCAGTGGCGGGACTTGAGCTGCGCGGGGGCGCTCCCCTCGTTGGCAATCTCCACCGTGTACATGAAGGCGAACTGCCCGGACTCCGGGGAGCTGCGCTCCGGCCAGAAGGCCGGCTTCACGGTGACGCGGATGCCATCAGTGGTGGCGGACGAAGACATGCCTCCACAATTGGCGCCAACCCCTTCCGGTTGCAAGGAAAACGCCGGGTTGCCGCACCCGGCGGCCCGTCAGGTCTTCGCGCTCTCGCGGTCATGCCCCGGCTCGGGCGTCTTGGGCCAGATGAGCGAGGCGACGATGGAGCCCACGAGGATGCCGGCAATCACCCCCAGCGACAGGCCGATGGGGACGTGGATGTCGAAGTACGTAATCAGCATCTTCACGCCGACGAAGGCCAGGATTCCGCTCAGCCCCACCTTGAGGAAGTGGAACTTGTCCATGAGGCTGGCCACCACGAAGAACAGCGAGCGCAGGCCCAGAATCGCGCACACGTTGGACGTGTAGATGATGAAGGCGTCCTGGCTGATGCCCAGCACCGCGGGGATGGAGTCCAGCGCGAAGAGCAAATCGGTGGCCTCCACCACCAGCAGGACGATGAACAGCGGCGTCACCTTGCTGCGGCCGTCCTCCTTGACGAAGAAGCGGCTGCCGTCGCCCAGGCGCGACACCGGCAGCACCCGGCGGGCGAACTTGACGATGCCCTTCTGCTCCGGGTCCATGTCCTCGTCCTTGGACACCAGCATCTTCACGGCGGTGAAGACGAGGAACGCGCCGAACAGGTAGATGAGCCAGTGGAAGCGCTGCACCAGCGCCGCGCCCGCGATGATGAGGGCCGCGCGCATGATGAACGCGCCGACGATGCCCCAGAAGAGCACCCGGTGCTGGTGCTCGGGCGCCACCCGGAAGTAGCTGAACACCATCAGGAAGACGAAGAGGTTGTCGACCGACAGCGCGTACTCCACCACGTACGCCGTCAGCCACTGCAGCCCCTGCTCGCCGCCCCGGAAGTGCCAGAGGCCGGCGCAGAACAGCATGCTGATGGTGATCCACACCACCGTCCAGATGCCCGCCTCCTTGGGCGTCACCGCATGGTCCTTGCGATGAAACAGCCCAAGGTCAATCGCGAGCATCGCGAGGACGAAGACGTTGAAACCCACCCAGAGCGCGGTTTGCGTGTTCACGTGATTACCCGGTGCAGTGTCCAGCCGGGCGCACCCTAGCGGCGGCGCGCCCGGGCGTCGACCCCTCCGTGAGAAGGGGCCCCCGGCGCCACCACCGCCCGGGTGTGGGCTACTCCGTCGCCGGCCGGCGCAGCACCACCACGGAGCGACCGGCCGCCTGCACCTTGCCCCCCGCCGGTGTGTGTGTGCGCTGCGACTCGCCCGCCGCCGCCGTGTCCACCACCAGCTCCCAGTCGGCGCCCCACTCAATCGCCGGCAGCAGGAAGGTGATGGGCTCGTGGTGCGCGTTCATCAGGACCAGGAGCGTGTCTCCGACGATGCGGTTGCCCTCCTCGTCCGGGGTGGCGATGGCGTCTCCGCCCAGCAGGAAGCTCAGGGAGCGCACATAGGGCTTCTCCCAGTCGTCCTTCTTCATCTCCTTGCCGTCCGGCCGGAACCACGCCAAATCCTTCAGCTCGCTGTCCCACATGTGGGCGCCGCGGAAGAAGCGCCGCTTGCGCAGCACGGGCTGCTCGCGCCGCAGCTTGGCCATGCGGCTGGTGAACTCGAGCAGCGCGCGCTGCGTCTCGTTCAGCTCCCAGTTCACCCAGGACAGCTCGTTGTCCTGGCAGTAGGCGTTGTTGTTGCCCTTCTGGGTGCGCCCCATCTCATCGCCGCCCACCAGCATGGGCACGCCCTGGGACAGGAAGAGCGTGGCCAGGAAGTTGCGCTTCTGCTGCTCGCGCAGGGCGTTGATCTTCGCGTCGGCCGTCTCGCCCTCCACCCCGCAGTTCCAGGAGTGGTTGTCGTTGGCGCCGTCGCGGTTCTCCTCGCCGTTCGCCTCGTTGTGCTTCTCGTTGTAGGAGACCAGGTCGTGCAGCGTGAAGCCGTCATGCGCGGTGACGAAATTCACACTGGCCGTCGGCTTGCGCCCGGAGAGTGAGTACAGGTCCGAGCTGCCGGTGAGCCGGTAGCCAATCTCCGCCGCCTGCCGGTCGTCACCCTTCCAGTAGCGGCGGATGGTGTCGCGGTACTTGCCGTTCCACTCGCTCCACAGCACCGGGAAGTTGCCCACCTGGTAGCCGAAGTCGCCCACGTCCCAGGGCTCGGAGATGAGCTTCACCCGGCTGAGCACCGGGTCCTGGTGGATGATTTGGAAGAAGGCCGCGCGCGTGTCGTAGCCGTGCCTGTCGCGCCCCAGGGTGGTGGCCAGGTCGAAGCGGAACCCGTCCACGTGCATCTCCTCCACCCAGTAGCGCAGGGAGTCGGCGACGAGCTTCAGCGCGTACGGGTGCGTGGCGTTCCACGAGTTGCCGCACCCGGTGACGTCCATGTAGTAGCGCGGGTCCTTCTCCGTGAGCCGGTAGTACGCGCCGTTGTCCAGCCCCTTGAAGGACAGCGTGGGGCCGTGGTGGTTGCCCTCGCAGGTGTGGTTGTAGACGACGTCGAGAATCACCTCGATGCCGGCACGGTGCAGCTGCTTCACCATGCTCTTGAACTCGGCCACCTGCTCGCCCCGCGAGCCCGACGCGCTGTAGCGCGCGTCCGGCGCGAAGAAGCCCAGCGTGTTGTAGCCCCAGTAGTTCACCTTCCCGCGCTGGATGAGGAAGGGCTCGTCGACGATGTGGTGGATGGGCAAGAGCTCCACCGCGGTGACGCCCACCTTCTTCAGATGCTCGATGCTGGCCGGGTGGGCCAGCCCCGCGTAGGTGCCGCGCAGGGGCTCGGGCACGCGCGGGTGGAGCTTGGTGAAGCCCTTGACGTGCATCTCGTACAAGAGCGTGTCGGCCCAGGGGATGCGGGGCGGCGCGTCGCCCTCCCAGTCGAAGGTGTCGGCCACCACCACCGCCTTGGGCACGCCCGCCGCGTCGTCGCGGGCGTCCAGGACCAGGTCCTCGTCCTTGCCCGTGGCCGGCGCCGGGTAACCGTAGATGGGCGCCTTGTAGTCCACCTTGCCGTGGATGGCCCGGGCATACGGGTCCACCAGCAGCTTGGCCGGGTTGAAGCGCAGGCCCTTCTTCGGCTCGTGCGGACCGTGCACGCGCAGGCCGTACAGCGCCCCCGGCTGGAGCCCCGGCGCGTAGCCGTGCCACACGTGGTGGGTCGTCTCCAGCAGGGGGAAGCGACGGGTCTCCTTGGAGGGGTCATTCGCATCGAAGAGGCAGACCTCCACCTTCTTCGCATGCTCGCTGAAGACCGCGAAGTTGACCCCGTGTCCGTCAAACGTGGCGCCCAGGGGGTACGGCTTCCCTGGGAACACCTCGGCCCTCCTCATCCCGTGCTCCTCTCCAACAACACCACCGGGAACTCCGCCAGGAGCGGTCCGAGGGGCAGCACCACGCCGCCCGGCCCACGCTCCGGCCGCACCTGACGCCCGGTGAAGACACTGCGGAACATCATGCCCGCATATGCCTCCGGGAGGTCGAGGAACGTGCTCCCGTATGCACCGGCCAGCCCTTCCGGGGATTCCAGGGCCGACAAGGTGTAACGCGGTGCGCAGGCCAGCACCACGGTGTCGCCCTGCTCGCGCGCGAAGGCCACGGCCGCCTGGGCCCGGGGGCCCGTCAAGTCGAGCGCGCGGTAGCCGCCCGAGCGGAACAGCCCCGCCTGGCGCTGGCGCAGCCGCAGCGACTCGGCCAGGACGAAGAGCTTCACCTGGCCGTCGTCCATGTTCGCCGTCAGCCGGGCGCACAGGGCGGGCCGGTCCTTGGCGGCGTCCCGGTCCAACGCCTCCAGCAGGCGCGAGCGCAGGGTGAAGTCGACGGGGCGCCGGTTGTCCGGGTCCACCAGGGACAAATCCCACAGCTCGCAGCCCTGGTACGTGTCCACCACGCCGGGCGAGGCGAGCTTCATCAGGAGCTGGCCCAGGGCGTTGTGCTGCCCCGCGCGCTCGATGTGGCGCTTGAAGGCGCGCACGTCCTCCAGGAAGGCGCCGCCCTGCTTCGCGTCGAAGCAGCCGTCCACGAAGCGGCCCACCGCGTCGTCATAGGCGCTGTCGGGGTTGGTCCACGAGGTGCGGACCTTGGCCTCCTTCATGGCCTTGCTCATGTACTCGCGCACCCGGCGCTGGAAGTCGGCCAGCTCCTCCGCGGTGTGCGACTCGCCCATGGGCCAGGCGCCCACCAGCGTCTGGAAGAAGAGGTAGGCGTCGTTGGGGCTGGGAGCCGGGCCGGAGGGCAGCTGCGTCACCAGGCCCTCGGTGAGGCGGGCCCACTTCTTCACCCGCTTGCGCCACTCCTCGGGCAGCTCGGACAGCACGTTGATGCGCGCGCGCACGTCCTCGCTGCGCTTGGTGTCGTGGGTGCTGGAGGTCAGCTGGCTGGCCGGCCAGTGCTCCGCGCGCTCCTGGTTGCGCAGGTGGAAGGTGGTGGCGCGCACCCCGAAGCGCTCCGGCTCACCGCCCACCTCGTTGAGGCTCACCAGGCGGTTGTAGATGTAGAAGACGGTGTCCTCGAGCCCCTTGGCCATGACGGGCCCGGTGAGCTGCTGCAGCTTCATGGCGAAGCGCAGCATGACGGCGCGCTCCTTCTCCTGGGTGTGCTCCGGGTAGCGGCGCAGGAGGATGTCGCGCAGGAAGTCGAAGATGGACGCGTTGGTGGTGGCGTTCTTCTCCTTGGCGCGCTGAATCGTCCATTCCACGTACTGCACGTCGCGCGCGTCCAGCTCCGGGCGCCAGCCGTCCACGTAGGTGCGGTAGACGGGGAACAGGGCGATGAACTCCACCAGCGCCCGGCGCAGCGCGTTGAGCGTGAAGTCGCGCGTGCGCCGGTTCATCTCGGAGATGCGGTTGAGCTCGTGGGCCAGCACGTTGATTTCGCTGGCCATGGAGACGCGCATGATGAGCAGCTTCTTCTGGTAGACGAGCTCGGCGAAGTCGGTGCGCTCGCCGATGAAGGCCTCGTACGTCTCGGACAGGGTCGCCTCGGCCCCCGCGTTGACGAAGATGCCGCTCACCGCGTTGGCGAAGCGGTAGCCGGTGGTGCCGTGCACCGCCCAGGACTCGGGGATGCGCTCGCGCCCGCCCTGAATCTTCTCCACCACCACGTACAGCGCCTTGCGCAGCGGGCTGTCCGGGTGCGCCGTCACCTCGGCGCGCCAGCGCTCGCGCAGCGCCGTCTCCACCGAGGGCCAGCGGGTGTCGGACTCGCCCTGCTCCTTGAGGAAGAGGGCCTTGGCCCGCTCCAGGAAGAAGCGCTCCTGCAGGTCCAGGAAGTAGGCGGTGGGGTCGAACAGGCCGTCCGGGTGGTCGATGCGCAGGCCCGTGACGCAGCCCTCGCGCAGCCAGCGGAAGATGAGCGCGTGCGCCTCCTGGAAGACGTCCGGGTCCTCCTCGCGGATGGCGGCCAGGCCGTTGATGTCGAAGAAGCGGCGGTAGTTGATTTCCTCGCCCGCCACCCGCCAGTGCGCCAGCCGGTAGCTGCTGGCGGACAGCACCGAGTCCAGCAAGTCGAACGAGCGCGCGTCACCGGGCTGGCCGTTGAAGACGCGGACGTTGTCCTCGATATAGGCGGCCACCTCGGGGCTTCCGGCCACCACCGCCGCGAGCCGGCGCTTGATGACCTCCTTCTCGCGGTGCCGCTCGATGACCTTGGCCCGCTCCACCTCGGTGCGGGCCGGCAGGTGCTCAATCGCGGTGAGGACGGAGAGCAACTCCTGCATGCTCGGGTGCTCGGCGCCGAGCTTCGCCTCCAGCCGCTCCAGGCCATGGCGGAGGATGCGCCCGTACTGGCGGGGGGCCACCGGCAGCAGGTGGTCATAGTAGTTGAGGAAGAAGGCGCCCTCGCGGAAGGACAGCTTCAGCTCGCCCTTCTCCAGGGTGATGCCGTACTGGTCGCCCAGAATCGGCAGGAGCACCTTGTCGCGCAGCTCCTCCTTCACCGGCGCCCAGTCGATGTCGAAGAACTTGGCGTACAGGGACGAGGGGCCGTTCTCCAGCACGTCGAACCAGAGCCGGTTGTCCCGCTCGATGCCCATGTGGTTGGGCACCACGTCCAGCAACTGCCCCATGCCCTGCTCACGCAGGGCCGAGCACAGGGCGGCATGGTCCGCCTCCGTGCCCACCTCCGGGTTGAGCTGGGTGTGGTCCGTGCAGTCGTAGCCGTGGGTGCTTCCGGGCGTGGCCTTCAGGTAGGGCGACGCATAGAGGTCGCTCACCCCCAGCCGGGCGAGGTAGGGCACCACCTCGCGCGCCTGCTGGAAGGTGAAGCCCTTGTGGAGCTGCACCCGGTAGGTGGACAGCGGGGTGTGCGGGCGCGAGCCCAGCTCCCCCTGTACACGTGTGTAGAGGCCCTCGGCCAGGGCCTCCGCGGACATGGTGGCAACCCCCGCCTCCGACTCCTGGGAGGCGCTCCCCTTCTCTTCCGAACCGTCGAGCAGCATGCGGCCCAGAGGTAGGTCCGCCTGCGTCCGCCCGCCAGCACGCAGATGCCCGTCCGCCCTCTATCCAACGCTCCATGGGGCTGCTTGGGCCCCCTGGAACGGCGAAGGGCCCGCCGCGTGACGCGGCGAGCCCCCGGTACAGCCCACTGCCGGATGAATCCGGCGGTGCTCAGCTCAGCTGCTTGTTCACCAGCGCCGTCATCTCGAACATGGTGACGTTCTTCTTGCCACCGAAGATGGGCTTCAGCTTGTCGTCGGCGTTGATCTGCCGCTTGTTCTTGGCGTCCTGGAGGCCCTGCTTCTTGATGTAGGCCCACAGCTTCTTGACGACCTCGGTACGAGGCAGCGGCTTGGTGCCGACGATCTCAGCGAGCGCGGCAGAAGGGGTCATCTCCTTCATGAACGAGGCGTTCGGCTTGCGCTTCGCGGCGCCAGCGGTCTTCTTGGCGGCGGGAGCCTTCTTCGCAGCAGCAGCTTTCTTGGCGGCCATTCGTCTTGAGTCTCCTCCCCTCCGAAGGGGACGTTATACGGCTTTGCTTATGTGAAGCTGGAGCCGATGCGTCGTAGAAGTAGCACGCCCGAGGCCGAAAAACAGCCCTCAGATGCGTTTTTTCCCTCGGGGCTCCCTCGGAGGAACGCCGCTGGAGGCCGAAAATCCGGCTCCGGAGCACGTTTTCTCCTCGGGAGCATCCGGCCCGCAACGCCGCCGGAGCCCGAAAATCCGGCTCCGGAGCGCGTTTCTCCTCGGGAAATAGGCTTCGCGGCGCGTCCGGGGCCCGACAAACCGGCTCCGGAGCCTTCGCCCCCTCGGCGCAGAAGGCGACATCGGCGGGGGATTCTCCTTGCGGACGGGGTGTGTTTTTTTGGATGAAACGACCCCATGAGAGCTCTCATCACCGGTGCCGGCGGCTTCCTGGGAGTCTGGCTGGCCAAGGCCCTGGCCGCGCGCGGAGACACCGTCACGTGCCTGCTGCGCCCTGGAGGTGACGCCTCCGGACTGGCCGGCATCTCCTATACGCGCATCGATGGAGACGTGACGGACCCGGCCTCGCTGGCCCCGGCGGTGGTGGGTCAGGACGTCGTCTTCCACCTGGCCGGCGTGCGACGCGGCGCGACGCGCGAGGACTTCATGCGCGTCAACGCGGAGGGCACCCGCCACCTGTGCGACGCCATGGTGGCCGCCGGGCACCGTCCCCGGCTGGTGCTGGCCGGCTCGCTGGCCGCCATGGGCCCCTCCTCCCCCACCCGCCCCCATGTGGAGGAGGACCCCTTCCACCCCCACGAGTGGTACGGCGAGAGCAAGGCGGAGGCGGAGCGCATCGCCTTCACCTATGCGGACCGGCTGCCGGTGACGGTGACGCGCCCCCCGCGCATCCTCGGGCCTGGAGACAGGGAGAACCTCACCTTCTTCAAGCTGGTGCAGCGCGGCATCCGCCTGGAGCTGGCCGGGGGCCCCCGCCCGCTGACCATGGTGGACGCACAGGACGTGGTGGACCTGATGCTGCTGCAGGCCGAGCACCCCAAGGCGGTGGGCGAGGCCTTCTTCTGCGCGGGCCCCGGCGGCCCCCTGTCCCTGGAGCAGGTAGAGGACCTCGGGGCGGCGGCCCTGGGGCTGACGCCTCGCACGGTGCGTCTCAGCCCCTGGATGCTCCGGACGCTGGCCTCGGCGGCGGACGGGGTGACGCGGGTGACGGGCCGAAAGCTCCCCCTCAACCGGAAGCTGGCGCGGCAGCTGCTCGCCCCTGCCTGGACGTGCTCCGGGGCCAAGGCCGAGCGGCTGCTGGGTTTTCACCCGAAGCGTGACCTGCCGGACTCCATCCGCCGCAGCGCTGAATGGTACCGCCAGCAAGGCTGGTTATAGCCCCATTCCCCCCGGGGACTTCGGGCGCCCCGCCCCCCTCCCGCCGTCGTTGACCACACCCCCCCTGGAGTGTCAGGAAGCCCGCTGCCCCATGCCCGCGAAAGCTGCCTTTTTCGATGTCGACGGAACGCTCGTGAAGACGAACGTCGTCCACGTCTACGCGTACTACGCGATGAACCGGGGCTCGGTCCTGGGCATCGCCGGGCGAACGCTGAGCACCGCTGTCAGCGTGCCGCTCTTCGGCGTCATGGACGTCGTCAACCGCAAGACGTTCAACGAGTTCTTCTACCGGTACTACGCCGGGTTGAGCGAGGACCGGCTGGTCACCATCGCCCAGGACATGTTCGAGGACGTGCTGCAGCCGGCCCTCTTCGAGCAGTCCCAGGACCTCATCGACCAGGCCCGGCGCAGTGGCTGCCGGGTGGTGCTCGTCACCGGAGCCCTGGACTTCACCATGCGCCCGCTGGCCCGCCACCTGGGCGTGGACGACATGATCGCCAACAAGATGCAGTTCGTGGGCGGCAAGGCCACCGGCAAGGTGATTCCGCCCATCATCGAGGGCGCGAACAAGGCCAACGCCATCCGCGCCTACTGCGTGAAGGAGGGCCTGGCGCTGGACCAGTGCCACGGCTACTCCGACAGCGCCTCTGACTACGCCATGCTCGCGGTGGTGGGCCGTCCCACCGCGGTGAACCCGGACATGCGCCTGCGCTCCATCGCTCGCGCGTACAACTGGCCCATCCTCGACCTCAAGTAGGCCCCCCTTCATGCGCCCGTTCAAGACGCTCCAGAAGCTGTACGACGAGGAAAGCCAGGTGGTCATCACGGAGAAGGGCAGCCCCCCGCGGGCGCTCTTCTACGGCGAGGGCTTCCTGCAAGAGGACCTGCCCGTCGGCACGCGGGTCATCTTCCCCCGTCCCCCCATGGCCGGCGTGCCCAACGTCAAGGCCGCCATCCGCTGGGCCATCAACCACCCGGAGGGCATGGAGCCGCTGCACGCCCTGCTCAAGCCGGGCATGCGGCTGACCTGCGTCATCGACGACATCAGCGTGCCCTTGCCGCCCATGGTGACGCCGGACGTGCGCCAGTCCATCCTGGAGGTGGTGCTGGAGCTGGCCGCCGACAGCGGCGTGGACGACATCCACCTGGTCATCGCCAACGCCCTGCACCGCCGCATGACGGAAGGCGAGATGCGGCGGATGGTGGGGCAGAAGATCTACGACGCGTTCTACCCGGACCGTTACTACAACCACGACGCCGAGGACCCGGACGGCATCGTCGCGCTGGAGCGCACCTCGCACGGTGAAGAGGTGTCCGTGAACCGCCGCGTGGCGGAGAGCGACCTCATCATCTACGTGAACGTGAACTTCGTGCCCATGAACGGCGGGCACAAGTCCATGGGCACCGGCGTGTCCAACTACGCCTCGCTGCGCCACCACCACAACCCGAAGACCATCCGCGAGTCGGACTCCTACATGGAGCCGAAGGCGAGCGCGCTCTACAAGAGCAACGAGCGCATCGGGAAGAACATCGACAAGCACCTGAAGGTCTTCCACATCGAGACCTCGCTGAACAACCGCATGTTCGGCGCGCCCACGGACTTCCTCGCCAAGAAGGAAGAGGACTACACCGAGGGCGACCGGCTGAAGTTCCAGGCCATGCGCTACGCGCTGTCGAAGATGCCGCGCGCCGTGGCGCGCAAGGTGCTCAGCGCCGTTCCCGCGCCCTATGAAGTCACGGGCGTGTACGCCGGAGCCACCGAGCCCGCGCACCAGAAGACGCTGGAGACCAGCTGGAAGCAGTACGTGGTGCCGGTGGAGGGGCAGAGCGACATCGTCATCTTCCCCATCCCCTTCATCTCTCCGTACAGCGTCAACTCCATCCTCAACCCGCTGCTCGTGCAGGTGATGGGGCTGGGCTACTTCTACAACCTGAACCGCGGCGTGCCGCTGGTGAAGAAGGGTGGCGTGCTCATCCTCCTGCACCCGGCCTACGACGAGTTCGACCCCGAGCACCACCCCAGCTACATCGAGTTCTTCAACCGGCTGCTGCCGGAGACGCGCGACTCGATGAAGCTGGAGCACAAGTACGAGAAGGAGTTCGCGGAGAACCCCAGCTACGTGCACCTGTACCGCAAGGGCAACGCCTACCACGGCGTGCACCCCTTCTACATGTGGTACTGGGGCGAGAACGGCCGGCAGCACGTGGGCAAGGTCATCGTCGCGGGCGCCGAGAACAACCACGTCCCGGCCTGATGGGTTGGGACCGCACCGACACCCTCACCGAGGCGATTGAAGAGGCGCGCGGCTTCATGGGCCGCTCCGCCACCATCAGCCTGCTGCGGATTGCTCCGACGGTGATGGTGGACGTGAAGTGAGGTCGGACATGAGCCAGGGACAGCTTCCGGAGCTGAACGTCTCCCGCGTCTTCACCGGCAAGCGCCTGCTGTTCGCGGGCTCCACCGGCTTCGTGGGCAAGGTGACGCTGTCCATGCTGCTGCACCGGTACGGGCAGGAGCTGGACAAGGTGTACGTGCTGGTCCGCAAGGGCAGCGCGGCCTCCGCCGAGCGGCGCTTCTTCGACAAGGTCGCCACCAGCGAGCCCTTCCAGCCGCTGCGTGACGCGTATGGCGACGCGGGCGCGTTGGAGTTCATCCAGAAGAAGTGCCAGGTGCTGGATGGCGACATCACCGACCCGTGGGTCGGCCTGGAAGAGGCGCAGGTCGCCGAGCTGACGGGCAAGGTGCACGCCTTCATCAACTGCGCGGGCCTGGTGTCCTTCAACCCGTCGCTGGAGGTGGGCCTCAACGTCAACACCCACGGCGTGAGGTTCGCCGCGGAGCTGGCGGTGCGCTGGGGCGTGCCGCTGGTGCACATGTCCACCGCCTTCGTGGCGGGCAACCGCGACGGGCTCGTCTTCGAGGATGAAGAGGTGCTCGGCTACTTCCCCAAGCGGGACGAGCTGGACGGGCGCGACTTCAGCCTCGCGCAGGAATTGGCGGACGCGGAGCGCGTCGTCGCCCGGCTTCGCGAGCAGGCCGACGACAAGGCCCTCACGTCCACCTTCCGCAAGAAGGCGTTGGACCGGTTGGCCGAGGAAGGCCGCGACGTCAACGACGAGAAGACGCTGCGGCTGGCGGTGGGCCGTGAGCGCAAGCTGTGGCTCAGCGGCGAATTGGTGCGCGCCGGCATGGAGCGCGCCGCCCACTGGGGCTGGCCCAACACGTACACGTACACCAAGTCCCTGGGCGAGCAGGTCCTCGCCAGCACCCCGGGGCTGCGCTACTCCATCGTCCGGCCGTCGATTGTGGAGAGCGCGCGCCACTTCCCCTTCCCCGGGTGGAACGAGGGCTTCACCACCTCCGCGCCGCTGGCCTTCGCGGGCATCAAGAGCCCCGGCGGCATCCCCGCTGGCGAGAGCACCATCCTGGACATCATCCCGGTGGACCAGGTGTCCGGCGCCACCATCGGCATCACCGCGCACGCCATCGACGTGGAGGAGCGCCGCGTCTACCAGCTGGCCTCGGGTGACGTGAACCCGTTCTATGCCAGCCGCTCCGTGGAGCTGGTGGGCCTGTACCGCCGCCGGTTCTACCGGAACAAGGAGACGGGCAACGCGCTGATGAACTCGCTGCGCTCGCGCCTGGAGCCGCAGCCCGTCAGCAAGAAGGAGTTCGAGCTGTTCAGCGCGCCCATGCTGGTGCGCGGCGCGAAGTTCCTGAAGAAGGCCATCGACGAGGTGCGGCCCGCCTGGGGCGCGCCCGGCGTGCAGGCCATGCTGGACAAGGCGAAGGTGTCGCTGGACGACGTGGAGCAGCAGAACAGCGGCCTCATCGCCCTGACGGACCTGTTCCTCCCCTTCCTCTACGAGAACCGCTACGTCTTCCGCTGCGACAACACGCGCTCCGTCTACGCGCGCATGGCGCACGCGGACCGGCTGAAGGTGCCGTGGGACCCGGAGCACATCGACTGGCGCGCCTACTTCATGGAGACGCACCTGCCCGGCCTGGAGAAGTGGGTGTTCCCCGGCCTGGAGGAGGAGCGCAGCAAGCGCACCGTCATCCCCGCGCACCGCGATTTGCTCGAGCTGCTCGAGGCCACGGTGCATGCGTACCGCCACCGCGTGGCCTTCCGCATGGTGGCCGGCGAGCGCGAGGAGCGCTTCACCTTCGGCGAGGTGCACCGCTACGCGTCGCGCGTGGGCAGCTACCTGCTCGGCAAGGGCATCAAACAGGGCGACCGGGTGCTGCTGGTGTCGGAGAACCGGCCCGAGTGGGGCATCTGCTACTTCGGCATCCTGCGCGCGGGCGCCACCGCCGTGCCGGTGGACCCGGGCCTGAGCGAGGCCGAGCTCATCAACATCTCCCGCCGGGCAGAGGCGCGCGCGTGCCTGCTGTCCGAGGACGCCGCCGCGGACTTCCCCGGCCTCATCTCCGCGCTGGGTGAGGGCGTCACCGTGGCGAGCCTCGCCGAGGCGATGACGGGAGACCCGGCGCACCCGGACCGCATCGGGCCGGTGCGCAAGTCGGCCTCCGCGGACGACCTGGCCAGCGTCATCTTCACCTCCGGCACCACGGGCACGCCCAAGGGCGTGATGCTCACGCACCGCAACTTCGCCTCGCTGGTGGCGAAGCTGGCCGGCGTGTTCGACGTGGGCGTGGGCGACGGCGTGCTGTCGGTGCTGCCGCTGCACCACACCTTCGAGTTCTCCGCCGGCTTCCTCACCCCGTTCTGGCGCGGGGCGGAAATCACGTACATCGACGAGCTGACGTCGGACCGGCTGGGCGAAGTGTTCGAGACGGGCCGCATCACCGCCATGGTGGGTGTGCCCGCGCTGTGGCAGCTCTTGCACCGCAAGATTACGCAGGAGTTCGCCAGCCGGCCGCCCTTCGTGGAGCAGGCGCTCAAGGCGCTGATGGCCACCCACGGCGAGCTGCGCAACCGGGGCAACATCAACCTGGGCAAGCTCTTGTTCTGGCCCGTGCACCGCAAGTTTGGCGGGCGCATCAAGGTGCTCGTCTCGGGCGGCTCGGCGCTGCCGGACGAGGTGCACAAGGCCTTCCACGAGCTGGGCTTCAACATCACCGAGGGCTACGGCCTGACGGAGTCCGCGCCGGTGCTGACGGTGACGGAGCCCGGCAACAAGCGCCAGCCCGGCACGGTGGGCCGCGCGCTGCCCGGCATCGAGCTGCGCATCGCCAACCCGGACAACGACGGGCTGGGCGAGGTGCTGGCCAAGGGCCCCAACGTCATGCCCGGCTACTTCGGGGACCGCGAGGCCACGGACGCGGTGCTCAAGGAGGGGTGGCTCCACACCGGTGACCTGGGGCGTCTGGACGCGGAAGGAAGGCTGTACCTCGTCGGCCGCGCGAAGGACGTCATCATCGACCACAACGGGAAGAACATCTACCCGGACGAGCTGGAGGAGCTGTACCAGGACCACCCGCACATCAAGGAGCTGTCCATCGTCGGCCTGCCCGACGAAGCGGGCGGCGAGAAGGTGGCGTGCCTGTGCGTGCTGGACTGCGGCGAGCGCCCGCGCGAGGAGGTGCGGCGCGAGGTGGAGGAGCACTTCCGCAAGGTGAGCGCGGACATGCCCTTCTACCGCCGCGTGAAGGTGCTGCGGCTGTGGGAGGGGGAGCTGCCCCGCACCGCCAAGCGCAGCGTCAAGCGCAAGCAGGTGGTGGAGGAGCTGCAGCGGCTGGAGCGCATGGCGGCCAGCGCCAGCAAGGCCCGCGAGAAGGTGGCCAACCCCGGCACCGGCGGCACGGCGGACTGGCTCTTCCCGCTCATCGCCGAGGTGTGCCACCGGCCGGTGGCGGACGTGCGGCCGGACGTGCTGCTCTCCGGCGATTTGGGCTTCGACTCGCTGATGCTCACCGAGCTGTCCTCGGCGCTGGAGGCCGCGGGCGTGCCGCTGCCCGCGATTGAAGACCTGACGCAGGTGCAGACGGTGGAGGACCTGCGCAAGGTGGTGGCGGCCTCCGGCAAGCGTCCGGCCATGGAGACGCGGGCGAAGGACATCTCCAAGGAGAACGTGCGCGCGGAGGAGGTGGAGATTCCGGTGCCCGACGTGGTGGCGGACGTGGGCCGGCAGCTGCTGTCCTTCGGGCAGAAGGTGCTCTACGGCGGCGTCTTCGACACGAAGGTGACGGGCAAGCCCTTCGTCCCGCAGAACCGCAACTTCCTCGTCATCGCCAACCACTCCAGCCACCTGGACGCGGGGCTGGTGCGCGTGGCGCTGGGAGACCAGGGCGAGCGGCTCGTGTCGCTGGCGGCGCGCGACTACTTCTTCAACACGCCGCTCAAGCGCGCCTGGTTCGAGAACTTCACCAACCTGGTGCCCATTGAACGGCAGGGCTCGCTGCGCGAGTCCCTGCGCATGGCGGGCGAGGCGCTGCGCCAGGGCTACAACGTCCTCATCTTCCCGGAGGGCACGCGCTCCACCACGGGGGAGATGCTGGAGTTCAAGAACACGCTGGGCTACCTCGCGCTCACGTACAACGTGGACGTGCTGCCGCTCTACATCGAGGGCGCCTTCGACGCGCTGCCCAAGGGCACCGTGTTCCCCAAGTCGAAGAACCTGGAAGTGCGCATCGGCCCCGTGCTCGGGCACGAGACGCTGCGGGCGCGCGTGCAGGGCATGGCGCGCTCGGAGGGCTACCGCTACGCCACCCGCATCGCCGAGGACGCGATGCGGGCGCTGAAGGACGGCCGGGTGCTGGACCTCAACGCACAGCCCAGCCCCGAGCCCACGACGACGCTCGCCCGCGTCTCCACCGGAGGGAAGGACTCGTGAAGCTGCTCGTAACGGGAGGCACGGGGTTTCTCGGCTCGCACCTGGTGCCGAGGCTGGTGGCGGCGGGGCACTCGGTGCGGCTCATCGGCCGCTCGAAGCCCTCGGGCACGCCCTACGCGGGCACGGAGTACGTGCCCGGTGACTTGAAGGACCGGGACGCGGTGCGCCGCTCGCTGGAGGGCGTGGACGCCGTCTACCATCTTGCGGGGCTCGTCTCCTTCCAGCCGAAGGACGCGCGGAAGATGTTCGAGCTGCACGTGGACAGCACCCGCGAGCTGCTGCGGGACGTGCGCGAGGCGGGCGTGAAGCGCGTGGTGCTGGCCTCCACCTCCGGCACGATTGCGGTGTCGAAGGAGGAGCGCGTCGGCACCGAGGACGACGACTACCCGATTACGGTGGTGGGGCGCTGGCCGTACTACCTGTCCAAAATCTACGAGGAGAAGCTGGCGCTGGAGTACTGCCGCAAGCACGCCATCCCCCTCGTGGTGCTCAACCCCAGCCTGCTGATGGGGCCGGGCGACGACAGGCTGTCCTCCACGTGGACGGTGGTGAAGTTCCTCAACCAGGAGATTCCGGCCATGCCGGGCGGCGGCATCTCCTTCGTGGACGCGCGCGACGTGGCGGATGCCT
This sequence comes from Pyxidicoccus sp. 3LFB2, assembly GCA_046520375.1. Lineage (GTDB taxonomy): Bacteria > Myxococcota > Myxococcia > Myxococcales > Myxococcaceae > Myxococcus. Next base: position 17,847 of record JBKGHK010000041.1, read on the forward strand.
TCGTCCAGGCGCTCACCCGGGGCGAGGTGTACGGCCGCCACCTGATGGGTGTGAACATGTCCATGCTGGACTTCTTCCGGCGCCTGGAGCGCATCTCCGGCGTGCCCGCGCCCCGGCTGCGCCTGCCCTCGCAGGTCAACGTGCTGGGCAGCAAGCTGCTGGAGCGCTGGGCCCAGATGCGCGGGACGAAGCCCGTGCTGGACCCGCAGGAGGTCGAAATCGGCGAGCACTGGTTCTGGCTGGACGCCTCCAAGGCGGAGGCCGAGCTGGGCTTCCGCGCAAGGGACGTCCACGAGACGCTCTCCGAGACGGTGCAGCACATCTACGGGAAGATGCCGCCCCAGGCCCTGCCGGGCACCAAGGGCCGGCTGGCGGACCTGCGCGAAGGCACCTGAGCCTCCGGGCGGCCTGCGTGGGGCCCGCGAGCCGGGCTCCTTCGCACCGCCCTGCCCGGGACTACCGCTGCAGCGTGCGCCGCGCCTTGTCCACCAGGCGCGCGGGCAGCGGCTCGGAGCGGTGGCTCCACACCCAGGCCGCGCCCAGGAAGCCGATGCCCATCAGCACCAGCACCAGCCGCGCGAAGACAGAAGGGCCCGCTTCCTTCGCCACGGCTAGCCCACCACCCGGTTGCGGCCGGTCTTCTTCGCCTTGTACAGGTTGGCGTCCGCGACCTTGATGAAGTGCGGAGGCTCGGCCATGTCCGGCGTCATCTCCGCCACGCCGATGGAGATGGTGACGGGAATCTCCTTCTCGTCGTAGACGAAGACCTTCTCCGCGATGAAGCGGCGGATCTTCTCCGCGAACAGGCGCGCCTTGTCCGGCCCGTCCTCGGGCATGACGAGCGCGAACTCCTCGCCGCCGTAGCGCGCGAAGCACTGCTCGCGGCGCACCATGCGCTTGATGGACTGGGCCAGCTCGCGCAGCACGTAGTCCCCGGCCAGGTGGCCGTGGACGTCGTTGATCTGCTTGAAGTGGTCGATGTCGAACATCATCAACGACAGCGAGCGCGTGTAGCGGCTGGAGCGCCCCATCTCCTTCTCGAGGTACTCGAGGAAGTAGCGCTTGTTGTTGATGCCGGTGAGACCGTCGGCAATCGTCAGCGTGTAGATGGTCTCGTGGTACTGGGTCTCGATGTTGTCGCCATCGAGGAACTTGAAGATGGAGCCGCCCACCTTGATGAGGTCCCCGCTGCGCAGCGGCGAGGCCTGAAGCACTTCCTGGTCGTTCAGGTAGGTGCCGTTGGTGGAGCTCAGGTCCTCCACGAACATCCGCCCCCCGTGGGCGCGGACGCGGGCGTGCCGTCGGGAGACGTTGTCCAGGTCCACCCAGATGTGGTTGCCCTGGTCCCGGCCGATGGTGAGCTCACCATCAATGAGGTACTTCTTGCCCAGCTCCGGGCCGTGAATCTGCACGAGGCAGCACTCCGTGCCGCGCTCGGCGCTCACGTCCTTGAGCGTGGAGATTTTGGTAACTCGGGTTTCGTCTCCGGACATCGCCAGGGGAGGCTAGCAGCCCGCCTCCCTTCGGGGAAGCCGCGCAGCCCCTTCCCGGGGAGCCCGCCCCCCGGCGGCCCGGGGCCCCGCCCTTCCCCCCCAAAAAGCCCCTGACAGAAGGGCTTCTCCTACATCCGGCGTCTCTCTCTTGGTGGACGCCCGGTGCGGGCAGGCGGTTCGGCACTCAACGAAGGAGGCCGAGCGGGCACGTGTGCCCTTGTCGGACGGAAGCGGACGGTTAACGTCGGCGGCCTATGTCCAAGGTTCTGGCAATGATTCTGGCAGGAGGTGCGGGTACCCGCCTGGAGCCGCTCACCCGTGAGCGCGCGAAGCCGGCAGTGCCGTTCGGCGGCCGCTACCGCATCATCGACTTCGTTCTCTCCAACTTCGCCAACTCCGGCGTGTACCGGATGAAGGTGCTGACGCAGTACAAGAGCGACTCGCTGAACAACCACCTGTCCCGGGCGTGGCGGATGACGGCCTTCCTGGGGCACTACGTGGAGTCGGTGCCCGCGCAGATGCGGACCGGCGTGGACTGGTACAAGGGCAGCGCGGACGCCATCTACCAGAACCTCAACATCATCACCGACGAGGAGCCGGACCACATCTTCGTCTTCGGCGCGGACCACGTGTACCGGATGGACACGCGGCAGATGCTGGACTTCCACTGCGCGAAGAAGGCCGCGTGCACGGTGGCGGCGATTCCCGTCCCGATTGAGCAGGGGCGCGAGTTCGGCATCATCGACGTGGGGCCGGACGGGCGGATGCGGCAGTTCCTGGAGAAGCCCAAGGACCCGCCGCCCATGCCGGGCAACCCGAAGATGTGCCTGGCCTCCATGGGCAACTACCTCTTCACCACGGACGTGCTGGTGCAGGAGGTGGTGCGCGACGCGGCCAACGAGAAGAGCGCGCACGACTTCGGCAAGTCCATCATCAGCGAGCTGTACAAGACGGCGCCCGTCTACGTGTACGACTTCGCCACCAACGAGATTGGCGGCCAGGAGGAGAAGGAGCGCGGCTACTGGCGGGACGTGGGGAACATCGACGTGTACTACGACTCCAACATGGAGCTGGTGCAGGTGGACCCCGTCTTCAACCTGTACAACGACCGCTGGCCCATCCACACGCAGCCCAACAACTACCCGCCGGCCAAGTTCGTCTTCGCGGACAAGGAGAACAAGCGCGTGGGCAACGCCACCGACTCGCTGGTGGCCGAGGGCTGCATCATCTCCGGCGGCAGCGTGCACCGCTCGGTGCTGTCCCCGAAGGTGCGCGTCAACTCGTACTCGGAGGTGGAGGACTGCATCCTCTTCGAGAACGTCACCATCGGCCGGCGCTGCCGCATCCGCCGGGCCATCATCGACAAGAACGTGGAGATTCCGCAGGGGACGACGATTGGCTTCGACCCGGTGGAGGACAAGCGGCGCTTCCACGTCACGCCGGGCGGGGTGGTGGTCATCCCCAAGGGCATGAAGGTGACCTGAGAGGCACGCCATGGGTGCGTCGGGGGGACTCCACCTGAGACCGGCGCGTGAGTCGGACCGGCGCACCCTGTGGCGCATCCACACGCAGGCGGTGGAGGCGCTCTGCCGGGGCGTCTACGCGCCGCACGAGGTGGACACCTGGATTCGGCTGCTGAGGCCGGAGGGCTACCTCCGGCCAGACAAGCCCCGCACGGTGCTGGTGGCCGAGCGCGGCCGGCGCATGGTGGGCTTCGGCCAGGTGGACACGCGCGCGGGCGAATTGGAGGCGCTCTACGTGGTGCCGGACGAGGTGGGCCAGGGCGTGGGCACCACCCTGCTGGCGGCGCTGGAGTCCGCGGCCTGGCACGACGGTGTGCCGCTGCTGGGCCTGGATGCCAGCCTCAACGCCGAGGCCTTCTACCGGCGGCATGGCTACGTGTGGATGCACGCGGCCCGAAGGCCCCTCACGCCAGACGTGCAGCTGGCGTGCGTGCGGATGCAGAAGCGGCGGCCGGCCGCGGCCCTCAGGGAAGAGCCGGCCACGCACTGAGTCCCGCTAGGTGAAGGAAGCGCGGACCTCGGGCTTGCGGAGCACCACCAGCGCCCAGATGCCCACGGGGATGCCCAGGCAGTAGCAGGGGCCACAGCAGGGGATGATGGAGATGATGGCGGCCGTCATCGCCAGCCCGTAGCTCTGCAGGTTCTTCATCTTCAGGGCGCCGAAGAAGACCAGCGCGTTGAGGATGAGGAACGGCAGGGTGACGATGAGGCGGCCTCCGGTGGAGGTCATGAACTCGGCCACGCCCCGGAACTGCTCCAGGTCGGGGTTGTTGAAAATCTGGTCCATCTGCGCCGAGTCGACGGGGCGCACGAGGCTGACGACGCTGTACAGGAACGTCAGCGCGGACATCACCATCAGCAGGATGGCCGGAATCGACACGGACTCCCGGGCCTGCGCGGGCGAGCCGCCTCCCGGCGACATCGGTGTCCCGAAGTTGTTCTCCATGTTCGTTCCCCTCTTCCCCTGGGCCTGCGTGGGTGTGGTGCGCGGGCACCCGCCCGGCGCGGCCATTCCACCCGGAGAATGGCGAGCACGCCAAGTTAAATGACGCGCCCGCCCTCCTCCGGCCCCCGAAGCCCGCCGGGCCCGAGGCCCCGGGGGCCCGAAGCTCCCGAAACCGGCAGCCCCGAAGCTTCGAGGCCCCACTGCGCCGAGGCCCTGACGGGCTCCGAGCTCCTGGCTTCTGGAAGCTCAGGCCTTGAAGGTGAGCAGGGGCGCCAGCCGCGCCACCTCGCGGACGATGCCGGCCTGCACCTGCGCGTCCACCACGGGGCGGATGGCTTGTAGGCCGCGGGCGCCTCCTCCACCCGCCGCTCGGCCCGGAGGCTGATGCAGTCCACGCCGGTGAGCCCCAGCGCCGCCTCGCTGTGGTCCGCCCCGCCGCGCGACATGCTGAAGCGTGAGCGCGCCCGGCCCGCGCCGTGGGACGCGGACTCCAGCGACTGCGCATCGCCACACCCCACCATGAGGAAGGACGTGGCGCCCATGGAGCCGGGGATGATGACGGGCTGCTCCGCCCCCGCCGGGCAGGCCCCCTTTCGCGCCAGCCACCCGCCCTCGTACGGCAGCGTGAGGTTGTGCGGCACGTCGTAGACGAGCGGCGCCTCCACCTCGCCGAACAGCTCCCGCAGTGTCTGGCGCAGCAACTCCGCCAGCAGCAGCCGGTTGAGGAAGGCGTAGTTGGCGGCGGTGGCCTCGGCCTCCAGGTACTCCGCGACGAGCCGCTCGTCCCCCAACGGGAGGATGCCGCTGTCCGGGAAGGACTGCCCCACGGGCCACGCCTTGCGCGCCCGCTCCTGCCAGGCCACGCCCACGTGCTTGCCCACATCGCGGCTGCCGGAGTGAATCATGAACGCGAGCTGTCCCTCGCGCACGCCCCACTGCCAGGCCCGCGCCCGGTCCTCCACCGCCTCCACGCGCTGCACCTCCACGAAGTGTTGCCGCCGCCAATGGTGGCCAGCCCCGCGTCGCGCACCACGCCCTCGCGGGTGAAGACGTCGGGTGCCCAGGCGGGGTTGCCCTTCAGCCCGCCGCCCAGGTGGATGCGCTCCACCTCCGCGTCGAGCTGGGCGAGGTCCGCCCGGCCCGCGCAGCCCAGCGGGCGCTCCAGCGTCTCCAGCAACCAGCCGGGGACGCCGTCGCGCAGCAGGGCCTCCGAGGCGCGCGCGGACATGGTGACGTCCCGCGTGCCGAAGAAGTAGTGGCCCTTCATCCGCTCGACGAAGGCGTCGCGCTTCGCGAGGAAGGCGTCGACGGAGAGGTCCGCGACATGCAGGCGCATGCCGCAGTTGATGTCGGTGCCGATGGCGCCGGGGACGACCAGGCCCCGCGTGTGCAGCACCGAGCCGATGGCCACGCCCGAGTCACCGGGGTGGAAGTCGGGGGTGGCGCGCACGCGCAGCACCTGGCCACCGCCCGGGTGCTTCAGGGCGGCGAGGTTGGCGAGCTGCCGGAAGGCCTTGCCCTCCACGGGCAGGTCCGGCGGGAGGAGCACCTCGGCGGGCGGCGCATGGGCGTCGTCCAGGAGGCGCACGGAGTAGAGGCGACCGTCATAGGTCACCTCGAGCCCCTCACGGGCGAGTGCCCGGAGAAGCCGATTCAGGTTCGGCTGCATGACCCAGCTCAGGAATGGCCCCGGATTTCCGCGCGCAGGCGGGCCCCGGGGGGACGTGACGGAGAGATGGAGGGACCAGGGTTCAGCAGCCGCGGTCGCCGGACGGCCCGAAGGCCGCCCTCACCGTGCACGGACGGGAGCGGGGGTGCTTCCTGACAGCGGAGGGCTACACGGTGGCGGACAGGCCGCCGTCCACGTTGATGGCGGTGCCGCTGATGTAGCCACCTCGCGGGGACAGCAGGAAGGCGACGAGGTCCGCGAACTCCTCGGCCTTGCCCACCCGGCCCAGGGGAATGCCCGCGTGGCGCGCCATCTCCTGCTGGAAGGACTCCACCGGCTTGCCCACCTCCTGGGCCCGGCGCACCCACTGGCCGCTCTCGATGATGCCCACCAGCACGGCATTCACCCGGACGCCGTGCGGGCCGAACTCCTTCGACAGCGCCTTCGTCAGCGCCATGCCCGCCGCGCGCGACACCGACGACGGCGTGGAGTGCGCCCCCGGTGTCTTCGCGCCCACGGACAGCACGTTGACGATGGAGCCGCCGCCATTCTCACGGATGAGCGGCAGCACCTGCCGCGAGGCGCGCACGGCGGCGAAGAGCTTGAGGTTCAGGTCCTCTTCCCACTCCATGTCCGTCACCGACATGAAGGGCCGCGCGGCGGCGGTGCCGGCGTTGTTCACCAGCGCGTCCACCCGTCCGAAGCGCGCGAGCGAGGCGTCCACGAAGTGCTCCACCTGCCAGGCCTTGGACACGTCGGCCTGCACGGTGAGCACGTCGCCCCCTTCGGCACGCAGGGCCGCCGCGGTGGCCTCCAGGCGCTCCGCGCCCCGGGCGCACAGGGCCACCTTCGCGCCCTCGCGGACGAGCCTCCGGGCCACCGCCGCACCCAGCCCGTCCGAGCCCCCCGTCACCAGCACCACCTTGCCACCGAGCTCCAGGTCCACGTGTCTCCTCCTTCACCGGCCGGCGGGCCCGCTCCGGCGGAGGGGAGGACGGCTCCCCTCCCCGGGCGGGTGCTCCGTGCGCCGGAAGCTACGCCATCAGGCCGGCTGCTTCAGCGCCTGCCGCTTCTTGTCGAAGGTGGCCAGCGTGGTGGAAATCTCCTGGTTGATGGCGCGCAGCATGTCCTGCTTCTCGCGGAACGGGAGGAAGGCGCTCTTGAAGCCGGAGACGATGATGGTGGCCAGGTCCTCCAGCGACAGGCCCAGCTCCTTGTGCGCCACCCACAGCTCCTTCGTCACCGTGGTGTCGGTGATGAGGCGGTTGTCGGTGTTGATGGTCACCCGCAGGCCGTAGTCGAAGTAGAACTTCAGCGGGTGCGCGGAGAGGCTGGACACCGCGCCCGTCTGCACGTTGGAGGTGGGGCAGACCTCCAGCGGGATGCGGTGGTCGTTGACGTAGTTGAGCAGGTCCCCGTCCTCGCGCAGCCGCGTGCCATGGCCGATGCGGTGCGCGCCCAGGTTGTGGATGGCCTGGGAGATGGACTCGGGGCCGTAGGCCTCGCCCGCGTGCGCGGTGCAGTTGACGTTGTTCTTGAGGATGAGCTGGAAGGCGTCGCGGTGGTCCTTGGCGGGGAAGCTGGCCTCGGCGCCGGCGAGGTCGAAGCCGATGACGCCACGGTTCTTGTAGGCCACCGACAGCTCGGCCAGCCGCATGGAGGTCTGCGGGTTGATGTGGCGGATGCCGCAGACGATGACGCCGCACTTGATGCCCGTCTCGCGCTTGGCGGCGCGCAGGCCCTCCAGCACCGAGTCGATGACGGTGGTCATCTTCAGGCCCTTCTGGAGGTGGAGCGCGGGTGAGTAGCGCACCTCCAGCCAGCGCACGTTCTCCGCCGCGGCGTCCACGGCCAGCTCGTACGCGGCACGGTAGAGGGCCTCCGCCGTCTGGAGCACGGAGAGCGTCACGTCGAAGGCGACGAGGTACTCCTCCAGGCTCTTGCACACCTCGCCCATGTGGATGGCCTTGGCCAGCCCGTCCTCGGTGTTCGCGGGCAGCTTCACCTTCTGCTGCTCGGCGAGCTCGAGGATGGTCTTCACCCGCATGGAGCCATCCAGGTGGCAGTGCAGGTCCGTCTTGGGCAGCGCGTGCAGCAGCTCTTCCGTCACCGCCAGCGTCGGGGGCGGCACGAAGTCCGTCCGCCGGGCGGAGGAGGGGATGCCGGTCGCGTTGGGAAACTCGTCTTCACGAATGGTAGGCATGGTCGAAGTTCCTTCCTTGCGCCATCCTCCAAACCATGTCGCCCCGCGCCTGTCCATGCATGCCCCTGTTGCCGGCCCTGGTGCTGACACTGGTGGCCGCCGTGGGCTGCAGGGAGCCTGCGGACACGGCCTTCCGCCATTCCACTGACGCCTCGTCCCGCGCCGGGCTGGTGGCCCTGGCGGACGGCGTGGTGACGGGCAACGAGGCCGGCGCCGTGGTGCGGCTGGACCGGAGCGGGCGGCTGGTATGGCGCGTTGCGCTGGGCCGTGAGGTGGCCACCCGCCCTGCCCTGGCCGGGGACAGCCTCATCGCCGGCACGGTGGCGGGAGACCTGGTGCGTCTGGCGCTCGCGGACGGGGCGGAGCGCTGGCGCCTCACCGGCGAGCCGCCCGTCCTCACACCCCCGGTGGTGGATGAGGAGGGAACCTCCGTGTACGTCGTGGCCCCGGATGGCGCCGTGCGCGCGCACGCGGTGGACACGGGCAAGGTGCGGTGGCGCCACCCCGCTCCCAAACCCCAGGAGCCCCCGCCCGCCACCCCACGTGGGCTTCCCGCCCCGGTCCTCTCCGAGGGACTGCTGGTGGCGTGGCTCGGGAGCGCGGGGCTGGTGGCCCTCGACACGGCGGAGGGGAAGCAGGTGTGGGCGAGGGACGTGCGGGACGTGGTGGGGGTGGAGGTGTGGCGGGACGCCGTCTACGCGAGCACCCGGCAGGGGCGGCTCGTCGCACTGCGCGTGAAGGATGGGAGCCCCCTGTGGGAGAAGTCCCTGGCCGACAGCCTCACCAGTCCGCCCTCGGTGGCGCTGGGGACGCTGTGGGTCGGGGCCGGGCCGGAGTTGCTGGTGGGGCTGACGCCGGCGGACGGAACGGAGGTGGCGCGCGTCACCCTTCCCGACCCGCTCAGCACCCGGGTGACGTCGATTCGCGGGGAGCTGCTGCTCGTGCCCACCAGCGGGCGCGAGGGTCGGCTCGTGGCGCTGAAGCCCGGAGGCTGGGAGCGCGCCTTCTCCCTGCGCGCGGACACGCCCCTGCGCACCCCGACCGTGGTGCTGGGAGACCAGCTGTTCGTGCTGGGGCTGGACGGGCGGGTGCTGTCGTGGCGGCTGCGAACGCCGGAGCCTTGAGGGAGCCCTGAGCCGGCCGCTCAGGCCGTACCGGCCGCCCAGTCCACCGAGAGGGACATGGCCCCTCCGGGGTACCGAGCCAGCTACCCGACCTCCCGCGAGCGGTCCGAGCCGCCGCGCCGGTACCGCGCCGGAGTGAAGCCCGTGGCCCTGCGGAACGCCGTGGTGAACCGGCTCTGCGAGCTGAAGCCACACGCGAGCGCGATGTCCGCGAGCGGCAGCGCCGTGTCCCGCATCAGCCCCTCCGCCTTCTCCACCCGGAGCCGCTCCACGTAGGCCCTCGGCGTCTCGCCCGTGGAGGACTTGAAGGCTCGCGCGAAGTGGTACGGGCTGAGCTGCGCGCGCGCCGCCAGGTCGGCCAGCTGGAGCGGCCCCTCCAGGTGCGCAATGGCGAAGAGGTGCACGCGCCGCAGCGCCGCGGGAGAGAGGCCCCCTCGCGCGCGGTTCGGCCGGGGGCGACTGGAAGCCGGCACACTTGCGAGCGCACGGAGCCGGACTGTGTGGGCCTCCTGGATGGCGCGAGCCTGGGCCAGGAAGCGGGCGACCACGGCGAGGTCCCGGGTACGCCACTTGGAGAAGTGACGAAACCCCTCGTCCCGGAGGGGACCCCAGAGGCTCTCAATCCACTCCAGTGCGTGCGGGGTGAGCTCCACCCGCTCTTCGCGGCCGGAGTCCCCTGCGGAGCGCGCGCGGACGTACCCCGCCAGTTCCAGCCGGTCGAGCACGTCCGCATGCTCTCGATTCCCCAGCCCCACGACGGTGGCCAGTTCGAGCCCGGTGGCGGGGCCGTAGCGCAGCCGGTCCAGGTACTGCAATTCGGTCCGTCCGAGCGCGAGCACCACCCCCGCTGCATCGTTCACGGCCTCGGCGGCGCTCTGGAAGAGCGGCACCTCTCGCGAGAACTCGACGAACAGCGCATCACGCCTTGCGTTTCCACGCCGGGAGGGAGCCTGGGCCATGTGGCGGCTCCTCACAGCAGCCGCAGCGTGGACAGCGAGCGCTCCACACGGGCGGACAGGGCGCCATAGTCGTGCTCGGGCGCGGAGAAGCTGACGAGCACGAAGCCGTCCTTGCGTGGCACGAAGTACACCAGCGTCCGCGCTCCATCCCGGGCGAACTCGTAGCGAGCCACCGGCCCCGCCGGCAGCGTGCCCCGCGAGTCCTGCATCAGCCGGCCCG
>JBKGHK010000420.1:0-9001 GCA_046520375.1 Pyxidicoccus sp. 3LFB2
GGGGAGCAACGCGCGCCGCGCGAGGAGCCCTCCCGCGCCAGGGGCCTGGATGCCGACGAGCGCTCCCGCATCGAGGAGGCCCTGCGCCAGCACGGAGGCAACGTGACGGCCACGGCGCGCGCGCTGGGGATGCACCGCACGCAGCTGCGACGCCTGCTGGAGCGTCACGCCCTCCACGCGTCGGGGGCCGGAGAACCAGACAAGGATTGAGGGCCGCCGAGGTGGCACCTCCGTTGCACTGCCTCTGTTCAACCGGACACCCCGTCCGGACTGCACGGAGACACCTCAATGACTCTCAAGCGCACCTTGTTCGTGGTGGGAATGCTGGTGGGCTGCGGCCCGGCGAAGACAGAGGAACCCGGCCCTGTTTCACGCGAGGGGCTCGAAGTGACTGGTGAGTCCCAGGCAGGGCTCGGCGTCTACGAGGTGGAGCCTCGCGCGTACAAGCTCGGCCATCGCGGAGGGCTCGACACGGGCGTCCTGCTCGGCTCGTTCGTGGGCCAGCCGTTCACGCTCACGGCCTGGGTGATGCCGGAGTACACCCACAACGACCACGGGCCGTTCTTCACCGAGCGCTCGGGCACCGGGAACATGTTCTTCTTCGGGCAGGGCGACTACTGGAATGGTGACGTCGACCGCACGGACAAAATCCCGGGGATGCCCGTGCTGCTCGTGAGCATCGCCGGCAAGTCGGTCAGCTACCTGGCGCCCAACTACACCCTGCGCCGGTGGAACCATGTCGCGCTCGTCCGCGGCGCCGACAGCCGGCTGCGCGCCTACGTGGACGGCGCGGAGCTCATCCCCTTCTCGAGGAGCGGCACGGCGAGCAACATCCCGCTGGGCGCGGGAGACGTGCTGCCCAATGGAACGCTCAGCTTCGGCAGCCGCAACGAGTCACAGCCCGTCGACGACTACGACAGGTTCACCCAGTTCTATGGCCTCATCGACGACGTGGCGGTGTACACCCGGGCCCTGAGCCAGAGCGAGCTGACGGCGATGGCCACCAGCGGTTCGACGTTCAGCAACACCCAGGGCCTGCTCGCCGGCTGGACCTTCGACCGCTACGGAACGGGCGTGAGCGTGCCGCCGCCGCTCAACCCCGCGCTGAACCCGCGCGGCCGGCTGCACCACCTCGTCGTCTCGGGCACCCGGGCCTCCTCGGATGCGAGCCGCCTGGAAGCCGCGGCCTACATCTCCCCGAGCAGCGGCTCTTTCACGCTCCCCTTCGCCCGAGGCGAGTCCTGGCGTGTCGTGCAGGCGCCCGACCACCCCACGGGCAGTCACAATGGCGATGATGCATTCTGCTGGGACCTGGTGCAGGTCGACGCGCCCGACGGCATCTTCAATTCCACCGGCACCGCCGGGGTGATGCTCCGCGCGGCCACCGAGGGCGTGGTCTCCGTCGTCCAGGAGTCCCACAACCCCGTGCCGGGTGGGAGCCAGGAGACGAACGCGGTGATGCAGCAAGCCACCAGCGTCGCGACGGGCTGGCCCGTGCCTGACGAGTTCATCGTGTATCGCCACCTCCAGTTCCTGTCCGCGGTCCCGGAGGTCGGAGATGGGCTCAGCGTGGGCGATGCGGTCGGCCGGGTCGGCTACAACGCCAGGCACCTGCACATTGGCATGCGACAGGACCCGGACGTCGGGTTCACCGTGCCGATGGCCTTCTCCAATTACGAGGTCTGGGACTGGCCGACGCTCCAGTGGAGGGCCGTGTCGCGCGGGATGCCGAAGGAGGACGACATCGTTCGCCGGAGGTGTGACTTCTGGGTTCCCGATGTGACAGGCGTGCGCTGCGGCACCCCCTGAGGCGCCTTCTCAGGCAGAGGCTGCCGGTGGTTTCCAGGGTCCGAGCAGCGCGTGGATATCCGCGCGCGCCCGGTGCCTGGCACTCAATGTAGGAGCGCGGACAGGGTGGCCTCGGTGACGAGGCCATACACGGCTGTCTGGGCCACCAGCCAGCCATGCTCGGTGGCGCTCCAGGTGCGGGGGGACTCGGTCGCGTTCAGCACGGGGAAGCTCAAGAGCTCGAAGCCGAGCACCGCGACGCCCAGCACCAGGCCGGGGGGCGCGGGGCTTCTGGATGCGGTCTCCCGAACGAACGTCCAGGCGACTCCGAGGAGTGGGCCATACACCGCGCGCATGGCGTCGCCCCAACGGCGTGCCTGGACGAAAGACAGCTCCTGGTGCAGCACGGAGCGAGCGAGCCGCGCGGCAATGTGTCGCGCGGCATACGGCGGTGGCCGTCCAAGCACCCGGTTGCGAAGCGCCACGAAGGCCCGGAGCGCCACGGTACCGGCGGCTCCGGCGAGCAGGGCCTGGGGGAGGGTGGCGCGCACGCTGATGTCCACCCCATAAGATGCGGAGTGGGTGGTGCATCCCTCAAGCCAGGGCAGCCGGCGGGGCAGGCCCTTGGCGCTCCGTGCGAGACTCAGTAGCCGAGCCCGAGCTTCTGGGCCTCTTCCGTCAGCTCATCCGCAATCTTCCTGCGGCGCGCATCATCCTCACGCTTGTAGGCCATCAGGTCCGCGAACCGGATGCGCCGGTGCGTGCCGACCTTGTGAAAAGGAAGCGCTCCCTGGTCGAGCAGGCCGATGAGGTAGGGCCGCGAGACGTTCAGGAGATTGGCGGCCTCCTGAGTCGTCAGCTCCGCATGGATGGGGACGATGGTCACCGCGTGGCCCTGGGCCATCTGCTCCAAGAGGCGGACGAACAACTCGAAGGCCTCGCGAGGGACGGGGATGCCCTCGGTGGGGGACTCGCCCTCGGGGTGGATGCTGAGCCTCGGGGTTCCCCGTTTCCGGGTCTTCTTCAGGAAAGGTGCGAGCAGGCGCGCGGCACGCGCAGCCTCCTGGACGCCCGCTTCACCGAGAGAGGCGACACCACGAAGGTCCACTCCAACTCCCATTCAACGGCTCCTGGTTGGGGGCTTCGCGGGCCCGTACAAACGAAATATCCGCAATATTCGAAGCAGATGCAACCGTCAGGCATGCATCAGGTTGTGCGACGGACAGAGGATGTCAGAGGTAGTCTCTAGTCTGCCACCGACATGTCCTTCATCGTGGTCTACGACGCCTGCGTCCTGTTCCCGGCACCGCTGCGAGACCTGCTCGTCCGCCTGGGGCTGACGGGCCTCTTCCAAGCGAAGTGGACCGAGCAGATTCTCGACGAGTGCTTCCGGAGCATCGCCGCGCAACGTCCTGACCTGGGCCTCGCGCAGCTGGCACGGAGCCGTCAGCTCCTCGAAGCGGCCATCCCGGATGGACGGGTCCTTGGCTACGAGTCCCTCATCGGTGGGCTCACCGAGCTTCCCGACCCGGATGACAGGCACGTGCTCGCGGCTGCCATCCGGTGTGGAGCTCAGGCCATCATCACCTTCAACCTGAAGGACTTCCCGGCAGGGGTGCTTGCTCCGTACGGCATGGAGGCACAACACCCGGATGACTTCCTGCTGAACATCATCGACCTGGATGGCCCGGCCGTGGTGCGGGTGATTCAGGAGCAGGCTGCCGCACTCAAGAACCCCCGGAGGACCCTGGCGGAGATGCTCGAGGTGCTGCGCCAACAAGGATTGAGCGAAGCGGTGACCGCGCTCGTTCGACTGCTGGCCTCTTGAGGACGTATGCGCTGGCGTCGTGCAGGAGCGTTGCCAGTGCGATGCGCCTCACTCCCCGAACACCGTCTCCGCGGTGAAGCCCAGCAGGCCCGGGTACGTGAGCTGTCCATGGTGGCCGATGATGTGCTGATACACCGGCACGCGCACCGTCAGCCCCAGCTGCACGCGGCCCACGGGGTACGTCACTCCGCCTCCCACGAGCACATCCGTGCGGCCCAGGTTCCCGTCCTGCTGCACGCGTCCGTCCCACCGCTCCGGCTGCTCGTTGGCCAGGTCCGCGCCCGCGCTCAGCCGCAGCGCTCCCACCACGGGCAGCTCGCCCGACACGCCCACCGAGAAGCGGCTCCCGTTCCGGTACCCGTAGCGGTTCTCCACCAGCGCCAGCTGCGCCTGGCCGTAGCCCCGCACGCTCCAGCCCCCGTCCCACCGCCGCTCCGCCTCCAGCGCGAGCAGCGGCTGCACCGTCCCCGTGCCGAACTGCACGTGCTGGTGCTCCTGCCCCGCCTCGCCCAGGGCGAACGGGTTCTCCACCGTGCCACCCACCGGCACCGTGAAGCCCGCCCGGGCCATCAGGTCCACGCCCCCGAGCCCAAACCCATACCGCGCCCGCACCCACGGGTCCCCGAGCCCGAACAACGTCTCGTCCCGGTGGTGGATGTTCACGTAGTCGAGCGTCACCGGCGTCCCATCCAACCGCCGGAACTGCACCGTCGTGTAATTGAGGCGCACGGGCAGCTGCAGCTCCAGCCCCCACTGCGCCGTCAGCCCGTACTCCACTCGCGCCCGCAGCTCCCCCAGCGAGAAGCGCTGGTCATGGAGCTGCGGCGGCTCCTCGCGCTCGTTGCAGATGGGGCCGATGTCCGGGCAATACGACTCGTGCACCACGCGCACGGACGTGGCCAGCAGGGCCATCGACACCGAGGTCTGACCCGCCTTCAACCCTGTCTGTGCGGTCCCCCCGACCGGGAGGTTGGGATTGCTTCAACCCGCGCACGCGGCGGCCGGAGCCGGCACCGCCAGCGCGAGCAGCCCCGCCGCCACCGCCAGCCACTTCATCGCGAGCCCTCGGCAATCGCCTTGTCGAGCGCTTCCAAATCCAGCCCCGTCATCCGCGCCACCTCGCGCCCGTCCTTCCCATACACGATGACGAAGGGGAGGTTCGGCACGCCGCCCAGGTACCGCTTCGCCAGCGGCGTGTCCCATGAGACGACGTTCAGCTTCCGGTACGCCACGTCCGCCCGCCCGTTGAGCAGCCCGTACATGTGAGCGTCCACCTGGCGGCACGGCGGGCACCAGTCCGCGTAGAAGTCGAACACCGTCACCTTGCCCTGCACCGCGTGCGAGCCCAGCGCCGGCACGTCCTCGCCCGCCTCGGACAGCTTGCGCAGGTCCGCGCCTTCCGCGAGTGCCGGCAGCGGCTCGAAGGACAGGTCCGGGTGGCAGAGGTAGCACTGGGACTCAGGGACAGCGTGCTCACCGCACCAGTCCTTCGCCGCCTTGAACTTCTCGACGAGGTGAGGGTTGCACCGGGTGCACGTCTCGCGAGGCACGCGGTGCTCGCAGAACTCCGCGTCCGGGCGCGACGCCACACTCAGCGAGCTGAGCTGCCCGTGCGCGGGCTCCGACGAGGCCGCGGGGCGGGACGAGGCACACCCGGACGCCAGCACCACGGCGCCACCGAGGAAGAGGGATTTCGCAAGAGTCATGGGCGGAGCGGAGGATACCCGCTCCCGGCCCCGGGGCTACCCACGAACGAGGTTGCGCATCACGAACCACAGGTTGGCCGGACGCTCGGCCAGCCGGCGCATGAAGTACGGGTACCAGTGCCGCCCATACGGAACGTAGATGCGCACCGGGTGTCCGTCTTTGGCCAGCCGCTCCTGCAAGTCGCGCCGGATGCCATACAGCATCTGGAACTCATACGCTCCGCGCGGCAGGTTCTGCTTCGCCGCGTACGCCAGCGTGGCGTCAATCATCCGCTCATCGTGTGTGGCGATGCCGTGATACACGCCGCTGTCGAGCAGCACCTTCATGCAGCGCACGAAGTTGGCGTCCACGTCCGCCTTGTCGGGGAAGGCCACGTCCGGGCCCTCCAGGTAGGCGCCCTTGCACAGGCGGATGCGCACCCGTTCCTTGCACAGCGCCTTGGCGTCCTCCTCCGTGCGGCGCAGGTAGCTCTGGAGCACCGCGCCCACGTGCGGCTCGCCGAACTCCGCGTGCAGCTCGCGCACGATGTCCAGCGTCACCTGCGTCACCGCGCTGTGCTCCATGTCGATGCGCACGAAGGAGTCACGCTTCGTCGCGTCGGCCACCACCGCGCGCGCGTTCTCCAGGGCCAGCGCCTTGTCGAACAGCAGGCCGCACTGGGTCAGCTTCAGCGACACGTTGGACTTCACGCCCACCTGGTCGATGCGCGCCAGCAGCCGCTGGTACTGGTTCACCTCGTCGCGAGTCTCCGCCGGGGTCTTCACCGCCTCGTTGAGGTGGTCGAAGGAGGCTGTCATCCCCTGCGCGTTGAGCGCCTTCACCGCGTCGACGGCTTCCTCCAGCGTCTCACCGGCGATGAAGCGTGACGCCATCTCCCGGAAGGGGCGCAGGCGGGTGGCCAGGTCCTTGAGGTTCTCCTGGCGCGACAAGAACAGCAGGGCGGAGCGGGACAGGTGGGCGGCGGCGGTGGTCATGGTGTCTGGTGATGCGGCGGCGTCAGTCCGCGTGACGCAGGAGGAAGTCTCCGACGAAGTTGTTGAAGGCGGTGGGATGGGTCATGTACGGCAGGTGGCTGGCCTCCCGGAGCACCTCCATGCGCGCTCCGGGGATGTGGTCGGCCACGTCCCGCGCGGCGCGCGTGGGCACCAGCAGGTCCTTGCCGCCCTGGATGATGAGCGTGGGCACGCGGATTTCGTGGAGCCGGTGCAGGTAGTCCGCCGCCAGCACGTCCCGCAGGCGGCGCAGCAGCTCCATGGACGACAGCCGGCGCGCCTCGCGCACGATTTCCGCGCGGCCCTCGGGCGGCAGGTGGGGCCCGCCCAGCACTCGCGCCACCGTGGGGGCCATGACATACGCCGCCGGCTTGGGTGCGCGCACCAGCGTGGACAGCGTCAGCGCCAGCCGGCGGATGCGGTGCACGCTGGCCACCGGCGATATCAGCACCAGCGCCTTCACCCGCTCGGGGTGCGCCAGCGTGTAGGCAATGGACAGCAGGCTGCCATACGACGAGCCCACCAGTGCGAAGCGTTGGGGCAGCGCGGCCTCCGCGTGGTTCAGCACCGCGAGATTCCACTGGAGCGGCGTGTGCGTGGCCGGCGTGCTCAAGGGCGGCGTCCACAGGAGCAGCCTCAGCGCGTCCGCCAATGGCTCCATGGGCGCGAAGGAGCGGCCGCTGGCGCCCAGCCCTGGCAGACACACCACGGTGCGCTCCGGGCCCAGGCTTGCCCGGGGGAAGGTGAACAGGCGCACCGGCGTGCCGCGCACGAAGCGCTCCTCGTGGACGAGGTGCTCGTAGCCCGACTGGATGTCCTCCAGGTCCGGGACGAGCGGCGGGGTGCGGTGCGGCACCGCGCCATGGGGCGGGTGGGAAGCGGCATCAAGCATGGCAGGCCCTCACCAACAGGCGCCGGACGCTGGCGGCCACCCTGTCGCGGAAGTTGCGCATCCGGGACTCGGGGGCATCCGGAGGCGGCGGCTCGAGCGGCGCGCCCACCGCGAAGGTGAGCTGCACCGGGAGCGGCAGGGGCCCCAGCCCCATCACCAGCGGCATGCGGTACTTGTCGTCCGCGGCCAGCCGCAGGCACAGCCGCTCCTCGCCCGGCGGCCAGAAGAAGGTGTCGTCCACGCCGAAGCCCGCGAAGGGCACCACCGGCACGCCCGCCTGCGCCGCGAGCTTCACGAAGCCCAGCGTCCGCTCCCAGCGCAGCCGGTAGCGCCCCTGGCTGCGCTTGAAGGTCTCCCGCGCCCCGCCCGGGTAGCAGACGACGAGCTCGCCGGACTTCAGCGCCGCCAGCGCATTCTCCCGCGTGCCCTCCACGCCGCCCAGCCAGGGCAGCACCGTGCGCACCAGGGGGATGCGGAAGAAGCCCCGCTCGGCCAGGCCCAGCGGATAGCGGCCGGTGGCCTGGTGCAGCAGGTGGAAGAAGGCAGGCGTCTCGTAGCCCCACACGCCGTGGTTACCGACGAGCAGCATGGGCCCGTCCAGCGGCAGGTGCTCGGTGCCCACCAGCTTCGCGCGGTGGTACAGGGCGGACAGCGCCGCGCCCCGCTCGGCGAAACGGAAAACGGCCCTGCGCAGGCTGGCGAGCGAGGCTTCCACGGGGAAGAAAGATGGCGACGCCCCCGCACGGTGCCACCCGGGCCCTACTTGTAGGGCAGACTGCCGGGCAGGCCCCTGTTTGCTGAAACACCCTTTCCCCCTCTCGGGCGGGGGTGTCTGCTCCCCGGTTTTGAGCAGGATTAATGGCAGGCTGAAGCCAGGCTCCGGTTGTCTGCCTCCCCATCCGTGTCGAACGTTGGGGTATGGGCAACCCGTTCGACATCCTCATCGACCAGCACCGCGAGCTGGAGGAGTGCTTCGAGCGGCTGGTGTCCGGCTCGGAACCCGAGGAGCTGCGCTCCCAGGTGACGGAGCTCTTGGAGCTGCTGCGGCTGCACTCACGGCTGGAGGAGCGCTGCTTCTATCCGCTGCTCATGCAGGTGGAGGGGCGCTCCCGGGTGCGTGAAGAGGCCGAAGACCATCTCACCATGCGGGAGCTGATGGATGAGCTGGAAGAGCTCCCAGTCGGTCATCCCGAGTGGCAGGCGCGTCTGTTCGCCCTCGAAGACCTGGTGGTGGCGCATTTCCAAGAAGAAGAGAACGCCATGCTGCCACGGCTGCGGATGGCACTGGATGCCCATCAACTGGACGACCTGAGGCGTGATTTATCGGCCACCCGCGAGGAGTTGCTCGCGCGCGGCCACGCCTATCCCGTCCTGGGCCGGGGCCCCCTGCTGGAGTCCCTGCGCTGGGACGGGTGACCTGGCGGGTTTCAGCGCCGGGAAACAGGTGAGACCTGCGACAAAAGGGCTGCTGGTCCGTTACCAGTCACAACTTTTATCACTTCCTTTAGACAAATCCTTGTTTGGAAGGTAAGGGTATGGCTGCATCACCACACAACATCCCCCCAGTCTTCCAACTACCCCTGCGGTACCCAGGTGAGGATTCAACGAATGTCCGTGGATAAAGCGTTTCGGGACATGATCCGCAATGAAATCGATGCCCAGCTGAAGCCGCTGCGCGATGTCGTCTCCCGGCTGGAGGCCGGTACGGCGGATCTGGACGCGCTTCGCAACGTGGCCGAGCGGCTGGCGCCCCTGGCCGAGGTCGTCGGTCCCCTGTTCGGCGCCAATGCCCCC
>JBKGHK010000421.1:0-8989 GCA_046520375.1 Pyxidicoccus sp. 3LFB2
GCCTGCGAGGCGCTCGGGCGCCTGCGCGCGGACCTGGAGCGCCGGGGCATCCGGCTGGCCGTGGTCGAGCCCAACGAGGTGGTGCGCGTGGCCCTCGTGCGCTTCGGGCTGGCGAGCACCCTCGAGCTGGAGGAAGCGCGAGCGGGCCTGAAGCAGGTGCTCCAGCGGCTGCGGCCGCGGGAGGCGTGAGGGCCTGTCAGTAGCGCAGGCCGAACATGATGGGCACGTACTGGCCGTTGGCATTGCGCGAGCTGCCGTCCTGCGCGGTGAACTCCGGGCCGAAGATGTAGTGGTAGCGCGCCTCCGCGTAGAGGCGCAGGTCCCCGAAGAGGCTGAAGGTGAGGCCGGCGCCCGCGTTGAGCCCCCAGTCCGTGGTGCTCCGCGAGCCGAGGACCTCCGACACGGGCACCACGTCCGTGGTGCAGTACAGGAGCCACGGGTCGCAGTACGGGACGGCGGCGACGCCCGCGAACTGGGAGACCTCCACCTTGCGGTAGTACAGGCCCGGGCCGCCAATGAGGTAGAGGCCCAGGCGGCTCCTGGGCAGCACGTTCACCACGGCGTTGAGGGTGCCGGACTGCATGCGGTGACTGCCCTCGACGCCCGCGGCGTCCAGCACGTCGTCCTGCACCCCATGGTAGGTGTTGAGGTACTCGGCCGTGATGCCGAACTTCCGCATGAGCTGGAAGCCGGCGCCGAGCTGGAAGCCGCGGCCGGTTTCAAAGCGGTCTCCCGCGTCCGAGAGGGGGAGGGAGAGCCCGCCGCCCACGTTGAACATGAAGTGCCGCTCGGGCTCGACGTCCTGCGTGAAGCCACTCGTGGAGGTGTCGATGTCGGACGACGTGGACTGGGCGCGTGCCCCCAGCGGGACGGTCAGCGCCAGCAGGGCAAGGGGAAGCAGGGTGTGCAGTCGCATGACGGGCTCCTCGTGGGTGAGGACTTCGATGTGCCAGGAGGGTGGAGGCAGGGCGCCTGTCCGCACACCGCCCCTCCGGGGTGGGACGGCCAGGGAGGCGGGAGCCCGCGGCCCTGAAGCAACCGTTGCGAAGGGGACACGGCGTTCCCAGGGTCCGGGGAGAGAGGATTCCCCCATGCACCCGTTCCCGGGCCGTCCAGGCCGTCATGCTTCCTTCCTCATGTTCCTGCTCACGCTCGGGCTGGCGCTTCCCGCCGCCGCCCAGGCGCAGGCGGCGAAGGCCGACCCGCTGCCGTCATGGAACGACGGCCCGGTGAAGCAGGCCATCGTCGGCTTCGTCACCCGTGTCACGACGGAGGGGGGCCCGGACTTCGTCCCCGTGGAGGAGCGCATCGCCGTCTTCGACAACGACGGCACGCTGTGGCAGGAGAAGCCAGCGGTCCAGGGCGCCTTCCTGATGGAGCGGGTCCGTGCGCTCGCGCAGAAGGACCCCTCCCTGCGACAGCGGCAGCCCTTCAAGGCCGTGCTGGAAGGCGACGTCGACGCCTTGATGGAGGGGGGCGAGAAGGCGCTGATGGAGCTGTTCGCCGCCACCCACGCGAACATGACGCAGGAGCAGTTCCAGGCCGAGGTGCGTCAGTTCCTCGCGACTTCGCGCCACCCGAAGCTCGGCGTGCCCTACACGCAGCTTGCCTACCAGCCGATGCTCGAATTGCTCCAGTACCTGCGCGACCACGACTTCCAGACGTGGATCAGCTCGGGCGGGGGCATCGACTTCATGCGCGTCTTCGCCGAGGACCTGTATGGCATTCCGCCGCAGCAGGTCATCGGCAGCAGCCTGGAAGGGAAGTACGAGAAGCGCGGTGGCAGGTACGTGCTGTGGCGCGAGCCTCGCCCGGACCACCTCAACGACAAGGAGGGCAAGCCGGTAGGCAACGATTTGCACATCGGCCGGCCGCCGGTGTTCGTCGCCGGCAATGTCCGCAGTGGCGGTGACATCGCCATGCTGGGCGCCTCCAAGCAGCGGCGCGGGCCTTCCTTCCAGCTCCTCATCAATCACGACGATGCGCAGAGGGAGTTCGCCTACCAGGAGAAGGACGGGGCCTCGCTCCGGGCGGCGAAGGAGGGTGGCTGGAATGTCGTCAGCATGCGCGACGACTGGAAGATTCTCTTCAGCGGGACGAAGTGAGGCACCTCACACCCGCGCTTCGCCCGTGGGGGCAGGGGCCCGGGGCTGGCCGACGGCGGAGGCGAACACCAGCCCCATGACGAGCTGCGCCGCCACCAGGAGCACGTCGAAGAAGCTGTCTCCGGAAGAGGGCTCCCCCGGCCGGAGCAGCGCCACGATGACCTGGGTGCCGAGGAAGCCGGGAGCGAGCTGGAGCAGCCCGGGCATGATGACCGTCGTCGCGGTCCTCCCGGGCAGCCGCGCATACAGCAGCCCGGCGATGCCCAGCACGAAGCTGGCCAACAGCGGGCTGCCGCGGCCTCCGAAGAGGAGCTTCGTCAGCTCCTGGGTTCCGAAGGCCAGCAGCGCCGCGCCGACAATCCATGGAAGCTCGCGCTGCCGGCCTCCCATGCAGACCGTCAGCGCGATGCCGCCCAGCGCCACGAGGGCCAGCACCAGGGGCTCGGGCAGCGGGCTCGCCTGGAGGTGGCCGGGGAGGGGGAGGAACAGGGTCCACAGCCGGGCCGCGGCGGTGATGCCCACGCCCACCAGCAGGAAGCGCAGCAGGCCGTAGGTGAGGCGGGTCATCCCCGCCTCGACCGACTCACTGACCAGCTCGTGGGTCCCCAGGGTCACCACCATGGCGGGGATGAGCAGCGTCGCCCCGCCGAACAGGGCCCGCGCCAGGTCGAAGGGCGGCAGCAGGAGGGCAAGGCCGAGGGTCATCAACGTGCCGATGAACGCGGCGAGGAAGCTCTTCTGGAGGTCGATGCGCATGGACCTGAGCGTGCCGAAGTGGATGACGCCCGCGACGACGCCGATGAGGCACGCCGCGGCCATCTCCCACCACGCGCCGCCCACCCGGGCGGCGACGGCCGCGCTGTACACGCCGTAGGCGATGAACACGAGCCATTCCGGGTACGCCGAGCGCTGGTGCACGACGCGCTCCAGCTCCGCGCGCGCTCGGGGAGGCGGAGCTGCCCCGCCGCCACCGCGCGGGCGAGCAGGAGCACTCCGGACGCCCGGCGGAGGTTCCAGTGGGGGTTGAATGGCAGGCGCTCGATGTCCACCCGCCGCCGCACTCCCGAGGTGACCTCCGTCGCCGCGAAGCTCTGCAGGGTGAAGAGCTCCATGCGCAGCCCCAGGCCTCGCGCGGCCCCCTTCGCGAGCGACTCCACCACGTTGGCTGGCAGGTAGGCGAGGTGAAGCGCGCGCACGAGGTCGAGCAGGAAGGCGACGGTCTGGTCCTCTTCGGACAGGGACGGGGGCGTGGCGGTGTCAGGCATGGGGCCTCCCGGAGAGGCGCCGGGCCGGTGCGAGGGCCGCCCTCCGATGATGCCGTGAAGCTCTGCCCGGACCCGGGTGCTGTCATCCTTCCCAGCGGCGGGATGCGAGCCCCCGGACGCGTGGCCGTCGCGGAGGGAGGGCGTGCGCCATCCCCGGCGGACGCCTCGGCCCGCAGGCGCGGCGCCCCGCTGGTCGCCTGGATTGTCAATCCCGAGGCGCGGCCACACCGTCGGGAGGAGGGCGCTCGCGGATGCCCTTTCCTGGCCGGCCCGTATGGCTGGCGCCCCGTGACTTCCTGGATGCCGCCGAACCATGAACGAGCCCTCCCCACTGCCCGACTTCTCGCTCATGAAGGGAGGGCCGCTCTTCAGGTTCGAGCGCAGGCTCCACCTCGTCCGGTCCAACCGTCCCACCCTGCGCCGGTGCACGCTCGCTTTCGTCGGGCTGACCTGGCTGCCCATCCCCCTGCTCACGCTGGTCCAGGGCGGCACGGCGCCGCACGCCCTGTTCTCGGAGCTGCAGGTCCACGTGCAATTGCTGGTCGCGCTGGCGGTGCTCGTTGCCTCGGAGACCTATGTCGACGAGCACCTCTCCCTGGCCGTGCGTCAGTTTCACGCGTCACACCTGCTGGGAGAGGGCAGCCGGCCCGCCTTCGACGACGCTGTCCGCGCGGTGCTGCGGTGGAGGGATAGCAGTGTCGCCGAGGCCTGCCTGCTGTTCGCCGCCTTCGCGCTCGCGCTCGTGGCACCGGCCGACCCGGCCCGGACGTGGATCTTCACCGAGGCGGGCGGGCCCCCTTCGGCGGCGGGCTGGTGGTACCTGGCCGTGAGCCAGCCCCTCTTCCGGTTCCTGGTGCTGCGGTGGTTGTGGCGCGGCACCGTGTGGGCCTACTTCCTGTTCCGCGTCTCGCGGCTGCCGCTCGTGCTGGTGCCCACGCATCCGGACCTGGCGGGCGGCCTGGGGTTCCTGGCCACCTGCCAGGCCTGCTTCTCGCCCGTGGTGTTCGCGCTGGCGGCAGCGCTGGCCTCACACCTGTGGAGGACCCAGCCCCAAGGAATGGTGGGGACTCCGCTGCCCTACATCATCCCCATGCTGGTGCTCGGGGGCGTCTCGGCCGTCATCGTCTACGCGCCCCTGGCCCTGTTCACCCCGCAGCTCGTGAGGGCCAAGCGGCAAGGAGACGCGCTGTTCACCGCGCTCGCGGCCTGGCATTCACGGCGGTTCGAGCGGAAATGGTTTGGCGACGCGGACGGGAAGGACGTGCTGGGCGCGCCCGACTTCTCCTCCCTGGCCGACCTGGGAAGCTCCTTCGCCACCGCGCGGAGGATGCGACTGTTCCCGTTCGAGCGTCGCTCGCTGGTGGCCGTCGTCGCCGCGGCGCTCGCGCCGCTGGCCATCCTGCTGATGATGGACCGGGAGTTCCTCTCCGTCCTCATGAAGATCCACGAAGGACTGCCCTGAAAGGGGGGCGCCACGGCCCGCCGTCACCGGGCCGTGGGGCGCACGATGCAGCGGAAGCCGATGTGGCTGGCGCCGCTGTCGACGGCCTGGGGGGAGCGCGCGGCCGGGCGGTAGCGCAGGCAGTAGTTGGGCGCGCACAGGTGGCTGCCGCCCTTGAGCACCCGGCGGGGAATCTTCACCTCCGGCTGGTGCGGGTCGAGGCTGCCATTCGCCTGGGCGGGCCGCGCGGGTTGACGGGGATGCAGCACGCCTTGCCCTTGTTGCCGGTGTGGCGCGTCTGGAACCAGTCCGTGGTCCACTCCCACACGTTGCCCGCCATCTCGTGCAGGCCGTAGCCGTTGGGCGGGAAGCTGCCCACGGGACAGGTGCCCTCGAAGCCATCCGAGCGCAGGTTCTGCCAGGGAAACTCTCCCTGCCAGGTGTTGGCCAGCTGCCGGCCGCCGGGGGTGAACTCGTCGCCCCAGCAGTACTCCTGGCGCTCCAACCCGCCGCGCGCGGCACGCTCCCACTCGGCTTCCGAGGGCAGTGCCTTGCCGGCCCAGGTGGCGTACGCCTCCGCGTCCTCGAAGGCGAGGTGCACCACCGGGTGCTTGCCGCGTCCCTTGAGGTTGCTGCCAGGCCCTTCCGGGTGCCTCCAACACGCGCCCGGCGTGTAGGCCCACCACCGTGAGATGTCCCTCAGGTCGACGCGGCCGGTGGGCTTCTGGAAGACGAGCGAGCCGGGCACCAGCAGCTCCGGGAGCGCGCCAGGGTAGTCCGCGGGGTTGAGCGGGCGCTCGGCCACGGTGACGTAGTGGGTGGCATCCACGAAGCGGGCGAACTGCATGTTCGTCACCGTGAAGCAGTCCATCCAGAAGCCGGAGACCGTCACCTGGTGGGCGGGCGCCTCCTCGGGGTAGTGGTGGTCCGAGCCCATCCAGTAGGTGCCGCCCGGAATCCACATCATGTCGGGGAAGGGGGCCTCGCCCGGCGCTGGCTCGGTCTCCTGCGAGGGCTCCGGCTCGAGTCTCGCGGCCTCGCTGCGCATGTCCGTGCTCATGGCTGGCTCCTTGGGAGGGCGTCGGTGGACGCACACTCCACCGGAGGCAAGCTGGACCCGCGGGGGGCAGAAGGCATTGGCCCGGGAGGGCAGGGGCAGTACCGGAAGTGGACGCCTGCTTCCTACCGGGCTCAGGGAGACGGCTTGTCCAGCCGCTCCTCGTACCAGTGCCGCGCTTCCCCCAGTTGGACGTGGGTGTCCTCGGGCGTCACCTCCACGGTGCCCGCCTGGCTTCCAACACATTGGCCTTCGGACAACGCGCTGACCCATTGGCTGACACGCGGGCGGTCTCCCCCGTAGAGCGGTGCATGGAGGTGGCCACCCGCCACCCCGTCCCCCTCGAAAGGACCCACCCGTGCCATTCACCCTGCCCGAGCTCCCCTATGCGAAGGATGCCCTCGCTCCCCACATCAGCGCGGAGACGCTCGAGTTCCACCACGGCAAGCACCACGCCGCGTACGTGACGAACCTCAACAAGCTGCTCGAAGGCAAACCGGAGGCGCACCAGACGCTGGAGGAGGTCATCCTCGGCAGCGAGGGAGGTGTCTTCAACAACGCCGCCCAGGTGTGGAACCACACCTTCTACTGGCACTGCATGAAGCCGAACGGGGGAGGGCGCCCGACGGGGGAGCTCGCGGACGCCATCCAGCGGGACTTCGGCTCCTTCGAGAAGTTCCGCGAGGAGTTCGCCAACGCCGCCGCCACGCAGTTCGGCTCCGGCTGGGCCTGGCTGGTGCTCGAGGGCGGCAAGCTCAAGGTGACGAAGACGGGCAACGCGGACCTGCCGATGAAGCACGGCCAGAAGGCCCTGCTCACCATCGACGTGTGGGAGCACGCGTACTACGTGGACTTCCGCAACGCGCGCCCCAGGTACATCGACACGTTTCTCGAGAAGCTCGTGAACTGGGACTTCGTCGCCCAGAACCTCAAGGGCCGCTGAGTCGCGCGTCCGGAGCGGGGCGCCCTCAGCCGAGTACGCGCTTCACCATCGCCTCGGAGCGCTCGTGCAGCTCGCGCGCGAGCGCCGCGTCCTGCGCCGGGCGGCTGGGCGTCTTCTCCCGGGATTTGTCGTAGTAGCGACCGGAGACGGTTTCCAGCTCGGGGGCGGTGGCGCAGTACAGCGAGGTGTGCGCGCCCTCTTCGTTGGAGATCATGAAGAGCTTCATCACCGGGCGGATGGGCCAGGGCGCCTCGCGCCAGATTTCGGACGCCACCACGCCGGGGTGCAGCGCGTAGGTCGTCACCCCGGTGCCGGCCAGCCGCCGTGCCAATTCGGACGCGTGCAGCACGTTCATCAGCTTGCTCACCCCGTACATCCGCAGCCGCTCCTGCACGCTGCGCGTGGGTCGCTCGAGCATGTTCCAGTCAATGCCGCTCACCCGCCCGTGCGCGCGGCTCGCCACATTGACGATGCGCGCCCGCTTCGCCTCCTGGAGCCGGGGGAGCAGCAGCGAGGTGAGGAGAAAGGGCCCGAGGTGGTTCGTCCCGAAGGTCACCTCGAAGCCGTCCTGCGTCACCCCGGGCGTCGCGGCGATGCCCGCGTTGTTGATGAGCACGTCGAGGGGCCGGCCGGTGGCGAGGAAGCGCTCGGCGGATTCCTTCACCCCGCGCAGCGAGGCGAGGTCCAGCGCGAGGAACTCCAGGTCCGCGCCCGGGTGCTTGCGGCGGAGCTCCTCGAGGACGGGCAGGGTGCGCTCGGCCGAGCGCGAGGCCATCACCACCGAGCCTCCGCGTGAGACGAGCGCCTCCACCGTGGCCCGCCCGATGCCCGAGTTGGCCCCGGTGACGAGGAACGTCTTGCCCTTCAGGTCCTGCTCCGCCATGGATTCACCTCTTTGCCGCCAGCAACCTCAGCGATGACGACCTGCCGAAATACCATGCTTCGTGGCCGGGTCACCGCGCTCGTTCCGTCCACCGGTTCCTCCACCCGTCAACCCGGTGGCCGTTGGCCAACGCGTTACGCAGCTTGTAGATACCGCTCAGGGTGGCGCCGAGTGCACCGGCCGCCACCACCGGCCTCGGCCTGGAACACTGCGCCGCCGTGCGGCACGAGGCGGAGACGTCTCGAACTCTCCGGGGAGCAGGGGCGTGCCTTCTTCCGGAGGGCGCTCCGCCTCCTTCGAAGATTCCTTGAGTCCTTTGGCGCGGAGTCTGACTCTATCCAGGTATGACCTCCTCCATCCTCCTTCCCCTCCTCGGCGGAGCGCTCATCGGCCTGAGCGCCTCCCTCCTGCTGCTGGCCAATGGCCGGGTGGCAGGCATCAGCGGCATCGTCGGCTCGCTGCTGACTCCCGTCCGCGGTGACATCGCCTGGCGCGTGCTCTTCCTGGGCGGCCTGCTTACGGGCGGCCTGCTGCTGGCCTGGCGGCGTCCCGTGGCCTTCGCGGCTCCGGCGTCACTGAGCGCGGGCGGCGTCTTGCTGCTGGTGGTGGCTGGGCTGTTGGTGGGCTTCGGCTCGCGGCTGGGCAACGGCTGCACCAGCGGGCATGGCGTCTGCGGCATCAGCCGGGGCTCGGTCCGCTCCATCGCGGCCACGCTCACCTTCATGGCCGCCGGTGTCCTCACCGTCTTCCTCGCCCGCCACGTCTTCTAGAGAGAGCTCCCCATGCGTCCCCTCCTCAGTGCGTTTCTCAGCGGACTCCTCTTCGCCATCGGCCTGGGCCTCAGCGGAATGACGGACCCGGCCAACGTCCTCGGCTTCCTCGACATCGCCGGGGACTGGGATTACCGGCTCGCCTTCGTCATGGGCGGCGCCATCGCCGTGCACGCGGCGCTGCGGCCCCTCATCCACCAGCGCGAGCGGCCCCTCTTCGCCGCGAAGTTCCCCTCCCTCTCCGCCAGCGGGGTGGACCGCACGCTCCTCGCGGGCGCGGGCCTCTTCGGCGTGGGGTGGGGCCTCGGCGGCTACTGCCCCGGTCCCGCGCTCACCTCGCTCGCCACCGGCTCGACGCAGCTGCTCGTCTTCGTGCCCGCCATGTTCGCCGGCATGTACCTCGCTCAGGTGCTGCAATCGCGACGGAGCGCGAGCGCGGGGACTCCGAGCCTGGGCCCGACGCCTGCTCCCTAAGCCAGAGGAAGGAAGTCCTGTCAGGGGGTAGATTCGCCGCTCCTCCGGTTG
>JBKGHK010000422.1:0-8986 GCA_046520375.1 Pyxidicoccus sp. 3LFB2
CGAGTTCCTGTCCGTCGCGAGCCATGAGCTGAAGACGCCGCTGGCCGCGTTCCGGCTGCACCTGGAGCTCATCGACAAGGGGCTCAGCCCGGAGTCGCGCGCCGGCGTCAGCGACAGGCTGGCGGGAGCGGCCCGGCAGGTGCGGCGGCTGCACGCGCTGCTGGAGCGGCTGCTGGACGTGTCGCTCATCACCACGGCCGGTTCCAGATTTCAACGGGCCCGACGGACCTGGGGGCGCTGGTGCTGGACACGGTGGCCCACGTCCGGGACGAGCTGGCGCGGGCGGGGACGGTGCTGGAGGTCCACGCGGAGCGCGGGCTGCAGGGCCATGTGGACCCGGCGCGGCTGGGGCAGGTGGTGACGAGCCTGCTGCAGAACGCGGCGGCCTACGGACAGGGCCAGCCCGTGCAGGTGCACCTGCGGCGGCATGGCGGGACGGCGCGCCTGGGCGTCGTGGACCATGGCATGGGCATCCGGCCGGAGGACCGCGCGCGCATCTTCGAGCGCTTCGAGCGGGCCGTGTCCACGCGCCACCACAGCGGGCTGGGCCTGGGGCTCTGGACGGCTCGGGTCATCGTGGAGGCCCACGGAGGCACCATCGCCGTGGAGGACACCCCGGGCGGTGGGGCCACCTTCGTGGTGGAATTGCCGCTCGGCGGGCCTTGAGAGTCGAGCAGTGAGAGCATTTGGAATCGACGGTGTCTCGCGCGCGAATAGACTCGCGGCATGCCTTTCTTCTCCCTGCCCGCGCAGCTGAAGGTCCCGACCCGCACCCCGCATACCGAGTTGCTCGCCGTCTTCGGTGAGAACGGGGAGCGCTTTCGCGACAACAACATCTACGTGTCCCTGGCGGGGGAGACGCTCCATTTCCAGCTGAAGCAGGCGAAGGTGCCGGCGGAGACTCATTGGACCCACTCGGCGTCCACCTGGTCCTGGGGCGCGCCGACCGCGGCGCCGGTGACGCGCACGGGCCGGCTGTTCGCGGCTCGCGCCGATGGCCTTGTCGTCACCGAGTGGGAGACGAACGACAAGGAGCAGGCGCTGCTCGAGGTGTGGCGCGGCGCCAAGAAGGTCCGGACCATCGTCGGGCCGAAGTTCGGCATGTTCGAGCCCGAAGGGAACGTGATTCACGGGCAGCTCGTCGTCTCGAGCCGCGTCGAGGGGCTCGTGGTCATCAACCTCGATGAGGACACGCCCAACAAGGTCTTCGCCAGACAGCCGAAGGACGAGATGGGGTACCAGCCCGGCTTCACCACGGCGGAGGCTCCGGACCACGGCATCGTGCTCTGCGACGGGTCGACGCTGGCCACCCATGATTTGCGCACCGGGAAGAAGCGCTCCGAGGTGAAGGGGCCGGCGCATCTGTACATGTCCCGCCCCGTCCTCAGCCCAGATGCCCGCGTCGCGGTGGTGTGCACCGAGCAGCGCTCGTCCGTCAAACGGCCGAAGGATGGCGTGGCGGCGGGGTTCCTGGCCCTCGACCTGGAGACGGGGCAGGTGCTGGCCGCCCTGAATGAGCAGAAGCCCTGGCCGCGGGGGGCGGCGTTCATCCTGGGCGGCAGGGCCGTCGTCACGGCCTCCAACGTGGAGGGCAGCATCGCGCTGTGGGACGCCACCACGTGGAAGCTGCTCGAGCGCATCGAGCTGGAGAAGGGTACGGACTACGCGTCGCCGGAAGCCGTCTTCGCGTGGGACGCCCACGACGCCTTCGTGTACCGGGGGCTCAACGGGCATGCCTTCGTGTTCAAGGCGAGCCTGGAGCCGCTCCAGGCCGGTGTGGCGGCGAAGCCGGCCAAGACGAAGCAGCCCGGGGCGGTGGGGATTGGCAAGGCGGTCATCTCGGCGGTGAAGGCGTCGAAGACGGCGCAGGCGCAGGCGGGGAGGGCGGCTGCCCCGGCAGCGAAGCCGGGCAAGGCGAAGCAGCCGGCCAGGGCCAGTGCCCCGGCGGCAAAGTCGAGCAAGGCGAAGCAGCCCGCCAAGGCCGCTCCCGTGGCCAAGAAGAGCAAGGGCGCGAAGCCGAAGCCGGCCGTGAAGACGGCGAAGCGTTCTACGCGCGCAGCGGCTCGGGCGTAGAAGCTCGGGCCGCTGTCGAAACCCGCTTCACCCGCCGCGAATGGACCTCGCGGCGGGCTCACACCGCGCGACTACCGGCGCAGCCGCACGCGCAGCAGCGGACGGAGCGACGGGCGCTCCGTGCCGTCCACGGCGATGGGGGTGATGGAGATCTCCCCCTGGGCCAGCGCGGTGGTGTCCGCGTCGTTCTCCGTCTCCGGCGCGCACGTGGTGGCGAGCCCGCAGATGGGGCCCTGCGCGACGTACGTGTCCGTCGTGTTCGGGATGGGCAGGTACGTCGGGCGGACCACCTCCGCGTGGCCCACGGACGTAATCGTCGGCCCGTCCACCTGCGAGGCGTCGAAGAGGCCGGCCTCGTTCAGCACGATGGGGTAGTTGAGGTTGAGGGCGATGCGGTCCGGCAGCAGGCGACCATCCCGGTCGGCCGTGTCGCGCAGCTGCTCGGCCAGGTCCTTCACGTACGTCGCCACGTGGGGCGCCGCCGCCAGGGTCTGCGAGAAGCCCGTGCCCGAGTCCGCCAGGTTGAGGCCGATGCTCACCGCGATGGAGGGAATCCCTTCCTCCGCGCCCGCCACCGCCGCGCCCACCGTGCCCGAGTGGTTCACCGCTCGGCCCACGTTCTGCCCGTAGTTCATCCCCGAAATCACCAGGTCCGGCTTCTGCTCGCCGAACACCACCGACAGGCCGAAGAGCACCGCGTCCGCCGGAGTGCCCGTCAGCGCCCAGGACGCGCCCGTCCCCTCACCGCAAGGGAACGTGCCGCGCGTGGTGCGCATCACCGCGTTCAGCGTGAGCGCGCCGCTGGTGCCACTGCGGTCCGCCGCAGGCGCCACCACCGTCACCTGATGGCCCGCCGCGCACAGCGTGTCCCGGAGGATGCGCATGCCCGCGCCGTTGATGCCGTCATCCGTCGTCAGGAGGATGCGCAGCGGACGGCCCTCGGCGGGCGCCTTCGCCGTGTCGTCGGTCTCCGGTGCGGCCTGGGCCTGCGTGCCCAGTCCGAGCACCGCGGCAGTGAGGAGCGAGAAGAGTCGGTGGTTGTTCATGTGTCCCTCGAAGGCCCGTCACGGGGCTCATCCAGCGCTTCAACAAGGGAACGAAATGAGCCGCTCCACGTCGCACCGCGCCGAGCGGAATCGTCGAAAAACTTCCATCTACATGG
Source organism: Pyxidicoccus sp. 3LFB2 (assembly GCA_046520375.1). GTDB lineage: Bacteria > Myxococcota > Myxococcia > Myxococcales > Myxococcaceae > Myxococcus. The sequence goes on from JBKGHK010000422.1 coordinate 3,236, forward strand.
ACGTGATTTGCGGGCCTGGCGTGTCTTTCCGGGCGGCTTCCACTAAGAGCGTGGGTTCCGTTCGTCTCTCGGAGTGAGAGAAGGGAGCTTTGTATGCCTCGGAATCACCGTCTGGCCCGCCATGGTGCGCTGGCCGCCCTGTCGTTCACCCTCGGCCTGGGCTGTGGCCCGGTGGAGGACGCGCCGCCCGTTCCAGTCCCGGAAACCACCCAGGCAGCCGAGCAGCCGCTGGCGGTGCCGGGCTTCGCGGAGCTGCACCACCACATGTTCGCGGAGGAGGCCTTTGGCGGCGGCTGGTTCCATGGGGACCACCTGGGCACGCTGGCCAGCTGTGACGGCGGACTTCCGGAGAGCGACCATGCCCGGGTCCGCATGGACCTGAGCAACATGCTCAACCTCTGCCCCAACTCCGGCAGCGTGGACCTGAGCGGCGTTCCCATCCTCTCCGCCTTCTTCGGCATCGGCGGCGCGGTGGCCTCCGAGTTCATCGGCAAGATTGAGGGCACCGAGGGCGACACCGGCGTGCACCTGGGCCGCGCTACCGTGAATACGCAGTGGCCGCGCTGGGACACGATTGCGCACCAGCAGTCCTGGCAGGGCTGGCTGCGGCAGGCCCACCAGGGCGGCATGTCCCTGGTGATGGTGTCGCTCGTCAGCAACGAGTTCCTCTGCAAGGCGCTGCCGTACGACAACCTCAAGCGCCCCTGTGACGAGATGGCGGACGTGGACGTGCAGCTGCAGCAGGCGCGCGCCTTCGACGCCAACAACGACTGGGTGGAGATTGCCCTGTCGCCCTCGCACGCGCGCAACATCATCAACTCCGGCCGCCTGGCCATGGTGCTCTCCATCGAGGCGAGCAAGCTCTTCGGGACGAGGGACTGGCGCACGGAGCTGGACCGCTACTACGCGCTGGGCGTGCGCTCGCTCCAGCCGGTGCACCAGCTGGACAACCGCTTCGGCGGCGCGGCGCTGCACAACGCCATCTTCCAGGCGGCGCAGTTCCTGGAGACGTGCCACATCGACTACGACTGCGGCGTGACGACGGACACCTTCACGCTCGGCTTCGACGTGTACCGGGACGCCGCTGGCAACTGCCGCAACACCCGCGGCCTCACCGCGGACGGCAAGGCGCTGCTCCAGGCGATGATGACCCGGGGCATGCTCATCGACGTGGCGCACGTGTCGGAGAAGGGCCTGCAGGACGCCTTCGCCGTCGCCCAGGCGAATGCCTACTACCCGCTGGTCATCTCCCACGGCCACTTCCGCGAGGTGATGAACCCGGAGCTGGCGGACGACGAGAAGACGACGCCCGCGTGGGCCGTGCGCTACCTGCGGCAGACGGGCGGCATCTTCGGCCTGCGCACCGCGCACGACGAGACGCGCACGTACACGCGGTCCGGCGTGGCCAACAACTGCCACGGCTCCACGCGCTCCCTGGCGCAGGCGTACGAGTTCGGCCGCCAGGGCCTGAAGGTCCCCATGGCCTTCGGCGCGGACCTCAACGGCTTCATCCAGCAGACGCGCCCGCGCTTCGGCGACCACGGCGCGTGCTCGGCGGGCTTCCAGGCGGAGGCGGACGCGCAGTCGCGGCAGCAGACGCTGGGTGGGCCCGCGCGCCTGGGCACCGGCTTCGACGAGTTCGGCCTCGCGCACGTGGGCCTGCTGCCGGACCTGCTGAGGGACTTGAACCGCGTGGGCGCGCAGACCACCTCCCTGGCCGGCTCGTCCGAGTCCTTCATTCGCGTCTGGGAGCGCGCGGCGGGCCCGCGCACGGGCATGGCGGACGCGGCGGCGGACATCGACACCAGCGGCGTCGCCGCCTACGTGCCCAAGGCCACCCGCGAGGCGGCGTACCCCATGCTGTGCGGTGAGCGCTACGCGCCGCAGTCCAAGGAGGTGGGCCAGGAGTGCCGCTTCGACCAGGAGTGCACCAACAACTCCTGCAACTCCGGGGACTGTGGCTCGGTCGGCTTCTGCACCTGCAACAACGACGCGGAATGCGGCACCGGCCGCTACTGCGGCTACGCCCTCAACGAGGGCAAGTGCCAGACCAAGAAGGCCCGGGGCGCGTCCTGCCTCTATGGCCGCGAGTGCCTGTCCGGCTCGTGCAGCTGGCTGTCCTGCCGCTGACGGCCTCGCGGGCGTAAAGCCCTGTCCGGTGGCTGAGGCCGGGCAGGGCCGCGGTACGGAAGACGCGCCGCGCTGTGTTCTGGGGGTGCCTGTCCGGTAGCGGGGCGTCCTCATCGTCGTTGCGCGGCGCACCGGTGGGGCGTAGGGAAACCTCGCCCCATGTCAGCGACTGCTCAATTGCTGGAAGCCGTCCGGAAGGAAGCCAAGCCGGGCATCTGGTCCAATGGTGTCAACCTCGCCCGCTCCGGCGCGGTGGTGCTCCAATCGCAGAAGGCCGGCGAGCTGGAGCTGAGGGTGCGGGCCAAGGGACGCCCGGTTGCCCTCACGGTCGTCCTGTACCCGAACGACGACGCCTGGGAGTGTGACTGCCCCAGCCTCGTGGACCCGTGCGAGCACGTGGTGGCGGCGGCCATCTCCATCCAGCAGGCGGAGAAGCAGGAGACGCCGATGGAGACGGCGGCGGCGCGCTGGTCCCGCGTCGTGTACCACTTCACCCGCGCGGACGGAGGCTTGCAACTCCACCGCTCGCTCGCGCACGCGGACGGCACGGAGGAGCCGCTGGAGGGCGCCCTGGCGTCGCTGGTGGCCCAGGCGGCCAAGGCCGCGACGCTGCAGGTGGAGCAGTCGGACCTGCTCGCCGACCGCATCCTGGAGGCGCGCCGCACGCGCGGCACGCTGTCTCCGGAGACGCTGGAGGCCATCCTCAAGGTGCTGGAGAACGCCCGCAACGTGCTGCTCGACGGGCGCCCGGTGGCCGTGTCGGACGAGCCCGCGCTGCCCCGGGCGGTGGTGGAGGACCGGGGCGCGCAGCTGGTGGTGACGGTGACGAAGGACCCGCGCGTGGCGGAGGTGGTGAGCCCCGGCGTCGCGCTGCTCGGTGACGCGCTGGCGCGCCTGGGCGAGACGCAGCTGACGGGGCCGTGGCTCCAGCACCTGCCGCTCGTGCGCACCTATGCGCCCGAGCAGATGGGCGAGCTGACCTCGAAAATCCTCCCCGAGCTGGGCCGCCGCATGCCGGTGGACGTTCGCAGCCGGCGCCTGCCCCGGTTGGACCGTGAGCTGAAGCCGCGCGTCCTCTTGGAGCTGAACCAGTTGGAGTCGGGCCTGTCCGTGCTGCCCACGCTCGTCTACGGCGCGCGCCCACGGTGCGCATCGACAATGGCCGCATGACGTACCTGCGCGGCGCGGTGCCGCTGCGCGACGAGGCCGCGGAGCAGCGCCTCATCCACCAGCTCCGTGAGGAGCTGAACCTCGTCCCCGGAAAGCGGCTGACGGTGCAGGGGCAGGAGATGGTGCGCTGGGCGGACAAGCTCCGCCGCTGGCGCGGAGACCTGGCCGGCGACGCTGCGGGGCTGGTGAGCCCGGACGTGCGGCTGAAGCCGCTGCTCCAGGTGCAGTCCGGCGTCACGGGGCAGGGTGTCCCCGACGTGCGCTTCACGCTGGAGTTCCAGGTGGAGGGCGCCAAGGGCGAGGTGAAGGCCGTGGACGCCGCCGCCGTCGTCCGCGCGTGGACGGAAGGGCTGGGGCTGGTGCCACTGGACGGCGGAGGCTGGGCCCCGCTGCCCCGGGCCTGGCTGGACAAGCATGGCCAGCGCGTCGCGGACCTGCTGGCCGCGCGGCAGGCGGATGGCAAGGTGTCCAACCACGCCCTGCCGGAGCTGACCGCGCTGTGCGAGACATTGGAGCAGCCGCCTCCGCCGGGGCTGGAGCGACTGGCGCCCCTGGTGCAGGGCTTCGAGAAGCTGCCGCCGCCGGTGCTCCCGCCGGACCTCACCGCGACGCTGCGCCAGTACCAGCTGCAGGGCGTGAGCTGGCTGGGCTTCCTGCGCGGGGCGGGGCTGGGTGGAATCCTGGCCGACGACATGGGCCTGGGAAAGACGCTCCAGACGCTGTGCGCGCTGGGGCCGGGCTCGCTGGTGGTGTGCCCCACCAGCGTGCTGCCCAACTGGGCCAACGAGGTGAAGAAGTTCCGCCCGTCGCTCAAGGTCTGCGTGTACCACGGCCCTGGCCGCGCTCTGGACGCGACGGCCGACATCACCCTCACCACGTACTCCATCATGCGCCTGGACGCGGCCATGCTCGGGGCGCGCACGTGGGACGCGCTGGTGCTGGACGAGGCGCAGGCCATCAAGAACCCGGACAGCCAGGTGGCGCGCGCGGCCTTCGGGCTCAAGGCGAACTTCCGGCTCGCGCTCAGTGGCACTCCGCTGGAGAACCGGCTGGAGGAGCTGTGGAGCCTGATGCACTTCACCAACCCGGGCCTGCTCGGGGGGCGGAGGCACTTCCAGGACAAGGTGGCCCAGCCCATCGCCGACGGGCGCCCCGAGGCCGCGGAGGGACTGCGCCGGCGCATCCGGCCCTTCGTCCTGCGGCGCCTCAAGCGCGACGTGGCGCCCGAGCTGCCGCCGCGCATCGACCAGGTGATGCACGTGCAGCTGGATGAGCGCGAGCGCGCCGTCTACGACTCGGTGATGGCGGCGACTCGCAAGGAAGTGGTCGCCCTGCTCAACGAGGGCGGCAGCGTGCTCAAGGCGCTGGAGGCGCTGCTCCGCCTGCGTCAGGCCGCCTGCCACCCGGCGCTCGTCCCGGGCCAGCGGGCCAACACGTCCTCCAAGGTGGAGACGCTGGTGGACGCGCTGGAGACGGCCGTGTCCGAGGGCCACAAGGCCCTGGTCTTCTCGCAGTGGACGTCGATGCTGGACCTCATCGAGCCGCAGCTGAAGTCGGCGGGCATCGGCTTCGGGCGGCTGGACGGCACCACCGTCAATCGTGGCGAAGTCACGGACCGCTTCCAGTCATCCGAGGGGGCCCCGGTGCTGCTGATGTCGCTGAAGGCGGGCGGCACGGGCCTCAACCTCACGGCGGCGGACCATGTGTTCCTGGTGGACCCCTGGTGGAACCCGGCCGTGGAGGCGCAGGCGGCGGACCGCGCCCACCGCATCGGTCAGGAACGGACGGTCATGGTCTACCGGCTCGTCTCGCAGGGGACAGTGGAGGAGCGAATCCTCGGACTCCAGGAGAAGAAGCGCGCCATCTTCGAGGCGGCCCTGAGCGAGGCCTCCGCCGCCACCGCGATTACCCGTGAGGACCTGCTCGAACTGTTCGCCTGAGGAGCACCGATGCTGACACTGAGCAGGACGCATGTCCGGCTGGGGCAGGCCGCCACGAGCAAGACGGAGGCCATCCGCCTCGTCGGACAGACGCTGGTGGACGAGGGCTTCATCGAGCCCGGCTATGTCGACAGCATGCTCCGGCGCGAGAAGGTGTCAGCGACGTACCTGGGCAACGGCATCGCCATTCCCCACGGCACGCCGGATGCCCGGGCGTTCGTGAAGAAGACGGGCGTCGTCGTGGTGCAGTTCCCCCGGGGCGTGGACTGGGGCGGCGGCCCGGCCCACGTGGTGGTCGGAATCGCCGCGCGCTCGGATGAGCACCTCCAGGTCCTGGCCAACCTCACCGGAGTGCTCGGTGACGCGGTGAAGGCGGAGGAGCTGGCCCGGACCACCGATGCGGAGCTCGTCGTCGCCACGCTCAACGGCGCGGCCTCGGCGCCCGAGCCCGAGGCGGCGCCGTTGAGCGTGGCGACGCGAGCTCCGCATCGGTGGTCCCGGGCCAGCTCCT
>JBKGHK010000423.1:0-8956 GCA_046520375.1 Pyxidicoccus sp. 3LFB2
CGCCCGCCTGCACCTCGGCCCGGCGCCCGGGGGCGTCGCCCAGCAGCTTCTCCAGCGCCTCCAGCGCGTCGGCATAGCCGGCGCCCGAGGCCCCGCGCGACACCACCGCCTCCAGCGCGTCGCGGGCCGCGTCCTCACGGGCTTCGGCGCGGGCGAGCGAGGCCAGCTCCAGCCGCAGCACGGACGCCTCGTCCGCGTCCTCCACGCGGGGCACCAGCCGCTCCAGCGCCTCCAGCAGCCGGGTGGACTCGCCGCGCTTGCGCAGCCCTTCCACCAGCGCGCGCAGCGCCGTCAGGTCTTCCGGGGCGGCCTCGGCGGCGCGCTCCACGGCCTCGTGCAGGGCGGTGCCCTCGCCGGACTCCAGCTTCGACAGCACCTTGAGGAACTGGGCCTTCGCGCCAGGCTCCATGGCGCGCATGGGGAGCACCTGCTCGGGCTCGGCGTCGAAGGTGAGCAGGCCCAGGTAGTCGCGCGGGCTGGCGCGCTCCACCAGCGTCTGCGCGGCCTGCACGGCGGACAGCAGGGGGATGCCGCGCATGGACGCGCTGCGGTCCAACGCGAGGTTGATGGCGACTGGCGCGCGGGGCGCGTCGGCGTCCGCCTCCAGGGTGATGAGGAGGAGCACCTCACGGCCGTGCTCGGCATCGCGCTCCACTGCCCAGGCCGTCTGCTTCATCCGAACTCCCCCGTGGTCTCACGAGGCATCGTGCCGCGAATCTCTCTGCGAGGAATGACGCCCCTCGCCACCGGAAGTCTCATGGGCCACAACGCCCGGGAGCGGGGGCTCCCACGGGAAGGCTTCAGGCTGTGAGGATGTCGGGAGTCGGCCTTCCGGGCAAGGGGGGCAGACCGGAGCCGCACGCGGCGTCAGGGGCCCGACCGACCTCAGCGCGGCGTCCCACATGCGGCGCAGTAATTCGCCTGGGGCCCACGCAGGGGCTTGCCACACCTCGTACAGGGTGGGCCGAAGCGGCTCAACTGATGATGGTGGACCATGGAGGGCCTCAGCTCGGGAACGCCGGTGAGCCGCTCATACTCGGCGCTCGCCTTCCCCAGATGGGCCTCCAGGAAGCCCGGGGGCCGGCTCTCGTCCTCCGGCAGGGGGTCCGCCTTGAGGCTCAGGATGCCCGCCTCGTACAGCGGCCACACCCGGGCGAACTCCGCGTCGTCGAGCATCGGAACGTCTGCTTTGCACCGCCAGCACCACTGCACCTTCATACGGCCTCCACGCACCGGCCCTCGCGCGAGATTGGCGCAAGAGGCCCGGGCGGGACAGTGACGGTTGCCTGGTGGGGAAGATGACGGCCTGCCCACCTCGGGGCGTTCCGTCTGGGAGCCTGGAGCGTTCAGGCCCGGGAGCTCACCGTGGAGGGAGCCGCCGCTCGGGCTTCATACGCTCTGTGACAATCGCAACAGGAATGCCCCCGCGCGTCCGCGGGCCGCGGGGGCTCCGTCTCACTCCGCCGCGTGCCAACCGCCCCACGCTTCCTCGCTGTAGCCCCAGCGGCCACCCGCCGAGCCGTCCGCCTGGCTCACACCCTCGGAGTCGTTGTCGTCGCCCCGGTCCGCGTAGGGCAGCCCCTCGTCGTCCATGTACGTGGTGTCGTCGTGCTGAACCATGCTCGGCTCCTTCAGCGCTCCGCCTGGGTGAAGTAGACGGCCTTGCGGCTCGTCGCCCCTCGGGCGCCTTCCGTTCGGTCGACTCGGGCCCACCCCATGCGGTGCCCGACCGTTCAAGCGTTGACCGATTTACCGGTCAGATTGGCCATGTCGCTCCGCGTTGTAAAGCCCTTGGCCCGCGAAAGTTTGAGCCCCGTCTACCACCGCACGCCTGCCTGCCTGCCCAGCGCCAGCCAAGCCCGTGATTCCAGGGACTTGTACGAAGGTCCAACGTCGGGCCCTCCGCGACGGAAACACACAAGGTATGTCCACGGCTTCACGCTGTGGGCCTCTACAAGATTGACGGACCCCTGATTTTCAAGCGGGCTTCGGGCGATGCCCGCTTCAGTAAATCCGTGCGCCGGCGGGTTCCCCACCAGGGGGCCTCGGCCCTGTGCTCCACTGCCGGACACAGGGCGCCGCACGGCGCTTGATTCGCGAATCACCCCTGTTAGGGTTGTCCTGTACTCGAGCTTCGTCGCGCTGCGTCAACCGCACCTTCTCCGCCGAGCGCGCCCCCAGAGGTCCCCAAGAGTCCCATGAGTCCCATCATCACCGGCCTGTTGCTCGCCGTCGCCGTTCCCATCTTCGTGATGACCATGTCTGGTCGCGTGGGCGTGCTGCTCGCGATGAAGAAGGAGAACCGGTTCGACAACATCCCCCTGCGCCTCAAGCGGCTCGCGCTCTTCGGCCTTGGCCAGAAGCGCATGGTGGACCCGGAGGAGTTCACCCCGGGCCTGATGCACGTCTTCATCTACGCGGCCTTCATGGTGCTGGCGCTGCGCACCGTCATGCTCTTCGCCATGGGCTTCTCGGCCACGGCGCTGGACGTGCTGACGGACCTGGGCCACCCCTTCTGGGCGGAAGCCGGCCCGCTGCTCGCCATCTACAAGGTCTACCTGCTGGCCAAGGACATCGTGGCCGCGCTCGCCCTGGTGGGCTGCGCCTACTTCGTCTGGACGCGCTGGAAGGTGAAGCCGGACCGCATGACGGTCTCCTGGGAGGCCTACCTCATCCTGGGCTTCATCTCCGGCCTGATGATTACGGAGTTCCTCTTCGGCGGCAGCCACATGGTGGCCGCGCACACCGCGCAGACGCAGATGGGCGCCACGCAGGTGCCCGAGACAGCGGCCTCGCTCGTGTGGTGGGAGCCCGTCACCAGCCTCTTCGGCATGGCGATGCTGCCCCTGGGCAACAACGCCGCTCACGCGCTGGGCGTGGCCGGGTTCTGGATCCACCTGGTCATCATCCTGACGTTCCTGAACTTCCTGCCGCTCGGGAAGCACTTCCACATCATCACCGGCCTGCCGAACGTCTTCTTCCAGCGCACCCACTCCACCGGCAAGCTGCCCACGCCCAATCTGGAGAAGGAGGAGTTCGGCACCGCCACGGTGAAGGACCTCACCTGGAAGCAGGGCCTGGACCTCTACTCCTGCACCGAGTGCGGCCGCTGCCAGACGCACTGCCCCACGTACATCACCGGCAAGCCGCTCACGCACAAGGGCGTCAACCAGGACCTGAAGCATTGGCTCTGGGAGAACGAGCAGTGGGCGGAAGAGGGCTACGGCCCCAACAAGACGAAGGAGCCGCTGCCGGAAATCATCGGCTCGGCGCTGAAGGCGGAGACGGTGTGGGCGTGCACGAGCTGCGGCTGGTGCGAGCAGGCCTGCCCGGTGTTCATCGAGAACGTCCCGCGCCTCATCGACATGCGCCGCTACCAGGTGCAGGTGAAGGCGGAGTTCCCCCCCGAAATCCAGCGCGTGTTCGAGGGCATCGAGCGCCAGGGCAACCCCTGGGGCATCGGGCAGGACCGCCGCGACGAGTGGGCCGAGGACCTGAAGCTGCCCACCTGGGGTGACGACGGCGGCCCGTACGAGTACCTCTTCTTCGTGGGCTGCGCGGGCAGCTACGACGACAAGCAGAAGAAGGTCAGCCGCTCGCTGGTGAAGATTCTGCGCGAGGCGGGGGTGTCGTTCGCCACGCTGTCCAAGCAGGAGATGTGCAACGGCGACTCGGCCCGCCGCATGGGCAACGAGTACCTGTTCCAGACGATGGCGAAGACGAACATCGAGACGTGGAACTCGATGGGCGTGAAGGCGGTCATCACCCAGTGCCCGCACTGCTTCAACACCATCAAGAACGAGTACCCGGAGTTCGGCGGTGAGTACCGCGTCATCAACCACACGCAGCTCATCAACGAGTTGCTGAACGAGAAGCGCATCAAGCTCTCGGCGGTGATGAATACGAAGCTCACCTACCACGACCCCTGCTACCTGGGCCGGCACAACGGCGTGTACGACGCGCCTCGCGAGGTGCTCAACGCCATCCCCGGACTCGAGGTGGTGGAGATGCAGCGCAGCAAGCGCGAGGGCTTCTGCTGCGGCGCCGGTGGCGGACGCATGTGGATGGAGGAGCACATCGGCACGCGCATCAACCACAACCGCGTGAACGAGGCGGCGCTGACGCTGAAGCACGCCGAGGACCCGTCCACGCCGTACCCCGATGCCGCGGACAAGAAGAAGCCAGGCATGGTGGGCGACTACAAGGAGAAGGGCGGCACCGGCGTGGTCGCGGTGGCGTGCCCGTTCTGCTCGACGATGCTCAACGACGCGGTCAACGACACGGACCGTGGCGAGAACATCAAGATCAAGGACATCACCGAGCTGGTGGCCGACTCGCTCATCGAAACGCGCAAGGGCGGCGGTACCGTGACGCCCGGCGTGACGGTGAGCGCGAAGCCGGAGTGAAGTGCCAGCCGTGAGACGGTGACGGGCCCGCGAGGTCCGTCACCGTGAGCGAGGGCCCGGAGGCTTCCACCGTGAAGCCCCGGGCCTTCGTCGTTCAGGGCGACGGTGGGCACGCTCGGAGCGCGCCCGCGTTCACACCTTCCACTCGATGAGGAAGATGCAGGAGGGCGGCTCCATGCGAAGCACCGTCACACGGGCCCCGGGCGCCCCCATCATCTTCATGGACGCTTCCAGGATGCCCACGTAGTAGTGCGGCCGGTCGAGGATGTCGTTGATCCACAACTCGCATACCCCGGGGGACCGCTCCGTCAGCCGCAGCTCCACGTAGTTGTCCGAGCCCCGGAACGCGCGGTTGAACTGCGACAGCGACTGACGAGGCCCCAGTGCACGCGCCGCCGCCACCATGACCCGGCCCAGCATCGTCGACGTCAGCCCCTCGATGAGGGCATGCCCCAGGAGCCGCCACGCCTCGTCGCGCGCCTTGTCCGGCCACACGTCCCGCAGGACGATGTCCAGGCACTTCAGCCACGTGGTGATGGCGTAGGCGGGAGACAGGTCCCGGTCCAGGTCCAGCCCCGCGTCCCGCAGCGCATTGCGAGCGGGAGGGGACAGCCGCCCATTCAGCGCCAGGTGGAAGAGTCCCTGCACGGTGACGCTGTAGATGAGACGGGTGTCTGGCGTCCCCATGTCATGGCTCCACGACGATTGGGAGGCGGGCCGGCCCCGGTGTTTCTTGCTGCCCTACCGCGCCACACACCTCCGGCGGCCCTGCGCGAGCCCTCGGCTGTGCGTGGAATCATGAAGAAACCCTGTTGCTGACGTAACGGGGCATGCCCCGCGGTGCAGGAGTGTCCGTCAGTCGACGCGGCTCACGGCTTGCGGGGCTTCTCCGAGCGGAGCGCCCGCTCCAGCCGCTTCGTCGGCCCTTCATCGCCCAGCTTGCCGGCCACGTACGCGCCCGCCGAGGCGAGCTTGCGATGCAGGCTGTCCGGCGGCGGGACGGAAGGCTCGGAGCGCAGGTCCGTGATGCCCACACCGGACAGCAGCGTGCGAGCGAGGTCCCGCTCGTCATCCTTCGCGTGGGGCAGCAACAGCTTGCAGACCTCGGCATGCCCATGGGCGGCGCCCATGATGAGCGCGGTCTCCCCCAGGCTGTCGGTGAGCTCGGGGTCGGCCCCGGCCTCCAGCAGCAGCCGCACGATGTCCGCCCGGCCCGCGCGGGCAGCGGCCATCAGCGGCGTGCGTCCTTCGGCGTCGAACGGGTTGGGGTCCGCCCTGGCGGCCAGCTGGGACTTCACGGCCTCGCGGTCACCCGCGAGCACTGCATCGAACAGGGACATGACCTACCTCCGAGCCAGGAGCAGCATCGCGCCTCGCGGCCCCGGATGCCAGCCGCCCCGGGCCCATCCCACTCCACCGGAGGCAACGCGGCCAGTCAGGCGAGCACCGCCTCCCGTGCCGCCCGGCGTCACGCCCGGGCATGCCGCACCGGGGGCAGTGTGGGCCCGTCAGGCAGGACATCCCGCGCCGCCGGGAATCCCTCCCGGACACGACTGGCACCACCTCCCGCCGTGCCGGGTCCACCAACAGCCACTCCGGGCACGCCTCATCGCACCGGCGGCAGCGCTGACAACCAGTCGAGCACGAAGTCCCGCTCCGTCGGCGCCACCAGGAGCCACTCATGTCCCCGGCCCGGCACGATGCGGACCTGGAGCGGCACCCCTGCGGCGCGCCACGTCTCCGATGCGCGGCCCCACAGGGCGGGGCCATCACCATCCCCCTCTCCCACCAGGGCCAGCAGCGGCACGCGCGTGTACGCGGAACCTGTCGGGGGCGTGGACGCGTCCCCGCGCGAGAAGCGCGGCGCCCCGGCCAGCAATACCAGTCCACCAAAGGTGTCGGGCCGGGCGGACCACAGCTCCAGCGCCATCTGCGCCCCCGCGCTGAAGCCCAGCAGCACCGGCTGGCGGGCATCCACACCGGGGACTCGCGCCGCATCCGGCAGCGACTTCAGCATCACCCGGTTGGCATCCGCGCCGCGCCAGTGGGAGAAGTCCTTCCGGGACAGCGTCAGCAGCGCGAAGCCCCGCCGGGCCAGCTCCCCCGCGAGGGGCTCCACCAGCGCGAGCCCGTCTCCGCCCGAGGGATGCAGCCACACCACCAGCCGATGTGGCCGGGCGACGGTGGCCTCCTCGGAGACCAGCAGCCGGTACGGCAGCCCACCCTCCGGTGCTCCGGTGTGCAGGCGGATTCCGGGAGGCGGCTCCGAGGACCCCCTGGCCTCCGCCGTAAGGCCGGATGTGCCTGGCGATACGGGGCCGGACACGCACGCGGCGCACAGGGCCACCAGCCACGAAAGCAGCGCACGTCGAAGGGGGCCGACGTCACTCCGCCGGAACGTCCCTCGGGAACACGAGGGGCTTGCCCTGCCGCACCTGGACCGCCACGCGGTCATGCCGCGCCCCCGCGAGCTCGAAGACCAGGGCGCAGCTGTGGTCCTCGAGCAGCCGCGCGCACAGGATTCGCAGCACTACAGCGGGCCGTAGGACGGCTCGGCCGCGCTGGGCACCGAGAGCGTCACCGAGCTCGTCGTGCCGGCGCTGACGCTCGCGCGGTAGATGCCGGGGTCGCTGCCGCTCGCATCGGAGAAGAGGAACCCGAGCTGGTTGGAGCGCGTCCAGCTGGGCCACGTCTCCTGCACGCTGGCGCCGGTGAGGTTCGTCGCGCGCGCGGCGCCGCTCACGCCCGTGGCGCCGAACGACGCCACGAAGATGCGGACGCTGCCGGAGGACAGGCGCCCGTCGAAGGCCACCTGCGTCCCATTCGGAGACACCGCCACCCGGTTCTCCACCGCCAGCACCTCGTTGCCCAGCGAGCTGAAGGTGGGGCTCGCCCCGTTGAGCGGCACGCGCGCAATCTGGTTGAGCTGGCGCAGGCTGCTGCCCGCGGGCGCAATCACCGCGCTCGCGTTGGGCAGGAAGGACGGGGCCCCGTAGGAGATGGTGGTGTTGGGCGTGAGCTCCACGAAGCCGCTGCCGTCCGTGTTCACCCGGCCCAGCGACGTGACGGAGCTGCCCGCCGGCGAGAAGACGAAGACGACGCTGCGGCCGTCCGGGCTGAAGGTGGGCGTGCGGAAGTTGGTGCAGCCGCGCACGCACGCCGAGTCGCCAGAGGTGAACAGCGTCGCCGTGGTGCCACCCGAGGTGGGCACCGTCTGCAGCGAGGTGGCCGAGCCGGTGCGCTGGACGAAGACGACGCTGCGGCCGTCGCGCGACACGGAGGGCCAGTACGCGCCTCCCGCGCTCGTCAGCCGCTGCGGGCTGTTGGGGTCGCCGTCGTCGTCCACCACGAAGACGTTGCGGTCGTCCTCGCGCACGAAGGCAAAGCCCTCGGTGAAGAGGACGTCGCCGATGGTGCCGCCACCGCCGTCATCCACGGGCTCGCATGCTCCCAGCAAGCCCACCGCCAGCACTCCACCCATGAAACGCCGCATGCCCATCATCGCTGTCACTCCGCTTTCCGGCCGCTTCGAGTGCCCTGTACTAGAGGGCGCGCCGGTTCGGACGTCAACGCGTCACGGGAGATTCAACGCCCCGCGGGACGCGTCAGCGGTTGAGCTTCACCAGCTCGTTGCGGCACATGTTGCAGAGCGACAGCTGCTTGCGGTCGCAGTCCTGGGGCGTCTGGGCGAAGAACATGACGCACCGGGGGTCCTCACAGTAGGACAGCCCGAGCAGGTGCCCGGCCTGGTGCACCACCTCGGACTGGATGCGGCGCCGCAGGTGGTCACCGTCCGCACCCTGGCGCAGGCGGAAGATGCTCATCACCGCCGTCTTGGACTCGCGGTCCGCCTCGCCGAAGACGAAGGGCGAGTCGGGGACGAAGAGGTCCACGTCGGTGATGCCCATGACGACATGCTGGCCGGGCTCGAGCATCGGCGTGAGCCGCCGCATGATGGCGTTGCAGTGGTACTGGGCCCGGTCCTTGTTGAAGGCATAGGCCGGAGCCGGCAGGGCCGCCTTGGCCACCACCGTCTGGACGCTCATGTGCGCCGCCAGCGGGTCCTGCAAGTCACGCAAGAGGGAGGCCGACGGGCTACCCACGGAGACCAGCAGGAGCGTCTTCTGGGGCATCGGGCCACCGTCCTTCATGCACGCGGACGGACGCGCTTGCTACCGCGTCCCCCCGGAGCGGAGTGGCTGGGGCGCAAGGATTCGAACCTTGATAATCAGAGTCAAAGTCTGATGTCCTGCCATTAGACGACGCCCCAGCAGGTTCGCACGTGTACTGCTGGTGCCCGAGTCTACGGCATCCCGACGGGCTCGGGAACCCACCCTGACATGGCTTCCGAAGCCTGTCCGCCACCGGACCCACCCGGAGGCGCCTTCCCGGTGTGGATCTGCCCTCCTCCCCCTGAATCCAGGCCCCATGTCACTGCGGGCCTGGACCTGGAGTGAAGCCCGGGGCCCTCCCGGCCGCCGGGAGCCCGGGTGGGAGGGCGCCGCCCCGCCCCTCCGGGGGAGGGAGCCGGGCCGGGGACGGGGCCCCGG
>JBKGHK010000424.1:0-8924 GCA_046520375.1 Pyxidicoccus sp. 3LFB2
CTCCCGCGCCCTGATACAGCCCCGGCCCGCCCTGTAGCGCCCGGACGCCGCAGGGCGGCTGGGAGCCTGGGGGCGCCCCTTGGGGGACGCGCGCTAGTGGGCCGACAGGCGGCCTGGCTCCCGGACGGTCTCCCGGATGAACTCGGCCACCCGCTCCAGGGAGTCCGTGCGCTCCAGGTCCGAGTGGAAGCGGCGGAAGGACTCCGGCGGGCCGTAGAGGATGACGGGCTTGCCGTAGCGCAGCGCCAGGCTGGCCTCCGAGGCGGTGCCGGCCCCGCCCGGCAGCGCCACCAGGGCGTGCGGGGTGAGGACGTTGATGTGGTTGCGGCTCAAGGGGTCCGTCCCCTGCTCGCCGCTGAGGGGCAGGTGGGTGTAGATGGCCAGCTCCACCCCGGGGTTGGGGTAGCCGGAGCGGGGCCGGTACTCCCCGCCGTCCACCGTGCCCGGGACGATGCCGATGGAGATGCCCCGCCGGCCCTGGACCTGGACGAAGGCGTCCGCCGCCACGCGCATGACGCCGCTGCCTGCTCCGGTGAGCAGGTCGAAGCCCGCCTCGGCAATCCACCGGACGAGCGGGACGACCCACTCCTCATGGCTCTCCTTGCCTGATCCGAAGACGCCGATGATCCGCCGTTCCCTGCGCATGGCCGCCACACCTCCACCTCTTGGACCCGCCTCGCCCCCAGCATCTTCCATGCGAGCCCCGCGCACCCGTCGCAACCGGTTCACTGGTGCACACTCGCGCCGTCAGGCGTTCACCGACGGAAGGATCCACCCCCGGACAGAGGCCACTTTGACACTTGCATGACGGCTGGTGGGCCCCCTCCCCCGCCCGCCATCGAGCGCCCCCCTGTCAGACCCCCTCTCTACCTTGACGCTCATGAGCCAGGAGGTCGGCCATGTTCGACAGTTGCGGGGGATGTGAGCGTCTGGGGCGCGCCGGGGAAATCTTCGACTGGTGCGCCAATTGCGAGCTGTCCCGGTGTCCTGGGTGCATGGCGCGCGGCTGCTGTGACAGCGAGCCCGCGAGGTCCGGTCTCGCCTCACCCATGATTCTTCCGGAGCCGCCCCTGGAAGATGACGCCATTCCGTTGCCGGAGCATTTTGGTGGCCGCTGCTGTACGCAGGCCCGTGCCGTGGCGTGCTCCTGCGCCTTCCACTGGGTCTGCGCCGCCCACGGCGACCAGCACATCGGCACCCACGACTGAGCTTTGCCTTCCCTCATGTGGGGAAGAAACCCGGCGGCGCCCGTTCAACTTGCGTGAGCACCGGAAGGTCTCCGGACCCTTCCCCATCCGACGGGTAGGCTGATGAGCGCCTCGCATCTCTCCGACATTTCGGGACCCGCTGTTTTCTTGTGTCAGCGGGGAGGGCCGATAGCGTTGGGCTGTAGCGGGGGGGCTCGCACATGATCAACATCCTTGGGCGCAGTCCGGTCCATGTCCGGTTGCTGGCGCTGGTGGCCGCCGCCGCGGCCAATGACGCGGAGGTCCTCATCCAGGGCCCGAGCGGTGTCGGCAAGGAGCTGTACGCGCGGCTCGTGCACGAGCAGAGCCCCCGCGCGCCCCACCCCTTCATCCCCGTCAACTGCGGCGCGCTGCCTCCGGACCTCTTCGAGAACGAGCTGTTCGGCCACGTGGGCGGCGCCTTCACCGGGGCCCGCTCGCGCAACCGGGGCCTGGTGGCGGAGGCGGAGCACGGCACGCTGTTCCTGGACGAGGTGGACGCGCTGCCCCTGGCCAGCCAGGTGAAGCTGCTGCGGCTCATCCAGCAGAAGGAGTACCGGCCGCTGGGGGACTCGAAGCTGCACCGCTCGGACGTGCGCATCATCGCCGCCACCAACGCGGACCTGCTCGCCGAGACGCAGGCGGGCAACTTCCGGTTCGACCTGTTCTTCCGCCTGCGCGTGCTGCCCATTGAAGTGCCGGCACTGCGTGAGCGGCCCGAGGACATTCCCCCGCTGCTGGAGCACTTCCTCCAGCACTACGCCGCCGAGTATGGCCAGGCGCTCGTCACCTTCTCGGCGGAGGCGATGGAGCGGCTGCTCACGTATGCGTGGCCGGGGAATGTGCGCGAGGTGGAGAACTGCGCGCGCTTCCTCCTGTGCACCCGCGCGGGGACGCAGGTGGAGGTGGAGCACCTGCCGCTCCTGGCGGAGTGGACGCCGGGGGCCGCGCGGCAGGAGGCGCAGCGCCAGTCCCGGGAGTCCTTCCAGGTGGCGAAGCGGCGCGTGGTGGAGGCCTTCGAGCGGGCGTGGGTGGAGGAGTCCCTCACGCAGCATGAAGGCAACATCGCCGCCGCCGCCCGGGCCAGTGGGAAGCACCGGCGCGCGTTCTTCGAGCTGATGCGGCGGCATGGGCTGAAGGCGCGCTCGGGCTGAGCGGCTGTTCTCCAGGCGTCGCTTCGCTCCTCCCCCGAACCGGTACCCGCGCTCGCGGCGTGCGGGCAACATCCCGCGTGGGACGAGGGCCCTCGTTCTGACAGGAGAGGCCTCCATGCGTCCCCCATTCCGACTTCCCGTGGTGTTGCTGGCACTTGGGCTCTTGCACTGCGGAGGGCCTTCCGACGTGGAAGACGCGGACGCCGCGCGGGCAAGCCAGCCGCTGGAGGCCTCCGCGTGCGTCCCCGCCGCCCGGGTCGCGGTGGCCGGGCGCATCCTGGGCCTGGAGGAGATGCGCGCCGTGGGCCGCCGGCTCTTCTTCTTCGTCTTCGATGCCCCCCACGGGTGGGCGCTGTGGAGGAGTGACGGCACGCCCGCGGGCACGGCGAAGGTCGCGGACGTGGGGCCCCCGGACGGCTCCGCGCGACCCCGCGCGCCCGTGGAGAGCGGGGGCCTGCTCTTCTTCCAGGTGGGCGAGGCGCTCTGGCGGAGCGATGGAACGGCTCCGGGCACGCGCCCCATCGACGTGCCCGAGCTGGCCCTGGCATACCCGCGGATGGAGTATCGCGGCCGGCTGCTCGTCATCCGGAGCGTCCCCGGAGGCGATGAGCTGTGGCTCACCGATGGCACGCGGAGGGGCAGCCGACGGATTCTCGGCCCGCCCTTCACGTTCACCCTCGGCCCGGCGGCGTCGGACCTCGTGGAGACGGCTCGCGGGGACCTCGTCTTCGAGGCGCGAGGCGCGGATGGCGGGCTGCGGTTGCTGCGGCTCACCCGCTCCGGGGCGCTCGTGGAGCTCTTCCGCGAGCCTCGGAGCAATGTCTCCATCACCCAGCTGACGGCGGTGGGCAACCGGCTCTTCTTCTTCACCGACCCGCTGGAGCAGGGCGAGCCGTCCCACCTGTGGAGCAGCGATGGGACGCCGGGGGGCGCCGTGCTGGCCGGACGTTTCGGCCTGGGCTTCGTGCCCATCGGGCTGACCGCATTCAAGGGACGGCTCTTCTTCACCGCCAGGGCCGAGGACGGCTCCGGGGGCGCGGAGCTGTGGGTGAGCGACGGAACGCCCCGGGGCACCCGCCTCTTCGTGGACCTCCGGCCCGGGGCCAT
Organism: Pyxidicoccus sp. 3LFB2; assembly: GCA_046520375.1. Classification (GTDB taxonomy): domain Bacteria; phylum Myxococcota; class Myxococcia; order Myxococcales; family Myxococcaceae; genus Myxococcus. Next base: position 3,488 of record JBKGHK010000424.1, read on the forward strand.
GGTGGGCTCGCTGCCGACGAACCTGACGGTGGTGAAGGGCCGGCTCTACTTCGTGGCCGATGACGGCGAGCACGGGCGTGAGCTGTGGGTGACGGATGGCACGGTGAGGGGCACCCGGCTCGTCGTGGACCTCCGGCCCGGCGCGGAGAGCTCCTGGCCGTACGGGCTCGCGGCAATCGATGGCCACCTGTACTTCGCCGCCGATGACGGTGTGCATGGGGTGGAGCCCTGGCGCCTCTCCCAGGGCCGGGCACGGCTGGCGGCGGACGTCCTTCCCGGTGAGGGCTCCTCGTATCCCGAGCCCACGGTGGGCATCTTCGACGCGCCGGGCAGGGCTTTCGTGCAGGCCGGAGGCTTCGTCTTCCTCCTCTCCCGGAGCGAGGAAGTCGCTTCGCTCTGGGCCCTGAAGGCGGGCTCCCGCTGCCCGGGGCCCGGAGTCGATGCGGGCCATGGCCCGTAGCTCGAATCCGTCGGGCCTGCGGTAACCTGGAAGCCAGACACCGGGCCAGCGAAGGACTTCGAGCTGCCTCGGTGCTCAGCGCCCTTCCTGGGCACCGCTTCTGGAGACAGCCCGCGTCATGACGCCTGGTCCCGACCGAGTCCTGGCCTGCCCGCACTGCCGGACGCCGCACCGGCGTCATACGCTGGCGTCTGGCAACACCTTCGGCGCGGTCGTCTGGACGGATGGCTGGCGCGATGCGCCGATGCTTCCGCTGCCGCCCGCCGTCTCGCGGTGCTCGGCCTGCCGCCGGTACTTCTGGGTCGACCGGGCCGAACAGCTGGGAGAGCTCGAGTCCCCCATCTACGCCCCGGTGTCCGCCGTCACCGTCACCCTGGTGTCCACGGGGAAGCGCCGGGTCGAGGTCATGCACCTCGTGCGGCGCGCCACCGGGGTGGACCTCCAGGAGGTGAAGCGGCGCATCGACGGGCTGCCAACGGAGCTTGGCCGGTACTACTACCGGGACGAAATCCGGGAGCTCGTCGCCAGCTTCGAGGCGGTAGGGGCGACGGTGGAGCTGCGGGAGGAGCCACCGCAGGAGCCGCGCTCGACGGTGCCCGAGGAATGGGCGTCGGCGCCCTACGTGGAGGAGCCGGATGAAGTGGGGTTCCTGGAGGCCCTCGCGCAGGAGGTGGCGCAGGGACCGGACGAGGAGCGCGAGCTGCGGCTCCGGGCCTGGTGGGCGGGGAATGAGACGTATCGCCGGGGCACGCCCTGGCTCCCGTTCTCCCAGCGGTCCTCGGGGGCGCGGGACAACCTGCGCGCATTGGTGCCGCTGTGCGCGCCAGACGAGCCGACGCAGCGGCTGCTGCGGGCGGAGGCACTTCGCGAGCTGGAGCGCTTCGATGAGGCGCGGGCCCTCCTGGCCGGGGAGTTCCCGGCGCCGCTGGACCGGGCAGCGGCGGCCATCCGGGAGCTGGCCACCCAACGCATCGCCGAGGTCCGGGAGCTCGTCATGACCGAGGCGGACCGGGCGTAGGCCTCTCCGTTCCTGCTCGCACACGTCGGAACTTTCCGGTCGGACGCTCCCACGAGGACGGGATGCTGCCCGCGCTCGCTCCAGCGACAGGAGTGACCTTCACGCGGGCAGCAAATGCTGGTGGACCCCAGCGAGAACCACGACTCGGTGAGGCTCGGAGAGACATCCATGCGCACCCGCCTGCTCCGCTTCGCTGCCTTCGTCGTTCTCACCGCGCTCCACGCCGCCGCCCAGCCGCCCGCCGCGTCTCCGCTGGGGCCCCGTGTCGCCCACCAGGGGCCTGGTGCCGCGGGACGACGTGGTTCAAGGCAGGTTCTCCAGATGGTCGGAGAGCAAGGCGGTGAGGAGTGTCGGCTGCTCCCTCTTCAAATAGCTCACGCGGAGCTCCGGCAGAGGAATGCTCGCCCACTGCGAAGGGAAAGGCTTGTATCCAAGGCGCTGCTCGATGAGCCTCGCCAATCTGTCCACGTACGCCCCCACGGTGCTCGGTGGCTCGGTGAATAGTTGTGGTCGGGTGGATCGCTGGCGGAACCACACGGTCTGGGTCGTCACATAGACGTGGTAAACCGGTGCGAGCACGCTGACGGCGGCAGCGACCCGGGTCACGCGCTCGCCCCCCTCCGGTTGGGATTCTTTCAGATACACGCAGCAGCGGAGACAGGCGGACATTCTCGGCTGGGTGACATCCCCTGCCTCATGGCCAGGAAACGCAGTGTGGACCTCTTCCAGAAAGGTGTCCCACTCCTTCCACGTCAGTGCACCATCCCACGCAGCAACCCATCTCTGATACTCGGGCGTTCGCTGGTAGGGGTGCAGAGATTGATTCGCGTCGTCTGTCTCCACGGGGAAGCCCGCCGGGTAATAATGGTGGGCAGTCCGCGTCAGCTCCTCCCGGGTGAGGTTCTTCATGGCACAGCCTCTGGCGCGATATCGAAATGCACGGTCTCTATGCCTTTCGTAACGCAATCCGATACTCGGGATCCGTGAATTTGCTCTCCCAGCGCTCGTTCGTACTCCTCTTTGAAGTCGAGGCACAGAACCGCGAGCATTTCTCCAGGATGCGCCCGGGACAGCACTGTATGCGCCGACTGGTTGGCCAGGGTTGCTGCCATCTGCTGCGCTCGTTCCAAAGAGATGTCTCCCTGCTCTTGATTGCGAACCGGGAGCCCTACCTCGAACTTGCAGACGGTCGTTGCGCCTGAGTCACCCTGGGTCATTCGCGCGTGAATACAGACTGCCCGCCATCCGCTGGGTGCCTTGCGTGATACTGCGGTCACAGTCTTGAACTTGAAGTGCAGCTCGGTGATGTGCCCCGTGACGGTATTGTGGCCGTGGGTACACCCGCCCAGTGCAGCGGTGACCAGCCATCCCCACCCAAGCAGCTTTCGGACGACGGTCAGGCGCACGCGGGTCCTTCCACTGGGTGGGCATGCCATGAGGTGAGGCCCTCTTCCGGGTTGCTCCGCGAAACTACCTGTCCATGGGGCTTTCGGCTTCAACCGAAACGCGTAGGGCTGTTCCTGCATGGGTCACCGGTCCTGCCCCAGGCTGTCAAGGACCGGGGTCATGGGGCCCCTGCGTCGGACCGGACGGTAACCAGGAAGCCATCCTCGCTCTGGGCCCCGAAGACCCGCTCCCGCTGCCCGGTGCATTGAGTCAGGCCCGACGCACGGGCATGGCGTAGCCCGGGCCCGGTTCCGTCATGGGTCGTCGGCCATGTCGTCCAGTTGGCCCTGCGCCATCGCCCGGTAGTACGGCACGGGTTCGACGGCCAGGATGTTGCGCATCTGCTGACGTGCGCTGTCGCAGTCTCCGGCTCGTTGGAATCGCCACATCAAATTCCGGCGGCGACTCATCGCCCTGGATTGGGGATGGTGATGGGGCACGGCTCCCCCGAGCCATGCTCCCGGGAGCGTGTCCTTCCCGTACACCCATACATGCAGCTCCACCTGCCCGTCGGAGTCCTGCGCTCCGAGTAGAGCTTGCACAGGTGCGGGTCCTTCAGCATGTCGATGGCCATGTCGATGTAATCACGGGTCCTCTCCTCCGAGACCCGTGAGCGCACGGCCTCCAGGTGTGGCACCGCCCGGGTGTCGCCCAACTCCATCAGGTCGCTGATGGTCCAAGTCAGGTCTTCCGGATGGTGGGCATGCGGGGCGCGGAGGCGCGCGACGAGCAGGCCGAGCTTCTCGTCCTCCGGGGCCAGTCCGACGAGTGCCTTCAGCGCCGAGCGCGAGTGCTCGAAGGCGGCCTTCGGGCTATCGGCCAGCCGCTCCAGGACAGGGCGGGCCCGCTGCTTCTCGAACAGCACGAGCCCCTTGATGGCCGCCCACACCTCGTACGTGAGGTCCACGTCTCCTGATTCCGCCACTTCCAGCAAGAGCTTCTCGAAAAGCGGCACGGCGTTCCTCCCATGCTTCCGGAAGAACGCCTGGACGTGCACATCGAAGGGCCCATCACTCATGGGGTCCTGCTGGTCGGCCATCGCCGCCTGCGTCAGCTCGCGCTGAAGCACTTCGAGTTGCTCCGGCGTGGGCCGGGCATGCGACTTCGGACACCCGACGCAGAAGCACGCAATGACCAGCAGCGCCGCCAGGCGCGGAGTGCGACCCGTTGTCGCGGACATCGTCACCTTCCTCGAAGGACTCACGGGGGACGTCCCGCCCGCGCCCTTGTCATACGTCCGGGCCGGCTCGGACAGGGTGGAGGTTTTCGTCCACCCTCTTCCCGCAGTGATCTCCCAGGGTTGGGCGCGGGGGTGGAGGTTTTCATCCGCCCTGCCCCGTCCCACGCTGTCCTCGACTCCCTTCAAGTGTGCGGGATCACGTTGATCCGCCAGCCCGCACGCACGGGCACGCGTGTTGCTGTCTGCCCGCTGACGAACCCACTGCACCCATGGGGTGTGGGTGGACAGGGGCACGGCTCGGCCCGGGGGTATGGCGGTTGGCGACGTACGCGGCGATTTCAGCGGTGGGACAGGGGCTGCTCGCCCTGCTGGAGCAGGCGTGCCCCAAGCCCGAGTTCGAGGGCGCCAGCTTCCGCCTCTACCAGGCCGCTGACTTCAAGGCCCCCATGGACGAGGGCGTCTCCCTCTTCCTCTACCGCGTCACCCCCAGCACCGTCCGCCGCAACCTTCCCGGCCGCGTGGACTCGCAGGGCCGCCGCACCCGCAGGCCCCTGCCGCTGGACCTCTACTACCTGCTCACGCCCTGGGCGAAGACGGCCGTGAAGCAGCACCGGCTGCTGGGCTGGGCCATGCGCCAGCTCGAGGACACCCCCACCCTCACCGCCAGCTTCCTCAACCACTACGGCTCCTCCGAGACCGACACCTTCCTCCCCGACGAGACGGTGACGCTCGTCTACGAGCCGCTGTCCATCCAGGACCTGCTCAACATCTGGGAGCCGGGCAAGCCCAACATCCAGGTGTCCGCCACGTACATCGCGCGGATGGTGGGCATCGAGTCCGGCATCGCCGACGAAGAGGCCGGCCCCGTGCAAACGCGCGTCCTGGCTCCGGGGAGGTTGACCGGACCATGAGGCCTTCCATCCACGTCATGGAGCGGCTGTCGCGCATCGCCCCCCTGGGCGTGCGCTTCCTCGACGAGGCCACCGGCGCCCTCATCGGTGATGGGCTTCAAGTCTCCGCCTTTCCGGAAGGCCTTCCCGCCGCGCGCCGGGCCTCCGTCGTCAACCGCTCCGGGGTCCACGTCCTCATGGACCTGCCCGGACTGAGAGACCTGGAATACGCCGACGGCGACGCGGGGGATGACGCCTGGTGGGCCGCCCTGCCCGCGCGCCGGCCGTACACCGTGGAGGTGCGCGACACGCAGGGGCGCTTCCTGCCGTGCGCCTTCCGCGCGGAGCTGCCTCACCGGGGCCTGTTCGTCCCGGACTGCGTGGCCTCGCCGCTGACGCCCTTCTCTCCGCTGTATCCGCCGGACGGCCCCGCCGTGCCGCTG
>JBKGHK010000425.1:0-8916 GCA_046520375.1 Pyxidicoccus sp. 3LFB2
GGCCACCGCACTGCTCCACCAGCGCGCGGGCGCGGGCGAGGGCCGCCTCGTCCTTCTGCTCCACCGGGAGCGCCCAGAGCGCCTCCAGTTCCTCACGGGCAGCGGCGTCGGCACGGGCGTAGGCGGCCAGCACCGGGAAGGTGCGCTTGCCCTGGGTGAAGTCCCCGTCCGAGGCCTTGCCCGCCACGCTCGAGTCGCCGAAGAGGCCGATGAGGTCGTCCTGCAGCTGGTAGGCGAGGCCCACGTGTCGGCCCACGCGCTCCAGCCCCTCAATCAGCGAGGCGCTGGCGCCGCCCAGCATGGCGCCGCAGACCAGCGGCGCGCAGAAGCCGTAGCGCGCCGTCTTGAGATAGGCCACGCGCAGCGTCTGGAAGAGCGTCACCTCCGACAGCGGCGCGCGCCCCAGGTCCAAATCCAGGTACTGCCCGGCCGCCGTGTGGCGGCACACGCCCAGGTAGTAGCGCACCACCTGCGGCACGCCCGGCAGGCCGGAGGCGAGCATGGCTTCCAGTGAGCGGGCGAAGAGGTGGTCGCCGACGACGACGGCCAGGTCCTCGCCCGCGCGTCCCGGCGACAGCATGCGGTGCAGCGCCGGGCCTCCGCGCCGCAGCTCGCCCTGGTCCGCCACGTCATCGTGGATGAGGAGGAAGGTGTGCAGCAGCTCCAGCCCCGCGGCGAAGCTCCACAGCCCGTCGGGCGCCACCGTGCTCCCCAGCGCGAGGCCGTGGCCCGCCATGACGAGGGCCGGACGGAGCCGCTTGGCCGGCCGCAGGGTGAACGTGCGAGCCTTCTCCATGGCGCTCGTCCACCGAGGGTCCAGATTTGCCTCGTCCGGCAGCTCGAAGAGCTCCGCCAGCGCGGCGCCCACTTCGGTCTGCACGAGCTGCAGCCAGGCCTGCTCCAGGGGAAGCGCGTTGGCCGCTGGCTGGGCGTTGCGAAGCGAGAGTGCCATGTCGCGTTCCTCCGAAAATCCTGAGCCCTTCACCCCTAGAGGTAGCGTTTGCGTCCAGAGCTTGTCAAGGGTATGTCTAAGGTTTGCAAGAACCTTGTACACGGAGGTCCCCTCATGAGGGCGTGGATCGCAGGAGCGTTGACGGTGAGCCTGGCGACAGGAAGCGCGTCCGGAGCGGCCCCACCGCCGACTCCCGTGGATGCGACGTTACGCACGTCTGGCGGGGATGCCGTGCAGCTTTCCCGCTGGCGCGGAAAACCGGTCATCCTGTTCTACGAGGATAAAGACTCCACGACACTCAACTCGTCCCTGAAGGAGACCTTGTTCGCCCGGGGCAAGGAGCGGGGGTTGCTGGACTCCGCCTCCGTGGTGGCGGTGGCCAATCTCCAGAAGTTCGACTTCTTTCCCGCCCGGCAGATTGCGCTCTCCTATGTCCGGGACGAGGAGAAGAAGGTGGGCGTGCCCATCCTCGTGGACCTGGACGGGACGCTGGGCAACGCGCCCTGGAAGCTGCCCACGAAGACGTCCAACGTGCTGCTGCTGGACGCGACGGGGGCGCTCGTCTTCCAACACTCGGGGCGGATGAAGCCGGAGGAGGAGGCCGCGTTCTTCGTCGCCCTGAGCCAGCTCATCGGCGTGGACCTGACGGCGTCCGCCGCACCCGCCGAGGCCCCCACCCCGGCCCCGGGGAAGCGCCCATGAAGGTGGCCGTCACCGGGGGGACGGGGTTTCTGGGCGCAGGGCTTGTTCAACGTTTGTTGGGCCGGGGGCATGACATCCACATGCTCGCCCGCAACGTTGAACGGACCTTGAGCAAGCTGCCCGAGGGGGTGACGGGGGCGCACTACGACGCCACCACGCCGCTGCCTCCGGGGGCCCTGGAGGGGGTGGAGGCGGTGGTGCACCTGGCGGGAGAGCCGGTGGCCCAGCGCTGGTCGAAGGAGGCGAAGCACCGCATCCATGACAGCCGGGTGCAGGGCACGCGGGTGCTGGTGGATGCGATGAAGGACGCGGGCACGGTGAAGCGCTTCGTGTCGGCGTCGGCCATTGGCTATTACGGGGGCACGCGTGGGGCGGAGCCGCTGACGGAGGAGAGTTCGCCCGGGGACGACTTCCTGGCGCAGGTGTGCCGGGGCTGGGAGGCCGAGGCGATGAGGGCCCGCGAGGCGGGCACCCGCACGGCGGTGGTGCGCATGGGCGTGGTGCTGCACCCGGAGGGCGGCGCGCTGCACAAGATGCTGCCGCCGTTCCGCATGGGCGCGGGCGGCCCGGTGGGCAGCGGCAAGCAGTACGTCAGCTGGATACACCGCGAGGACGCGCTGGAGCTGCTCCTCTTCGTGCTGGAGCACCCGACGCTGGAGGGCCCCGTGAATGCCACCGCGCCGGAGCCCGTCTCCAATGAGACGTTTGCCCATGCGCTGGGCCACGCGCTGGGCCGGCCGTCGCTGATGCACGTGCCGGCCTTCATGCTCAAGGCGGCCATGGGGGAGATGGCGAAGGTGGCGCTGGAGGGCCAGCGGGTGCTGCCCAGGCGCGCCCAGGAAGCGGGCTTCACCTTCCGGCACCCCCTGTTGGAGGCGGCGCTGAAGGACCTGCTGACTTAGGTTGCGCCGCATGGATGCGAAGACGCTGGAGGCGCGGGCGCGCGCGGAAGGAACCCCGGTCATCGACGGAGACACCGCCACCTTCGTGTGGCGGGGGCGAGGGCCGGTGTCGCTGCATGGAGACTTCCAGGACTGGCGCGGCGAGCCGCTGCCCCTGGAGCGCGTGGGCCCCGGGCTGTGGGCCCGCTCCCTGAAGCTGCCCCGGGACGCGTATGTGGAGTACGCGCTGCTCGACGGGCGCGGCCACAAGCTGGAGGACGCCTTCAACCCGCGCGTGTCCGACAACGGCTTCGGCGAGTTCAACCACTGCTTCTACATGCCCGAGGGCGGTCCGGCCGAATTGCTCCAGCGTCCGCGCGGGGCGCCTCGGGGCCGCGTCAGCCGGCATTGGCTGGAGCCGGGTGACATGGCGGTGGGCGGCAGACGCTCGGTGGCCCTCTACGCGCCGCCCGTGTCCGGCCCGGTGCCGCTGGTGGTGGTGCTGGACGGGGACGACTACCTGCGCCGCGTGAAGCTGCCGGAGGTGGTGGAGTCGCTGACGGCGCGGGGGCTGATGCGCCCGGTGGCGCTGGCCATGGTCGCCAACGGGGGCGAGGCCCGCAGCGTGGAGTACACGTGCAGCGAGTACACGGTCGACCTCCTGTTGCGCCACGTGCTGCCGCTGGCGCATGAGCACCTGCCGCTGGTGGACGAGAAGAAGGAGCCCGGCGCGCACGCGGTGCTGGGCTCGTCCTTCGGCGGGCTGATGGCGCTCTTCGCGGGGCTGCGGGCGCCGGACGTCTTCGGGCGGGTGCTGTCCCAGTCCGGGGCGTTTTCCGTGGATGAGCGGGATTTCGTTGTCTTCGACCTGGCGCGGCAGAAGCCCCGCCGCCCGCTGGAGGTGTGGCTGGACTGCGGCCGCTTCGAGGGGCTGCTGGAGGGCAACCAGCGCATGGCGCCGCTGCTTGCCGCGTCCGGCCACCGGGTGGAGTACCGGGAGTACAACGGCGGCCACAACTACCCGGCCTGGCGGGATGACCTGGTGCACGGGCTGCAATGGCTGTTCCCGGTGTCATCCGCCAAACGCCGGTAAGTACTGGGGTTTGGAAGTGTCCGCTGGTGGAGGTACGGGGGTGCCAGGAGGGCCGGGAGGACCCACTCTTCCTGGCGGGACGCAACTGGGGCCGTGCCGCGTCCGATAACCCACATGGGAAGTCCTGGCGCCCTGTCCGCGCCGGGAACCCCGCTGGAGTACCCCATGTCGCGCATCGATGGTGGCAACCGCTCGTCCTCCCCCAAGGGCCCGGTCCTGGAGCGCTCCAGCACGGAGCGGCCGGACTCCGCCCCCACCGCCCGGGGTGCGCAGTCGGGCCCGGGGACGAAGGACGTCCAGCACCACCGCGCGGTGCAGCCCTTCAACGGGCACAGCGACTTCGAGCCCGCACGCCGTGCGACGCCGCGCGCCACGCCCGCCGTGAATGTCGCGGCGCAGCCTCCCGTTCAGGACGTGTCGGGCGCGGACGCGGAGCTGGAGCTGCTCTCCGAGTTCCCCGACGCGGACGCCCAGGGTGGCCTGGCCTCGGCCATGCTCCACGCGCACGCGGACGAGCCCGCCTCGCAGGCCCGCATCGTCGAGCGCCTGAAGCAGGACGGCCGGCTGGAGGCCCTCTTCGGCGAGGTGTTCCGCGAGGGGAATCCGTACGTCGAGCAGCCGCACCGCACCGCCGTCGTCCGCGCGCTCGACACCGCGCTGGCGCGAGGCACGGTGACGGGTGAGGAGCTGCGGGCCTTCGCCCGTGGTGCCTATGCGCAGGAGTGGCGGCAGATCGGCTCCGAGCTGTCGTCGCCTTCCGCGCTGAAGAAGCCGTAGCGCGCCCCGGGTCATCCGCCTTCGTTGCGGTGAGCGACGGCTCGCCGCGCGCTGCCCCCGCGGGCGGCGCTCCTCCACCTCTTCGTGTCCTGAGTTCTCATGCACGCTCCCCGCAGACGAAGCTCCGGTGTGGGCCGGAGGACCTCGACGCATGGGCGGCCCGTCGTGCTGCGCTGCACGCATGGGCCCCGGCATGCGCGGCTGCGGCCTCCGCCTCCCAGCCGGTGCGGCGGAAGGACGCGGCCGGCCCGTCGTTCGGTGTGAGGCGGACGTCGTGTCGTGAGCCCGCGCGTCCGTGTCAGGCGCCGAGGCGTCCGGCCAGCGCGCCGCGCACCGACTGGGCGATGACGCGCGCGTCCGAGGAGAGCTCCTCCGGCAGCCAGTAGTAGAGGACCTTGCCGTCGGTCTCCACGCTCGAGCGCAGGAAGGTGAGGCCCCCCGTCTCCGCGCGCTCGGGGCTCTTCGGCAGGCAGCGCCGGCACAGGCACGGCAGCTTTGGATGTGCCTCGTGCGAGGTCAGGTTGGTGGGCCCGCCGCCGGTGTCAGCGCCTCCCGCCGTTTGCAGCAGCAGCTCCGCGTCCGCCGTGGCCAGGGCCCGCGGCGTCTGCAGGGACATGCCGAGCGCGCCCTTCGCGGCCTGGATGCCCTTGCCGGACTCGAAGCGAATCTTCGGGATGAGCGCGGTGACGTCGGTGATGGGCACGGTGTTGGCCCGGGAGCGCCAGCCCTCGGCATCGGACTTGAGCCCTTCGAGCACCGCCACCAGCCAGAGCGCCTCGTCGGGAGGACGCACCGTGAAGAGGAAGAGGCGCCCGCCGGAGCTCAGCGACGCCAGGTGCTTGCTGTTGCTGCGATAGCGGTCCATCGGAAGCACGTCGCCGGGCTTCTTGCCGGCGGCCTCCTTCTCGAACACGGCCTTGCTGATGATGGCCAGCATGTCGGGCATGGGCGCGGAGTCTACCCCGAGCGTAGAGTCCCCGGCGATGCCCGACCTGGACCCCGCGACGGTGCGGTTGCTCGATGAGGACGTCGCCGTGCGGCGTGAGGCGGTGGGCGAGGTCGACACCGCCGCGCTCCCGGGACGCTACGCCCTTCGGCAGGCCCTGCTCACGGATGAAGACGCGGAGGTCCGCGCCACGGCCGCACAGCGGCTGGGAGGGACGCGGGATTCGCGCTTCGTCCAGGCACTGCTCGATGCGCTCGCCGACCCGATGCCGCTGGTGCGGGACAAAGCGTGGCGCGCGCTGGCACGACTGGGGGCCCAGGCGCTGCTGGCCCCTGCACTGCGCGCGGTTCGCGAGGAGCCCGTGTGGTGGGTGCGCCGGGCGGTGGTGCGGGCTTCTGCGTCGGCCGCAGGCTCGGGCGCGCTGGAGGTGCTGCTCGGCGCGCTGGAGGACCCGTTCTGGCGCGTGCGTCACGCGGCGGTGCAGTCGCTGGCGTGGATTGGAACCGCGAATCCCTCCGTCCAGCAGCGCGTGCGGCAGGCGGCGGCGGTGGCCACCGGGGGGCCCGTGCGCTCGGCGGTGGCGTGGCTTGAAGCAGCGTGGCGTGCAGAGCCTGCGCCTGGGGAGCGAGGCTTCGATGCACCGAGGCCGAACGAGCCGTCACGCATGGCCCATCGTTCGGGGCTCGTTGGCGACGTCGCACACGCCGAGCGAGCCGCAAGCCAGTCCGTGGTCGCGGAGTCAGGCGGGCGGCTCGACGTGGAAACCCCGGCCTCCGAAGTGGCCTCCCTACCGACGATGCGCCCGGGCCATGCGCCTCTCGCCAATGAGGACCCGGCGGTGACGACGGCGCGGCTGGAGGCCCGGCCTGCCTCCACCCTCTCGGCCCGTGAGCTGGTGGAGTGGCTGGGCGATCCGCACGAGCCGCTGCGCCATCTCGCACGCCGTCGCCTCCGTGAGCGCAAGGACCCGGAGGCGCTGCTCCTCGCCATGCGCTGGCTGGACGAGCCGCGTGTTCCGCATGCGGCGGAGGAGGCCCACTCCCTGCTCGAACGCCTCGACGTGGAGGATGTCGACCTCGCGACTCGCGTGCTCGCCTCACCGCCTCGCCCGGGCGCGGTGGCCTGGGCGTCGCGTGTCGCGGTGCACCGGGGACACACGGAACTCCTGGAGCGCGTGCGCCGCCTCCTGCAGCACCCCGAGCCCACCCTCCGACGCGCGGCACTCTCCGGGCTCGTCTATGACCCGGACAGCCTCGACGACGTGCTCGCGTTGCTCGAAGACCCGGATGAGCACGTGCGCGCGGAGGTCCTCGCGGCCTGGGAACGCAGACCTCCAGCGCCTTCCACTGCGGAGGCCTTCGCCCTGGCCCTGGTGGCCTTCGCGCCACGCGCCTCCACGGCTCGCGAGCGGCGCGCCGTGGCCGTGGCGGCCATGTTCCTGGAGGACCCCGAGCTGCTCATCCACGCATCGCATGATGAGGACCCCGCCGTGCGCGCGGTGGCCCTGCGTGCACTCGCTTCGCTCGACCTGCTCACGGAGACCGAGCGCGAAGCCGCCGCGTCACATGAGGACCCGTGGCTCCGCTCCGCGGTGCTCGACAGGCAGTCCGCGCACCGGGTCTGCACGGAGGACGCGGACCCCACGCTGCGCCGTGCCGCACTCGAGCTGCTCCTGGCCCAGGGTCGACAGCTCGCGGGAGCCCCGGAGCAGCACCTGAGCACGGCCGCTCTCGCCTGCGCCCACTCGCCCGACGCATGGGTGCGCGCCCGCACCGCCGAGCTGCTCTCCCCCACCCGGAGCCGCGAAGAGCTCCGCGCCCTGCTCCTCCTCTCGCGCGACACCGCGCCCATGGTCCGCGCCTCGGTGGGCTCCACCCTGGAGCCCTGCACCACGCTCGACGTGCTCCTCGACGACCTCCTCCACGGCCCCACTCCGGAGCGCGATGAAGACGTGCGCACCTCCGCCTGGACCTGGCGCCTGCGCCTCGCGGACGCCTCCGCCTTCGAGCACCTGCGCACCGCCCTTCTCTCCCGCACCGAGCCCGCGCGCGTCGTCGCCCACCTCGAAGCTCTCACCCTCGTCTTCCCCGACGCGCTCGTCGCCTCCGAGCCCGCGCTCCACCGTCCCACCCGCGCCTCCCGTCCACGCGCCGCCCCCACGCCACGTCCCGCCGTGGCCCCCCCGCGCCTCGTCGCGCCCGCTCGGCCGCACCGGCCTCACCGTCTCTCCGCTCGTCCTCTCCGGCGCGCACCTCGCCACGCCGCAGCCCTTCTTCGAGGCACACGACGCCGGCCTCAACACCTTCTTCTGGGAGCCCCGCTACGCCGCCCTCACGCAGTTCCTCCGCAGCGGGCGCACCCTGCGCGACGGGCTCGTCATCGTCGCCGGCTCCTACCACTCCGGCGCCTCCGCCCTGCGCCGCGACGTGGAGTCCGCGCTGCGCCGCCTGCGCACCTCGTGGCTGGACGTCTTCCTCCTCTTCTGGGTCCGCTCCCCCGAGCGCCTCAACGCCGAGGACTTCGTCGCCCTGGAGCAGCTGCGCACCGAGGGCAAGGTCCGCGCCTTCGGCTTCTCCACCCACTTGCGAGACGTCGCCCGCGACGCGCTCAGCCGGCACCCGTGGCCCGTGGTGATGACCCGCCACAGCGCCGCGCACCCGGGCGCGGAGACCGCCTTCCTCCCCGAGGCCGCGGCCCACGGCACCGGCGTGCTCACCTTCACCGCCACCTGCTACGGCCGCCTCCTCCAGCCCGCCCCCGGGTGCCCCACCGGACGCGCCGCTGCCCACGGCCGTGGACTGCTACCGCTACTCCCTCTCCCAGCCCGGTGTCAGCGCCACCCTCACCGGCGCCGCGCAGCCGCCGCGAGGCTGCTCCGACAACCTGGACGTGCTCTCCCGCCCCGGCCATGGAGCCGGACGCCCTGCCCGCCATGCGCGCCCACGGTGAGCGCGTGCGCGCCCGGAGCCGCCAGCTCGACGTGCTCGTCCGCCGTGCCCCGGGCGGCCCGCGGGACGCCCTGCTCGCCCTCCTGGAAGAAGAGGATGGGCCACCCGAGGCGGGCGACCTTCCCTCCATATAAAGGATGTGGTGTGCTCCGCCGCGCTCCTGGGGCCGCGTGCAGCCAGCCTTCCGTCCGCGATGTCACGTCGCGGCTGCCTGTGACTCCCATTGAAGGACGAAGCGGTACGAGGTCCGCCTGGCGGGCTTCCCCGACCTCGTCCGCCTCTGCCGTGCAGGTGGCGGCGGTCCCAGGAGCCCGCAGTCCCTCCACAGCGGTTGGAGCCCCGGAATGGACCTCGTAGGCCTCCTCCTCGAGCTGAAGCCCCTGCTGGCCGAGCCCGAGGAGAACTTCGACCGCATCGTCGCGCTGCTGGAGCAGCACCAGGGCCTGGCCGAGTACGAGGTGGCGCGCTTCTACGTCAGCCGCTCGTGGCTGGAGCCCGTCGCCCGCCGTCTCAAGAGCGTGGACCCGCGCGAGCGGCTCCAGGCCGTGCGCCTCATTCCCCTCCTGTTCGCCCGCGCCAACGCCGCCGGACAGCTCCGCCGCCGCGTGAAGGACCCG
>JBKGHK010000426.1:0-8903 GCA_046520375.1 Pyxidicoccus sp. 3LFB2
CCAGCGAGACGGGAGCGGCAGGGCGATGTGGAGCACCTCGCGCTCCCCCTGCTCCAGCTGGACCATCTCCACGCGCAGCGGCACGGCGCGGTGCTGGCGCGCGATGCGGGCGGGAATCAGCCTGGCCACGGCGCGGTCGGGCAGCGCGTGCTCCAGGTCCACGGCCTCCACGCCCAGCTGCGCGGCCAGACCCCGGAGGACGTCGGCCTCGGAGCAGACGCCCTCGCGCACCAGCGCGCGTCCCAGCGGGACATGCGTCTCATGATGATGAACCAGACCTACGCGGAGCTGGGCGCGGTTGAGCACTCCCAGTTCCAGGAGTATCTCTCCAAGCGGACGTCGCGCACCGGTCTCCATGGTAGTGAAGGAGTCTTCACTCCCCATCCCAAGCGGCGAGGGACGGAGGGACGGGCGCCCGCTCCGTCGCCTGCTCCCAGGGCATGCCCTCAGCGGCGCGCGGTAAGGGCTTGGGCGTAGGCGTCGGGCTGGAAGCCGACAAGCACGGTGCCGCCGGTGACGAGCACGGGCCGCTTGATGAGCTTCCCATCAGCGGCCAGCCACGACACCAGCTCCGTGTCGGACGCGGCGTCCACCTTCGCCTTGCCGAGCGCGCGGTAGCTCTGGCCGCTGGTGTTGAGCCACTTGCGGACGGACACCCCGCTGCGGGGAATCCACTGTTGCAACTCCGTGACGGTGGGCGGCGCCTCGACGATGGGGCGCACCTGGTGCGCCACGCCGTGCTCCTCCAGCCACTTCTGCGCCTTCTTGCAGGTGCTGCAGCCAGCGTAGGCCAGCACCAGGACGTCGTTCGGCATGGGCGCGCTTCTAACAAGGCAGGTGGCCCGAACCCAGGGGCGCGTGGCGGCCTGTAGACACTCCACGTCAGGGGCGGGCGCCCCACCCGGGGCATGCTGGCAGGGCCCCGGGCCACCGTGTTAACGCAGCGGGCCATGCCCACCCTGGCTCGTCTCCTCCGGATGCCGTCCCTGCTGCTCCTGACGTTGGGGCTGTTCTTCGCTGCCTGCTCCTCCAGTCCGGACCCGAAGCCCCCGGACACCGGGGTGGAGGATGCGGGCACCCCGGATGGAAGCGGCGAGGATGGCGGCGACGTCACGCCTGCCTCGGACGGGGGCAGCGACGGGGGCTCGACGAACCCCGGGACGGACGGAGGCCAGGACGCGGGAGGGGGCGTGGACGCGGGGCCCGTCATCCCGGTGCCGACCGATGGGGGCACTGTCGTCACCGGCACGCTGTCGGGCCGGCTGACGGAGGCGGGCTCGCCCTACCGTGTCGTGGGGGATGCGAACGGCGTCGTCACCATTCCGAAGGGCCAGGTCCTCACGGTGGAGCCGGGCGTCATCCTGGACTTCCGCGGCCGGCCGGAGGTGACGGCGGCGGACGTGGACCCCAGCTCGCCTGACAGCGTGATGAACCACCAGAAGGGGCGGGTGGAGGTGCGCGCCCATGGCGCCATCCACATCCGGGGCACCGCGGCGAAGCCGGTGCTGCTCACGTCCACCAATCCGTATGGCTGGTGGGGGGTGAACTTCTATGGCCAGAACTCCGTGGGTGATGGCCACCCGACCTTCGAGCACATGGTCTTCGAGAAGGTGCGGAAGAACCAATACAACGGCGACCGCGATTGGACGCGAGGCGCGCTGTGGGCCTACTACCCGGGGCCGGTGACGATTACCGACTCGGTGTTCCGCGACAACGAAGCGTCCGCGCACTGCGCCGCGGTGGACCTGATGTTCACCGACGGCTCGCGCATCGAGAACACCGTCTTCGCGGGCAACCGCATCCGCGAGATTGACCGCTTCGCGCAGCCCGGCACCTATTCCATGTCCGGAGGCGGGGCCTTGTGCATCACCCATGGCCGCAACTCGGTGGTGCGTGGGAACACCTTCAGCGACAACGGCGTGGAGGCGTTCGGGGGCTTCGTGACGACGGCGCTCGAGCCCCGGCCCCTGCTCACGTATCCCAACCCGCAGAACATCATCGACCTGGGCGGCGGCGGCGCGATTCTGTACTTCCAGCCGGACAATGACCTCCTGGAGAACAACGTCTTCCAGCGGAACTTCGTGGCCCTGGGCCCCGGAGCGGCCATCTACCTGGAGGACGTGGGCACGCGGACCGTCACCATGCGAGGCAACCGCTTCGAGAACAACCGGGGCGGCGCCGGGGGCACCATCGTCTGCAACCGGGGCAGCGGCGACGTGGAGCTGGTGGTGAGCGCCGACAACGTCTTCACGGGGAACACGCTGAACGGGCAGGCCGCGCCGAACATGACGGGCGACTGCAACACCGCCACGCAGTAGCCGCGCCCGCGCCGCCTGGGCCCGCTGTCAGTCCTCCTGCTCCGTCCCGGTGAGGGCGCGCACCAGGCGGCGGGCGGCGCGGCCCGGCTTCACGGTGGCGCGGTGGTGGAGCTGGGGCTGGAACGAGTGCGTGGCGCCTCCGGCCAGCTTCAGCGCCTTCAGCTCCCCCCGGCGCAGCTCGCGGGTGGCCAGGTGCTCCGGCAGCCAGCCGTAGCCCAGCCCCTCGAGGATGGCGGCCTTCTTCGCCGCGAAGTCATTGAGGTGCACCGTGGAGCGGCTCTCCAGCGAGCCGGTGCTGAGCTGCAGCCGGGGGTCCGAGCCGCGCACGGTGAGCAGCAGGTGCTCGGCCAGCTCCACGTCCTTCAAGAGCCCGCGCCGCTGCGACAGCGGATGCCCGCGGTGGGCCACCAGCACCGCCTTCAGCTCCGGCAGCCGGTAGGTGCGCAGGCCGGGAATCGTGGGCGGCAGCACGGACACCATCAGGTCCGCCTCGTCGCGGACGAATGCCGCCTCCACGCCGGCCAGGAACTCCGCGGACACGTGGAAGCGCGTGCTCGCCCCTTCCGAGCGCAGCTCCTTCACCACCCGCAGCAGCGGCTCGGCGGGGAAGACGCCGTCGAAGACGATGCGCAGCGTGGGCTCCCAGCCGGCGCGAATCTCCGCGCACGCGGCCTCCAGCTCCCGCTCCGCCGCCAGCAGCTTCCGACAGTGCTCCAGCACCCGCTCGCCCGCGGGCGTCAGCCGCGTGCGGTAGCCGCGCCGGTCCAACAGCGTCAGCTCCGTCTGCTCCTCCAGGGTGCGCAGCGCGTACAGCACCGCGGTGTGCCCCTTGTGCAGGGCTCCCGCCGCGGCAGCGAAGGTGCCATGGCGGGCGAGCGCGTCCAGGGCACGGGCCTGCTCCAGGGTGACGTTCATGGGAACATTGTCTAATCCCCTGACTGCGGGGGGCAGCGCTTTGTGCTCCACGTATTGGCGTGCCCCAAGCCCTGGTGGGTCCCCAGGTCCGGCCTGACTCCGCGCATTCTCGACGCAGCGCGCCTTACATGCGTGGTGCGGGCCGTCATAGAGTGGGGCCTCACTTGTAGGGAGGGGTATATGACGGGAAGGCTGTATAGAGCCCTTGCGGTAGTGAGCACGCTTGTTTCCTCGGCTGCGATGGCCCAGGACGGGGCGACGAGCTCCAGCGTCAACAGCGGGCTGGAGTTCACCGTGGGGCTCGGCTTCCAGGCCGGCGCTGGTTACGTCTACAAGAATGGTCCCCGGGCCGACGGTACGGTCGGTGATGTGAAGCTCAGCGACGCCGCCAACGGAGGTGTCGCGTTTCTGTTGGAGGCCGGTTACCGCGCCAGCCCCAACTGGTTCATCGGTGCCTTCGGTCAGTACACGCACATCCTGACCAAGAACAACCCGTTCACCTGCCCCGAGGGCTTCGACTGCAAGACCAGCTCGATGCGCTTCGGTCCCCAGGTGCAGTACCACTTCTCGCCCGAGGCCTCCTTCGACCCCTTCCTGGGCGTCGGCATCGGCTTCACCACCCTGACGAGCAAGGTGGAAGGCACGTCCCCCACGCCGCTTCCCGGCATCACCGCGTCCGTGGACGGCGAGAGCACGTTCCGCGGCCCGGAGTTCATCAACGTCACCATCGGCGGCAAGTGGCGGCTGAGCAACTCCCTGTCCTTCGGCCCGTACCTCACCGGCACCTACGCCCGCAACACCGTGCGCACCGGCAGCACGACGGTGACCGTGCCGCTGCCTCCCGAGTTCGGTGGGCCCCAGACCACCACGACGGGCGCGGCCCCCGTGGAGGACGGTCCGCAGGGCCTCGTCATCCTGGGCATCCGCGGCACCTTCAACCTGTAGTCGTCGTCCCGCCCGGGGCCGCGCCGCTGCGTGCGGCCCCGGGGTGACACGGCGCCTTCTCGCCGTGTCGCGAAGCGGGGCTCGGAAATGGCGGTGCCCGGGCGGCCAGGTCGCCCCGAGGCCTCCGGCTCCAGGCGCCCCACACGCAACCCATTTACAACCTCCTTCGGGTGGCATGACCCGTCGGGTTGCGTGCCAGTTCCGCTTCGCGCGGGGCTGACCGGCGGGGGCGGCATGTGAAGCCTTGCATGCTCGCGGTGATTCCATCCGTTGGCCCGGACCCATGCCGACAATGCCTCACGGCGCGCCTGTCTTCCTGTCGGGGTGTACCCTGGGCGGCATGGGCCCTTCCGAAGACGGCGACACCGCCCGGTACAAACGTGAGGCCGCCGCCTGGGCGGTGGATGGGTTCTTCCGCGCTGGCATGGTGGTGGGGCTGGGCACGGGCAGCACCGCCGCCTTCGCCGTCCAGCGTCTGGCGGAGCTGCGCGCGCAGGGGCAGCTCCTGGACGTGCGGGGCGTGCCCACGTCGCGACAGACGGAAGCCCTGGCGCGGGGGCTGGGCGTGCCCCTCACCACGCTGGAGGAGCACCCCGTGCTGGACGTCACGGTGGACGGCGCGGACGAGGTGGCTCCGGACCTGTCACTCATCAAGGGTGGGGGAGGGGCGCTGCTGCGGGAGAAGGTCGTCGCGCAGGCCAGCCGGCGGGTCGTCATCGTGGTGGACGCGGCCAAGCTGTCGCCGCGGCTCGGCACCCGCCAGCCTTTGCCGGTGGAGGTCCTGGCCTTCGGCTGGCGCTCGCAGGCGCTCTATCTGGAGTCGCTGGGCGCACATGTCACCCTGCGCCGGGACGCGGCGGGGGAGCCCTTCCTCACGGACCAGGGGAACCTCGTGCTCGACTGTGGCTTCGGCCCCCTGGACGCGCCGGAGGCGCTGGCCGCGCGCCTGGGCTCGCGCGCGGGCGTGGTGGGCCATGGCCTCTTCCTCGGGCTGACGACGGACCTCGTGGTGGCCGGTCCCCAGGGCGTGGAACACCGCACCCGCTGACACGTGGGTGTTTGCCTCCCTGCTCCACGAGCCAGGAGCCTGCGCCTGCACGATTCGTGTGCGCGGGAGCGACCTCGCGTGAATCCGGCCGCGCGGCCTGGGGTGATAGCGTCGCACGCGTGGGCGCGGAGGTGGTCCGCAGGTGGCTCTCCTGCTGCCATTCAGGGTGGACGTGGGGGGTTGTAGGGTTTGCGGAGCGTGCTCGCGCTCGGCAAAACCGTGCCGACCGCGGCAGGCCGAGCGGTTACAGTTGTCAACGCGCCAGCACTCCAGAGGGGGTTTTCTGGGAGTCGCTGGTACGAGGGTGCCTTTCGTATGCGAATCATTCGTTTCGGCGTTCCCGCGGCCCTGCTGCTGGCGGCCGCATCCTGCTCCGGCCAACTGGACGACGAGCCTCCCGAGGTCTCCGAGGCCGCACCCGCGCGCGTGCGCCGGCTGACCCGGGTCGAGTACGACAACAGCATGCGCGTGCTCCTCGACGCGCCGCGACTGACGCTGGGCCAGGGGCTGGCGCCCGAGGACACCATCCTCGGGTTCAGCACGCATGACCGGCTCCAGATTACGTCGCTGCTGGCGGACCAGCTGGACAACACCGGGGGCAATGCCGCCGAGGTCGCCAAGCGCAATCTGGCCATCGACACGAAGTGCCCGGTCGACGCGAATGAGGAGAAGTGCACGACGGACATCCTGTTCGGCGTGGCCAGCACCGCCTTCCGCCGGCCCCTCACGACCGAGGACCGCGCGGTGCTGCTCGAGTTCTGGCGGGAGACGCGCAAGTCCGCGGACCCGCAGACCGCGCACCGCATCTTCCTTCACGGCATCTTCACCTCCGCCTCCTTCCTGTACCGTACGGAGCTGGGCAAGACGGGAGCGGGCCCCGACCAGGTGGTGCGGCTGACGCCGTACGAGGTCGCCTCGGCCCTCTCCTTCGCCATCACCGCCGGCCCTCCCGACGCGGAGCTGCTGGCCGCCGCCGAGTCCAATCAGCTCAAGACGGCCGACCAGCGCGAGGCGCACGCGCGCCGGCTGCTGGCCACCCCGGCCGCGCAGACGCGCCTGCACCACTTCATCCGCGAGTGGCTGGGCATCACCGGCCTGGCCAACCTCAACAAGAACAACCAGGTCTTCCCCGACTTCAGCCTGGCCTTCAAGGACTCCAGCCAGCGCGAGACGATGGCCTTCATCGAGCACGTGGTCGCCAACGAGGGCGGCTCCGTGAAGGAGCTGCTGGGCGCCGACTACACCTTCGCGGACGGCCGCATGTCGTATTTCTACGGGACGTCGACCACGCCTGATGGAACGCTGGGCCGCGTGCCGCTGCCGCCCGAGCGCGCCGGCATCCTCACCCAGGCCAGCGTGCTGGCCACCTACGCGCTGTTCGACTCCAGCTCGCCCATCCGCCGCGGCAAGTTCGTCCTCACCCGGCTCTTGTGCCGCGAGGTGCCGCCTCCGCCGCCCACCATCGTCATCATCCCGCCCGCGCCCGCGCCGGACGCCACCACCCGCGCCCGCTTCGCGGCCCACACCAACAACCCCGCCTGCGCCGGCTGCCACCGCACCCTGGACCCCATCGGCTTCGGCTTCGAGAACTTCGACGGCCTGGGCAAGCACCGCGTGACGGAGAACGGCCTGCCCGTCGACGCCAGCGGCGCGGTGCAGCACTCCGCCGGCACCTTCACCTTCACCGGGGGCGGCGACCTGGCCCGCTTCCTCGCCAACAGCGAGGACGTGGCCGACTGCGTGCCCCTCCAGCTCTTCCGCTACGTCATGGGACGCGAAGAGGACACCGTCGACGAGCTGCTGCTCGGCGACATGCGGGCCGCCTTCAAGGCGAACCCGAGGCTCCAGCTGGGAGACGCGCTCGTCAGCCTCGTGCGCTCCCCCTACTTCACCCACCGGCGTACCCTCTCTCCCTGAGTCGCGACCATGCTCCGCCAACTCTCCCGACGAAACCTGCTTCAGCTGATGGGTGGCTCGGCCGCGGCGCTTCCGCTGGCCAACCTGCTCGGCACCAGTGACGCGCACGCGCAGACCACCGCGCCCCCCATGCGCTTCATCGCCATCTTCACGCCCCACGGGTGCATGCCCGAGTACTGGAACCCCCAGGGCGGCGAGACGGACTTCACGCTCGACTTCCCCAACTCGCTGCTGCTGCCGCTCCAGGAGCACCGCTCCAAGCTGCTGGTGCTGGACGGCATCGACTACCGGGTGCTGTACGAGCACGGCCTGACGGGCCACGAGGGCGCGCCCGTCACCTTCCTCACCGGCAGCAAGGTCAACACCGCCAGCGGTGACGACCTGCCGGAGAACGCCTCGCTGGACCAGGTGCTGGGCAACGCCATTGGCGGCAGCACGAAGTTCCGCTCCCTCCAGCTCAACGCCTGGGAGCAGTTCGGCGGCCAGCACGTCTACAACAGCATCAGCTTCACGGCGAACGGCACCCGCGTGCCCTTCGAGCGGGACCCGGCCGCCGTCTACCAGCGCCTCTATGGCAACGCGCCCCCGCCGGCCGCGGACCCGGCGACCGCCGACGCGGCCATCGCCCGCCGCAGGAGCCTGCTCAACTTCCTCGTCAAGGACGCCACCCGCCTGCGCAACCGGCTCGCGGGCGAGGAGCGCATCAAGCTGGAGTCGCACCTGGAGGCGCTCTCGGACATCGAGCGGCGCATCGGCTCGCTGAGCACCTCGCCCGCCCCGGCGCCCACCCCGGTGCCGTCCGAGGCCGCGTGCGAGACGACCGTGGTTCCGCCCGCCTACGGCCCGGACCAGCTGGGCAACCTGGCGCGCATGCCCGAGCTGACGCGGCTGCACCTGGACCTCATCGTCCGCGCCTTCGCGTGTGACTTGACGCGGGTGGTGACGCTGACCATTCCGGGCCCGTCCATGCCGTGGCTGGACGTCCACGAGGACGTGCACAACGACCTGGCGCACCGGCTGGACGTCACCACCGAGCCCCTGCGCACGGACATCCGCGGGAAGATGGTGAAGGTGCAGCGCTGGTACGCCCAGCAGGTGGCGTACCTCATGACGCAGCTGGCCGCGGTGCAGGAGGGCAGCGGCACGGCGCTGGACAACACCCTCATCTTCTGGGGCAACGAGCTGGGCGACGCCGCGGGCCACATGAACGTGCGCGTCCCCACGGTGCTGGCCGGCGGCGCGGGCGGCAAGTTCCGCATGGGGCGCTTCCTCCATGCGCGTCCCGCGGGCTCCAACCCGCTCTCCGGCTGGGACGGCCCGGGCAGCCCGCTGCCGGGCGCCGTGGCCCACAACAAGCTGCTGGTCTCCATCGCCCAGGCCTTCGGGGTGAATGTGAATACCTTCGGCCACCCGGACTACAGCGGCCCGCTGGCCGGGCTGACCTGAGCGAAGCGACAGCCGTCGTCAGGGCCCCGGTGGGAGGAGCGACTCCTTCCCCGGGGCCGTGTCGTTTCCGCCCCGCCACCGGCGCAGCAGCTCGCTCGCGCTGCCTCCGCGCTCCAGCCGGGCCCCGGTGACACGGTTGTCCGTGTCCAGGCGGATGACGAAGCCCAGCGTGGGCTCGCCGCGCAGGTGGTAGCGAAGGTCGGAGATGCGCACCTCGCGGCCCCCGTCGAAGGGCGCCACCGAGACGACGGGGGAAGCGGGCCCACGCGAGCGCCTCTCGCACGGGGCCCACCGCGCGCAGCTCCGGGGGGGAG
>JBKGHK010000427.1:0-8889 GCA_046520375.1 Pyxidicoccus sp. 3LFB2
CCCACGCGCGCGCCGGACACGAAGCGCACGCGCGAGGACGACGCCCGCCAGCGCCGCGAGGAGGTCGAGCGCCAGCGCCGCGAGCTGGAGGAGCAGCGCAAGAAGGAGGCCGAGGAGGAGGAGCGGCGCGAGCAGGAGGCGAAGCGCAAGCGCGAGGAGGAAGCCAAGCGCAAGCGCGAGGAGGAGGAGCGGCGGCGGCGGGAGGAAGAGGAGAAGAAGAAGCGGCCCTCACTCGACGAAGACGATCTCCGGAACTACTAGCCATGCGCCGTCCCTTTCGTTCTCTCGTCCCGCTCGCGGCCCTCTGCCTGGGCCTTTCCGCGTGCAGCCTGCTCGTCGACTTCGACGAGGAGGGGCAGCCCTGCGACGACCGCAACCAGTGCCTCGCGGGCTACACCTGTGTGGATGACGCCTGCGTCTCCGATGGCACCCCCACCACCGACGCCGGGACGGACGCCGGCACCGGCACCGACGCCGGGACGGACGCCGGCACCGATGCGGGCACCGGGGTGGATGCCGGCACGGACGCCGGCACCGACGGGGGCACGCGCCTCGACGGGGGCATCCGCATCGACGGCGGCCCCTGAGTCCTGAAGGGGTGGGACGGGACTTTCTACAGGTTCCGTCCCGTGTCCCCCGGGCCGCGCCGTGTCCTGAAGACCACGCCTGCTCGCCTGCCCGGGCGTCCCCGCAACCCCCTGTTCCGAGGGGAAATCGCGTGGGGCGCTCCTTCCGAGGCGGCCCCGACGCGGTTGGCATCCTCCGTGCTCTGTCCCGTGCCCAGGAGGCATCATCGACATGGGCAAGCGCGTCGGAGTTCTGATGGGTGGGTGGGGCGAGGAGCGGGAGATTTCGCTCAAGACGGGAGAGGCCGTCGTCGGGGCGCTGGAGTCCCGCGGCCACCACGTCACCCGCATCTTCGCCGGCCCCGGGTTGGACAGGGCGCTGCGCGCGGCGGAGCTGGACGTGGCCTTCATCGCGCTGCACGGGCGCATGGGTGAGGACGGCCGGGTGCAGGGGCTGTTGGAGCTGCTGGAGCTGCCGTACACGGGCTCGGGCGTGCTCGCCTCCGCGCTGGCGATGAACAAGCCCATGGCCAAGAAGCTCTTCCGGCTGCACAACCTGCCCACGCCGCAGGGCTACCGCGTGGGCCGCGACGCCGCGGCGCGCGCGCTGGAGCTGCACGGCGACCTGGGCTTTCCCTGCGTGGTGAAGCCCGCGTGTGGCGGCTCGTCGGTGGGCCTGTCGGTGGTGCACGCGCCCCAGGAGCTCGTCCCCGCGGTGGCGCAGGCGTGCCGCTTCGGCGGTGAGGCCCTGGTGGAGCGCTTCGCCTCCGGCCGCGAGGTGACGGTGGGCATCCTCGGCGACACGGTGCTGGGCAGCTGCGAGGTGGCCACCCCGCGAGAGGGCTTCGACTACGAGGCCAAGTACAAGGGCGGCGCCCGCTACCACCTGCCGCCCCGGATGTCCCCCACGCGCGTGGCCAACGTCGAGGCACTGGCCCTCGGCGCGTACCGCGCGCTGGGCTGCCGTGGCTACGGGCGCGTGGACCTGCTCTGCTCGGACACGGAGAACGACGTGGTGCTGGAGGTGAACACGCTGCCCGGCTTCACCCCCACCAGCCTCCTGCCCAAGATTGCCGCCCAGGGCGGCCTGGACTTCGCCGAGCTCACCGAGCGCATCCTCGCGCTGGCCACGCGCGACGAGGCCAACGTCACCGAGGCCCCCGAGGTGGGCCCCATCGCCGAGCCTCGCGAGCCTCGCCGCGCGGTGAGCTGACCCTCCAGGTTGGCCCCCACCGGCGCCGCCTCAGCCCCGGCGCCGGCCCCGCGGCCCGTAGAATGAGGCTGTGACGCAGGGTGTCAGTTCCCCGTGAACGGAACGTTCAAATCCGGGGAATAGTTTGACACGACCTTGACGCGTCCCTATTGTCCGGCGCCGATCACCCCGGAAGGCTAAAACCTCGTCTTTTCGGGCACATACGGAGCGGGGGCTCACCAGACCCATCTGGCGGCAGTCAGCGTGAGAAGGGGTCTGATGCCGCCGAGCTGGGTAGTTCCGCGGGCCACGGGGGCCGAGCGGGAGGGGCTGAGCGTCACCGATGACCACCGTCGAGATCATCTTCCTGGGCGTCTATTTCAGCGTCCTGTGCGTGCTGGCGGTCTACGGCTCGCACAGGTACCGGATGGCGTTCCTGTACTACCGGCACAAGTTCAAGCTGCCGACGCCGAAGGGGCCCCTGAAGGAGCTCCCACGCGTCACCATCCAGCTGCCCATCTTCAACGAGATGTACGTCGTGGAGCGGCTGGTGGAGTCGGTGTGCCGCATCGACTATCCACGCGAGCTGCTGGAAATCCAGGTGCTGGACGACTCGACGGACGAGACGTGCGGCATTGCCCGTGCGTGCGTCGAGCGCCACAAGCAGAAGGGCCATGACATCGTCTACATCCACCGCACCAACCGCCAGGGCTTCAAGGCGGGGGCGCTGGAGAACGGCCTGAAGCTGGCGCGGGGCCAGTACGTCGCCGTGTTCGACGCGGACTTCGTGCCCACGCCGGACTTCCTGCTGCGCACGGTGCCGTTCTTCGCCGACGACAAGGTGGGCATGGTGCAGGTTCGCTGGGGTCACCTCAACCGTGACTTCTCCATCCTGACGCAGGCGCAGAGCATCTTCCTGGACGGGCACTTCATCATCGAGCACACCGCCCGCAACCGCTCCGGCTGCTTCTTCAACTTCAACGGCACCGCGGGCATCTGGCGCCGGGACACCATCTCCGACGCGGGCGGCTGGCAGCACGACACGCTCACCGAGGACCTGGACCTGAGCTACCGCGCGCAGCTCAAGGGCTGGCGGTTCATCTTCCTGCCCGAGGTCATCTCCCCGGCCGAGGTGCCGGTGGACATGAACGCCTTCAAGAGCCAGCAGCACCGCTGGGCCAAGGGCTCCATCCAGACGGCGAAGAAGCTGCTGCCCACCATCCTCAAGAGCGACCTGCCCCTGGCGGTGAAGCGCGAGGCCTTCTTCCACCTCACCAACAACATGGCGTATCTGTTGATGGTGCTCCTGTCCGTGCTGATGCCCATCAGCATGGTGGTGCGCTTCCAGCACGGCCTGTACGGCACGCTCTTCCTGGACCTGCCCTTCTTCATCAGCGCCACCGCCAGCGTCTGCGTGTTCTACGTGGCCGCGCAGCGGGAGATGGGCGTGAAGGGGTGGGCGCGGGTGAAGTACCTGCCCTTCCTGATGAGCCTGGGCATCGGCCTGGCCATCAACAACGCCAAGGCGGTGGCCGAGGCGCTGCTCAACCAGCAGTCCGGCTTCGCGCGCACGCCGAAGACGGGCGCCGAGGGCAAGAAGGTTGTCGCGGTGAAGAAGACCTACCGCGGCAGCAAGACGCTGATGCCGGTGGTGGAGCTGGCCTTCGCGGCCTACTTCACGGGGGCGCTCTGGTTCGCCATCGACGCCCGCATCTACACGTCGGTGCCCTTCATCATCCTGTTCCAGGCGGGCTTCCTGTACGTGGGCGTGTCCAGCCTCCTGCAGGGCCTGTCCGGCCGGCTGAAGCTGGCCGAGCCCGCGCCCGCGGTGAACGCCTCGGGCGAGCAGCCACGCCGCGCGGCCTGAGCGACGCGGCCTTCGCGTAGCAACTCCGGGGTGGGGCCTGTCAGCGGGCCCCGCCCCGTGTCATTTCAGGTGCCCGCGTCGGGCGCGCCCCGCAGGAGCACCTGCTGCAGCCGCACGGTGGTGGCGCCGGACGGGGCGGGGCGGCAGCCCTCGTCGATGGAGGTGCTCGCCGCCGAGCGCAGCGTCAGGCCCGTGTCCGCACACGACACCACCTCGGTGGGGAACACGACGGGGCAGGGCGTGCCCGAGCTCGCGAAGCCCAGGGCGCGCGTCTCGCCCACGAAGCCCGCGGGTGTCCGCTGCAGGACGATGGACGCGGCGCCCGCATCGGGCGTGTCGGTGCCACCGTCCGCGAGGGCGCGTGACACGGAGAGCGACAGCGTGCCGCCGTCGTCCTCCCCGCGGTAGCGGAAAGCCGGATTCTCGGCGTGGTGGTACTCGCCTGCCTGGCTGCTCTCACAGCCGGGAGGCACGCGCACAGGAGGGGGAGGTGGGTTCTGCGCCTCCGTGCGGGGAGGCGCCTTGGCGGAGCACGCCGTAAGCGAGAGAACACTGAGGGCGACTGCCAGGGAGGAGGGAACGCGGTGCATGGGGCGCGGATATTCGCCCAACAGCACGGCCGAGGGGACTCTGTTTGATTCCCCTGGGATGACTCTCTAACCTTCGGCCTGACATGAGCCTCCACCGCATCGTCCTCTTCGCCCTGGTGACCGTCCTGGCGGCGCCGTCCTCCGCCTTCGCGCAGGACGATGACCTCCTCGCCCCCCTCACCCCGCAGACGAAGTCTTCGAAGCCGAAGAGCGGCAAGACGAAGGTGGTGAAGAAGAAGCCCGCGCGCGAGAAGCCCGCGAAGGTGACGAAGAAGCCCGCGAAGCCCAAGGGCGGCGCGACGGCGCGGGGCAAGGCGGGCAAGAAGCCCGTGGAGCCCGCCGCCGAGGACGACGACCTGCTGGCGCCGCTGGCCCCCAAGAAGACGGAGATGCTGGTGCGCATCACCGGCGGCGTGCGCGGGGCGAAGCTGCAGGTGGACGGCAAGGACGCGGGCTCGCTCAGCGCGGCCCCGGTGCCGCTCGAGGTGACGCCGGGCGAGCACCTGCTGGTGGTCCGCAAGCCGGGCTATGCCGAGTACACGCGGCGCATCGACGTCAAGGAGGGCTCGCAGCAGGAGGTGGCGGTGTCGCTGGACGCCACCATGGGCTTCGCCACGCTCACCGCCGACGTGGCCGAGGCGGTGGTGGTGGTGGATGGCGAGGAGGTGGGGCCGGTGCCGCAGGGCAACGTGCTGCTCAAGCCGGGCTCGCGCGAGATTGAGTTCCGGGCCCCGGGCTTCAAGCCCGACGTGCACAACATCACCGTGTTCGCCGGCCGCAACTACGCGGTGGAGGGCACGCTGCGGCCCCTGGTGGACACGTCCGTGGCCACCCGGGACGCGCCGAAGAACCCGGTGCTGGACCCGTCGTCCCGCACCGACGACACGGCCCCGGGCCTGACGGCGCGCGACCTGGAGCCCGAGACGGAGGTCAGCTCCGGCAAGCCCTGGTACGGCCGCTGGTACGTCTGGGCCGGCGTGGGCGCGGTGGTGGCCGCGGGCACGGTGGGCGCGGTGATGGCCACGCAGGGCAGTGGCATCGCCCCCCTGTCGCCGGGGCAGGTGTGCGCCCCCGATGACTGCGCGGCCGTGCTGGGTGGCGCGCGTCCGGTGCGTGGCAACAAGGCGGGTGGGGGGCTCCTCCGCCTCCCCTCGGGCGCCTTCAACTTCTGATTCGGAGTGCCGCCCGCCCCCGTCACCCGGAGGCGGGCGGAAGCGCGCGGGGCTACTGGCCGCGCAGGTCGTCGTCGGTGGCGGGGCGCGCGTCCGGAACGAGCACGAGGAACACGTCGCTCACCCGGCCCACGCCCCAGTAGTCCAGCGCGGTGGCGCGCACCTGGAAGGGCTCCGACTCGGGCAGCAGGTGGGTGAGGTCAATCTCGCCCGCCTCGAAGCTGAAGGCGCGGCGCCCCAGGGCGTCCACCTGCTCCTTGCCCATGTGGACGCCCTCGGTGAAGCCCACCACGGCGCTGCGCACCAGCGTCCCCTTCGCGTCCAGCACCTCCAGCAACAGGAAGTTGTCCACGGAGATGCCCAGCGAGGCCCGGGCGTCGCCGTAGAGCCGGGCCCGGCTTCCCTCCAGCCGCAGCAGCGGCGTCTGGCCCGTCGTCACGATGCGCGGCGTGCGCTCGCCCTCGGTGGTGTCGATGTCCAGGTCCTCGCGCTGCTTCGCGAGCGTCTCCGTCTCCTGCGCGGGAGTGTCCAGCAGGAGCCGGACGGCACGGGGAGTCGACGAGGGGGTGGGGGCGGAGGGGGGGACCTGTCGCGCACAGGCCACCCACACGCAGGCGGCGGCCAGGACGAGCGTTCGAGAGTGCATGGGCGCTCAGGGTAAGCGAGCAGTGGTAGCGCCGGTCAATTAGCATGGCCTCATGAGGACCTTCCTGCGTGGGTGTCTGCTGTGGTCCGTGCTCTCCAGCGTCCCCGCCTGGAGCGCCTCCCCGCCTGCGCCCCCGGCGGCCTCCCCCGAGGTGCAGCTGTGCCTCCAGTACCTGAAGCCCGCCGAGCGGGAGCGGGCGGCGAAGGCGCTGGGGCCCCTGGCGGAGCTGCCGCGCTACCGGGTGCAGCTGGAGGTGGACCCGGCCGCACGCGAGGTGACGGGGCGGGTGCAGGTGGAGGTCCACGCCCGGACCCGTCCCCTCACGGAGCTGTACCTGCGGCTGACGCCCAACATGCAGGGGCGCCGGGTGACGCTGTCGGACGCGAAGCTCGGCGGCAAGCCCATCAAGCTGGAGCAGCCGGAGCCCACGCTGTACCGCGTGTCGCTGGAGGAGCCCGTGCCCCCCGGCGCGGCGGCGCTGGTGGACGTGGCGGTGAAGGCCACGGTGCCGAAGGCGGAGAGCGGCGGAGGCATGCTCGCGGGCCTGCTGGGCGGCGGTGAGCGCCGGGGCGGGGGAGACCATGGCGCCTTCTCGGCCACGGAGGACTTCATCAGCCTGGTGGGCGTGGTGCCCCAGGTGCGCCCATGGATGCCGCGGGCCAGCCCTGGGCCGGGCCCCAGGGCATTGGCGACCTGGCGCTGTACGAGCCCTCGCATGTGCTGGCCACCGTCACGGTGCCCTCGGGCTGGACGGTGCACGCCACCGGCACGCCCATGGGCGAGGTGCCCGAGCGCAACGGCCGCGTGCGCTTCGCCTTCGCGGCGGGCGCGGTGCGCGACTTCCCCATCCTCGTGTCGAAGGGCTACGAGCACGCCACCGCCACGGTGGGCGGCGTCACGGTGGAGAGCCACTACGTGGCGCGGGACAGGGCCGCCGGGGAGCGCGTGCTGAAGTACGCCACCTGGGCGCTCCAGGAGTTCGAGCGGCGCCTGGGCCCGCTGCCGTACACGCACTTCCGCGTGGTGGAGGCGCCCCTGTCCGGTGGGGCGGGCGGCATGGAGTTCCCCGGCCTCATCACGGTGGCCACGTCGCTGTACCGCGGCTCGGCGGACCCGTCCGAGGCGCTGGCCGGCCTGAAGGGGCTGGAGGAAATCCAGGAGCTCCTGGGCGTCATGGGGCAGGGGAGCGGCAACTCCGTGCTGGCGCACCTGGGCGAGGTGCTGGAGCGCACGCTGGAGTTCACCGTGGCGCACGAGGTGGCGCACCAGTACTTCGCCAGCCTCGTGGGCTCGGACCCCATCAACGCGCCGATTGTGGACGAGTCGCTGGCGCAGTACGCCGCGCTGCTCTACGTCGAGTGGAGGCACGGCAAGGGGGCGGCGGACGCGCTGCGCAAGGAAACGCTGGTGTCGTCGTACCACCTGTACCGGATGTCCGGTGGCAAGGACGGCCGCGCGGACCGGCCCACGGGCGACTTCGCGGACGAGTTCGAGTACGGCGCGCTCGTCTACGGCAAGGCGCCGCTGCTGCACCACGCCTCGCGGCAGCTGGTGGGGGACGTGGCCTTCGTCCAGGCGCTGCGCTCGTACGTGGACACGTACCGCTTCAAGTGGACGTGCAAGGACTGCTTCACGCGCGAGCTGGCCAAGGCGAGCCCCACCCATGCGAAGCGCCTGGAGGGCCTGCGCGTGCGCTGGTGGGAGGAGGCGCGCGGCGACCAGGACATGGGCACCGCCGACCTGGCGTCCATGCTGGGCGCCCAGGGGCTGGGCGACCTGGGCGACTTGAAGGACATGCAGCTGCAGCTGGACCCGGAGGCGCTGAAGGTCCTGGAGGAGCTGATGCCGGGGCTGCTGGGCCAGTGAGCCCCGGCCGTCCGGCCCGTCAGTCGAAGAGGGCCTGGACGAACTCGCGAGGCTCGAAGCGGCGCAGGTCGGCAATCTTCTCGCCCACGCCCACCCAGACGACGGGCAGCTTCAGCTCGTCGCAGATGCCGATGATGACGCCGCCCTTCGCGGTGCCATCCAGCTTCGTCAGCGCAATCGCGGTGACGCCCACCGCCTCGTGGAACTGCTTGGCCTGCTGAATCGCGTTCTGGCCGTTGGTGGAGTCCAGCACCAGCAGCACCTCGTGCGGCGTGCCGGGCAGCGCCTTGTCCATGACGCGCTTGACCTTCTTCAGCTCCTCCATGAGCGGCGCCTTGGTGTGGAGCCGGCCCGCCGTGTCGGCGATGACGACGTCCGCGCCTTCCTCGCGCGCCTTCTTCACCGCGTCGAAGATGACGGAGCCCGGGTCCCCGCCCTCCACGCCCTTCACCAGCTGCGCCTTCGCCCGGTCCGCCCACACGTCGAGCTGCTCGGTGGCGGCGGCGCGGAAGGTGTCACCGGCGGCCAGCACCACCTTCTTGCCCTGGCCGGTGAGCTGCGCGGCCAGCTTGCCGATGGTGGTCGTCTTCCCGGCGCCGTTGACGCCCACCACCATGACGACGTGCGGGGGGCCGCCGCCCTCCAGCGTGCGCGGCACCGGCAGGTCGACGATGCGGGCCACCTCGTCGCGGATGAGGGCCTTGATCTTCTCCGGGTCCTTCAGCTCGTTGCGCTTGAGCTTCTCGCGCGCCACCTCCACCAGGTGGTTGGCGGTGCGCACGCCGATGTCCGCGGTGAAGAGGATTTCCTCCAGCTCCGCCAGCACCGACTCATCCACCTGGCGCTGCTGACCGAACAGCCCGTTGAGCCGGGCCATGAAGCCCTGGCTCTTCGTCTTGTCCAGGCCCTGGGCCAGCGTGCGGCCGGCCTCGGCCTCCACCTTCGCGCGGGCAGCGGCCTCCTCGGCGCGGCGGGCCTCCTCGACGGCGG
>JBKGHK010000428.1:0-8860 GCA_046520375.1 Pyxidicoccus sp. 3LFB2
CACAGCGCCACCAGCCGGCCGGCGAGCTGCCGGGCCGCGACGACGGTGACCTGCTGCCCGAGGATGGCGCGCACCGCGAGCTCGAAGCCGTCCCAGCCTCCCGGAGCACGCAGCCCGGGCCGCTGCGCCAGCAGGGGCGCCAGGAACGCGTCCTTCGACAGATGCGCCCCAATGGTCTCGATGTCCGCGCCCACGTCGAACACCCGCCGCACCCGGGCCAGCAGGGCCGGAAGTGACTGCACGGTGGGGAAGCGCACCGTGACGGCCAGACTGTCCCGCGCCGGCTCGTGCTGGACTTCGACCGTCCCCAACCGCCCGTCCTGGGACACCGTCCGCCGGTACACGCCGCCCACCACCTGCTCGACGCCGTCGATGGCGCGCGCCTCCAGGTAGGCGAGCATCGCCGGCCAGTCATAGGGCGGCCGGTAGCGCAGCCGGAGCGTCACCCCTGCCTCGGCGACGGAGCCCGCGGGCAGCTCCGTCACGGCCTTGCGGCGCAGCGCGCTCGGGGGGCGGCGGTACAAATCATGAAACGTTTCATTGAAGCGCCGGATGCTGCCGAAGCCGGCGGCGAGCGCCACCTCCGCCATGGGCATCCGCGTCTCCTGGATGAGCTGCTTGGCGAACAGCACCCGCCGCGTCTGGGCCACGGCCACCGGTGAGGCCCCCAGGTGCTGCTTGAACAGTCGGCGAAGCTGGCGCCCGCCCACGCCCAGCCGCTCCGCCAGCGCGTCCACGCCCGCCTCGTCCCCGTCGAGCCCGCCCT
This sequence comes from Pyxidicoccus sp. 3LFB2, assembly GCA_046520375.1. GTDB lineage: Bacteria > Myxococcota > Myxococcia > Myxococcales > Myxococcaceae > Myxococcus. Next base: position 767 of record JBKGHK010000428.1, read on the forward strand.
CCGCGATGATGGCCAGGGCCCGGGACACGGTGTTGGACGTGCCGCGCCAGGACGCCAGGTCTGGCGCCGTCTCCGGGCGGCAGCGCAGACAGGGCCGGAAGCCCGCCTCCTGCGCGGCGGCGGCCGAGGCATGGAAGCGGCAGTTCTGGAGGTACGGCGTGCGTGCCGGGCAGATGGGCCGGCAGTAGATGCCCGTCGACGTCACCCCGACGAACAGCCGTCCGTCGAACCGGGCATCTCGGGTCTGGAGGACGCGGTAGCAGGCGTCGCGGTCGAGCAGGTCCATGCCCGGAGCCTTCTCATGTCCCGACGAAGCGCTCTCGCGGTTTTCGGACATGGACACCCCGGCCCGTCAGCGCTCGCCCTCGTCGTCCAGCTCGCGGGTGAACTCCTCCTTCGACAGCATTCCCTTGCGCGCCATGATCCGCATCAGCGCCCAGAACTTCCGCTCCAGCTCCTCGATTCGGTCGGGGTCCTCACGGGCCTGACCGAAGAGGTAGTCCAGGTCGTCCAGCACGCCGGCGCCGCTCGCCGTGGGCTTCGGCTTGGCGGTGGCCGCCTGCCCGCGCCGCTGCTTCTGCTGCTCCTCGCGCGCGCGGATCAGCTCCGCCAGGGACGTGCGCTGGGTGGTCTCTCCCGGCGGCAGCTCCTCTCCGACGATGACCTCCTCGTCCTCCTCGGGGGGAGGCGCGGCCTTCGCCACCGGAGCCGGCCTCGCGGGCATGGCCGGAGGCTTCGCCGCCCCGGGCGTCCGCGCCGGAGCCGGGGCCGCCGTTGCCGCTCCGGTCGCCACCGCCACCGGCACCTTGTGGTAGTAGCGGAGGATGGCGCTGCGCACCGCGGACAGGGCCGCCACGCGCGGGCTCACCTTGAGGCCGCTGGTGAACTCGATCTCCTCCACCGCCGTCACGTTGAGCGGATCACTCATCGCCACCACGAGCTGCCGCCGCCCGCCCACGCTCTCCAGCGCAATGGGGAACAGGTCGTGCTGCTCGCAGAAGCGGGCCCGCAGCAGGTGCACCGCCGCCCACTCCGGAGTGATCGCCGCCAGGTCCACCTGGGGCAGCCCCAACGCTTGGCTCAGCGCCCCCGCCAGCGTGGCCTCCGTAATCGCGCCCTGCGCGATGAGCGCCGCGCCCAGCCGCTGTCCCGACTTGCGGTGCGCCTGGAGCCCCGCCTCGAGCTGCGCGACGCTGATCGCCCGTTGTTCCAGGAGCAGCTCGCCAATGCGCTTCCTCGCCATGGCGGCGGATTAGCACGCGTTCCAGGGGCCCGGAAGCTCGCGCGTGTCACATTGAAACCGTCTTGGGAATACCCCCCGGAATGCCTGCCCTGCTGCTGGGGGAACCACCTGGCAAGGGGCGGGCCGGCGCAAAATTCCTGTGAGATTTCAGCACTTAACGTCGCCTGGGCGTGCCTTGACACCCCCGCCTTGCATTCCTAAAGTCGGCACACCGTTTTCAACAACCATTCCTGCCGCCCATGAGGGTGGATCATCCGCCCGGGGGGGCGGCAGGCATGTAAGGCCCGCCTCAGCGGGCCCAAGCCGCCTAGTGGAGGCATCACGCGATGAACCTGGGGTTTCTGACGAATCTGACCGTACTTGCGAACGCCGGTGGCCCTCAGCGAGGCCTCTTCGAGGAGCTCGCGATGCGCTGGGAGGCCGGTCAGTGGGGCATGTACCCCATCGCCGTGTGCCTCGTGATTGCGCTGGCCATCATGGTCGAGCGCGGCATCGTCCTGTTCGGCAAGGCATCCATCAACAAGGAAGCCTTCCTGCGTGGGCTGAAGAAGCACATCTACGCCGGTGACCTGGACAAGGCCATCAACTACGTGGCCGGCCAGAAGTCCACGCCGCTCACCAACGTCATCAAGGCCGGCCTGATGAACGTTCCCAAGGGCAACGACGAGGTCCAGGCCGCCCTGGACGAGGCCAGCCTGCGCGAGACGCCTCGCCTGGAGGCCCGCACCGGTTACCTCGCCATGCTCGGCAACGCGGCGATGCTCGCCGGTCTGCTCGGCACGGTGTCCGGTCTCATCTCCTGCTTCGAGGCCGTGGCCAACGTGAACCCGGCCGACAAGGCGACCATTCTCGCCAACGGTATTTCCGAAGCCATGAACTGCACGGGCTTCGGTCTGGTGACCGCCATCCCCGCGCTGGTGGCCTTCTCCGTGCTGATGGGCCGCACGCAGTCGCTCATCAACGACATCAACGAGACCAGCGTCTCCGTCCTCAACCTCATCGTGGCCAACAAGGACAAGTTCAAGAACATGAACGTGCCCGCGTCGGCTCACTCCGAGGAGTAGTCGGTCGGGAACCCGGAGCCCGGGCGCGCTGTCAGGTCCCCTCGAGGGACGCGCGGCGCGCCCTTTGTAATCTTACTGGCTCTTCATTGAGCCCGGCCCCCAGGAGGAGAGTGCCATGGCCGGCGGAATGGACACAGGTCAAGGTGGCAAGGGCAAGAAGTCGCTCGATGTCGCCATCAACCTGACCGCGTTTATCGACCTGATGGCAGTGACCATCAGCTTTCTCATCATGACGGCAGTCTGGACCCAGATTGGCCGGCTCCAGGTCTCCCAGGCGGGAGGCCCTTCCACGGACGAGCAGCAGGAGGAGGAGAAGACCAAGACGGTCCAACTCAGCCTGATGATTACGCCCACGGAGCTGCGGCTGACGGCGGACCAGAGCGCCTTCGACCCGATTCCCCTCACCAAGGATGCCAAGGGCAAGACGGACCTGACCAAGCTGGTTGCGCGCTTCAAGGAACTGAAGGCGCAGCTGCCGGATCAGACCGCCATCACCCTGCAGCCCGAGGACAAGGTCCGCTACGAGGACCTGGTTCGCATCATCGACGAGTGCATCGGCTCTGGGTTGCCCCAGGTGTCGGTCGCCGCGGCGATGGGCTAGCCGTACACGGAGCTAAACACACGTCATGGCCATCCAGGTCCCAGGCAAGCGGTACGGCAAGCGGCTCCAGCACTCCAAGGTGTTTGGACACGGCGCACACGGCAAGAAGAGCGGCTACGCCGACCTCCTCATCACCCCGCTCGTCGACATGTTCGTCATCATCGTGCTCTTCCTCATCGCGAACTTCTCCGCGACGGGCGAGGTGCTGATGATGACGAAGGACATCGAGCTTCCCGAGGCGGCCAACGTCAAGGAAGTGGAGATGCACCCCGTCGTCATGGTGTCCAACGAGCAGGTCACCGTCTCGGGCACCATCGTCGGCCGCGTCGAAGACTTCTCCAAGGACGAGTACCTCAACATTCCCGCGCTGGAAGAGAAGCTGCGGGACATGAAGAAGCAGTACGAGGACCTCCACGCCATGGCGAAGGACGACGCGGGCGGCTTCAAGGGCGACATCAACATCCAGGCGCACAAGGACGTCGAGTACGCCGTCATCAAGCGGGTGATGTTCAGCTGCGCCACGGCCGGCTACCAGAACATCAACTTCGCGGTGATGACCGTCGCTGGCGACGCGCCCGCGGGCCCCACGGCCCAGGTGACGCCGTAGTCCACGACTGAAGCGGGCCCCCAAGCCCCGAACGCCCTGGCCCACCGGCCGGGGCGTTTTCTTTTTTTTGCGGAGACCTCATCCCATGCAGCTTCGTGCCGTCATCTTCGACCTCGATGGGACGCTGGTGGACTCGCTGGGGGACATCGCGGATGCGATGAACCACGCGCTGGCGCACCACGGCCTGCCCACGCACCCGGAGGCGGACTACCTGCGCTTCGTGGGGGAGGGTGTGAAGGAGCTGGTGCACCGGGCGGTGCCGGCCGGGCGCGAGGACCTGCACGAGCCGGTGCTGGCGGCCTACCGCGCGTACTACGACGTGCACCTGTTCGACCGGACGGCGCCGTACCCCGGCGTCATGGCCATGCTGGCGGCGCTGGTGGAGGCGGGGGTGAAGGTGGCGGTGCTGAGCAACAAGTCGGACGGCTTCGTGAAGCGGCTGGCCGCGAAGCTGCTGCCGGGCGTGCCCTTCGGCGCAGTGTATGGCGAGCGGCCGGGCATTCCTCGCAAGCCGGACCCCACGGCGGCGCTCGCGCTCGCGGCGGAGCTGGGCGTGGCGCCGGGCGCGTGTGGCTTCGTGGGGGACACCGCCGTGGACATGGACACCGCACGCGCGGCGGGCATGTACGGGGTGGGCGTCACGTGGGGCTTTCGCGCCCATGAGCTCCAGGCCCATGGGGCCCGGGGGGTGGTGACCACCGCGGAGGAGCTGCTGGCGGCGCTGCGCGACGCGCGACCGTGAGCCTCGCTCAGGCGCCCCGGGGCAGCAGCCCCTTCCGGGTGGCGCCCGGGGTGCGTCCGTAGCGGCGCATGAAGGCATTGCCCAGGTGGCCCTGGTTGGCGAAGCCGGCCTCCAGCGCCACCTCGGCCAGCGGCAGCCGGGTGTCCAGCAGCAGGGCCAGGGCGTGTCGCAGGCGGACCTCCTGCTGGTGCTGGTGGATGCCCAGCCCCATCACCCGGCGGAACACCCGGCACGCGTGGAAGACGGACACGCCCGCCTGCCTGGCCAGTTCCTCCAGGGAGAGCCGCTCGTCGAAGCGCAGGGCGAGCTCGTGCGCAATCGTTCCGGCGAGCTCTCGCTCGCGTGCGCTCGGAGTGGCTCCGCGCGCTGGCTTCACGGGCGGAGCCACCACCGCGCAGAGGGCCTCCTCCACCTGGAGGCGCTCCACGGGCTCGCGGCGGGCCACCCGGGCCAGCACGCCCTGGAGCCTCACGTAGGCCTCCGCGCTGACCGGGAAGGTGCGCACGGCCGGGTCCATCCACCGGAACACCCAGGCGCCGCGCACGGAGAGACAGGCGTCTCCACCGCCATGGGGGTGGCTGATTTCACGTGGCTGGTGTGCGCGCATGCGCAGGCCGACGCCCGGGCCCACCACCGCGCGCGTCGTCGCATCACGGAACTGGAAGCGGCCGTGCAGCGCGAGCACGAGGCCCTCGCTGTCCGAGGACTCCTCCTTGATGCGTGGGCCGTCGTGGCCGTCGCACGTCACTCGCGAGAGCTGGAGGTCCGGTTCGCGGAGCAGGGGGAAGGCATGCAGGCGCGGCATGGGGGCAACCATGTCGCGGCCCGGCGGGGCCCGGCAAGGGCGGCATGCTTGCGCTCCGGAAGGTCGGAGCAAGGATGTGTAAGACGGCCCCGTCCGTCCTTCCTACCTTGGGTCTTCAAGGTGGCGATGGACCGGAGGGCCCTCCTGTTTCCCTCGGGGCCACTCCGGCGTCGGGCCCTTCACATGGAGGCAGTCATCATGTTGCATCACGAGTCGCCGCTCTCCGAGCGGGCGCTGGAGTTGCTGCGCGCGAAGGGGCCGCTGCCCACGCTCGCGGACAAGCTGGACCTGTTCGGGCGCTTCATCGGCGCGTGGGACGCGGAGGTGGTGTTCTACGGCGAGGACGGGCAGGAGGTGTTCCGCCAGCCCGGAGAGTGGTCCTTCTCGTGGGCGCTCGACGGCCGCGTCATCCAGGACGTGCTCATCTACCCCAACGCCGACGCCGGACTGAGCGCGGCCGTGGGCGAGCGGCGCATCGGCACCACGCTGCGCCACTACGACGCGAAGGCGGACCACTGGCGCGTCGTATGGCTGGGCGCCACCACGGGGTTTCTCGCCGTCCTGACGGGAAGGCCCGTGGGTGATGAAATCCACATCGAGGGGAAGGACCCGGACGGCCACCTGCTGCGGTGGATGTTCACCGCCATTGCCGCGGACACCTTCGTCTGGCGTGGCCTCCTCTCCAAGGACGGAGGCGCCACCTGGCGCGTGACGCAGGAGATGCCCTGCCGACGCTGCGCGGCTCCTCCACCCGTGGGTGCCTGACGTCACGCAGGCGCCTGTCCCCATGCGGACCGCGTGACGCCGTGCGGACGGCCTGACGTCACGTGGGCGCCTGACGCCATGCGGACTGCCTGACGCCGTGCGGACGGCCTGCCGTCACGTGAGCGCCTGACGCCGTGCGGACGGCCTGACGTCACGTGAGCGCCTGACGCCACGCGGACTGACTGGCGCCGCGCGGGTGCCTGACGTCACGCCGTCCGCGCGAGCACCTCGGCGGGGAGCTCGATGAGGAACTCCGTCCCCTGGCCCACCTCGCTGTGCACGGAGAGCGTGCCGCCGTGCTTGTGCACCAGCGCGGAGACGATGGCGAGCCCCAGTCCGGTGCCCTGCGTCTTGGTGGTGAAGAGCGGCTCGAAGATTTTCGGCAGCACCTCGGCTGGAATCCCCGGCCCGTCATCCACCACGCGCAGGCGCCAGGGCGTCGCCTCGCCGCCCTCCGCATGGACGCGCACGGTGCCTCCGCTTCCAGGGGGCACCGCCTCCACGGCGTTCTGCACCAGGTTCACCAGCACCATGCGGAACAGCTCGCGGTCCAACAACGGCACCGGGAGCGAGTCCGGCACGCCATTGACGAGCCGCACCCCCGCGCGCTGAGGCACCACCCCGAGCACCTCGTCCACCAGCGGGCGCAGCGCGCAGGGCTCCAACTGGGGCGGCCGCTCGCGCGCGAAGTCCAGCACGTCGGAGATGATGCGGGCGCACACCGCCAGCTCGCGCTCGGTGACGTCCAGGAAGTGCAGGATGCGCGTGTCCGTCAGGGCTTCCTGCAGGTTCGCCATCCGCATCAGGACGCAGGACACCGCCGTGCGCGCCGCGGCCAGCGGGTTGCGCAGCTCATGGCTGATGCTGGCGGCCATCTGTCCCACGGTGGCCAGCTTCTCGATGCGCGAGTACTGCTGCTGGAAGTCCCGCAGCTCCTGCTCGGCGCGCACCAGCGCCTGCTGCTGCGTGTGGAGTTTCTGCTCATGCGCCAGCTCCGCCTCCGCGCGGTGCTCGGCCGTCTCCAGGGCCTCGCGCTGGAAGACGCGGCAGGCCGCGAGCAGCACGACGTTGGTGATGGCCACCCAGAAGGCGTGCTCCAGGAAGCGCCACCACGCCGGGTCGACCGTGCCGTAGACGGACTCCGGCCACAGCAGGCCCCGCGTGAAGTGGTCCAGGATGGTGGTGGCGCTCGCGGACAGCAGCACCCACGCGTCCCGATAGAAGGCGAGCAGGGCCAGCGACGCGAAGATGTGGAAGTGCGTCTCGATGCGCCCGCCCGTCAGGTGGATGAACAGCGCGGACCAGAGCATCTGCGACACGCCCATCACCTGCCGCGTGGGCACGGTGCCCGGCCAGCAGCGCGCCAGCAGCAGGGGCAGCACCGCGAGGGCCGCTCCCACGAGCACCGCCGTCTGCACGTGCGAGAACTCCGTGTGCTTGCCCTCCCAGGCCAGGGGCGAGAAGGCCAGCGCCACCAGCACGCCACACACCCACTGGCCCGCCATCAACCCCGAGAACAGCCCATCCACCCTCCGCCGGATGCTCTGCAACTGTGTTGCGTGAAGCCGGGCCGCGCGCTCCTGAAGTGACGGTGCGGTCATGTGCAAGAGGACTCCTCCGGCGACGCGTCGAACACGCGGTGGAAAATGCCGCGACCACGGAAGCACCTGCTTCAACGCCACGGCCCAGGTCCGCCCGACTGAAACGCCGGGAGCACCTGGGCCGCTTCGAGACACGGCTCGGCGGTGAAGGTCCGCCGTGCCTGGAACGGGGTGGAGCAGAGAGCTCGTCTCCCTTCCGCGTTCGGCCGGGCCAATGCCGGGCCATGAGGTATTGCGCTCGCGGCGGTTGGTTGGATCTCCCACCTTCTGCACGTCGCGCCTCCTGCTCCATGCGTGCGGGAAGGGGCCGTGCTCGCGCACGGGCAGCGTGGTTCCGGTACGCCGCGCCCCGCGCCGCGCCGGCTGGCGAAGCGCAAGTGTTCGGAACCCGGCATCGCCCGGTGGTCGCGGCTCCGGGGCGCGCGTTCGGTGGTGGCGACACCGTGGCTCGGGACGTCCATGTTCCGTGCCTTCGGCACCGGGGCTCCGGGGCTCGGGCTGCCGGTTGCCGCACCGCGACACCGGGCCTCGTTTCCGCGGGCCACGGTGCCGCGACACCGTGGGTGAAATCCGGTTTCCGTGCGGGCCCCGTATGGCCGTCAGACATGCGAGCCCCGACTATCCCGCCCCCCGCCCATCGCCTCCGGCCTCCGGCCGTCCGCCGGG
>JBKGHK010000429.1:0-8838 GCA_046520375.1 Pyxidicoccus sp. 3LFB2
TGCCTCTGGGCCTGCGTGGGCGGCGGCGTGCTGGCGGGGGTCGTCATCACCCGCGCGGCGCGGGCGGTGCCCTCGGAAGGGCGGGGCCGCTTCGTGCTCGCGGCCGGGGTGCTGGCCACGCTGTGCGGCGCGCTCACGTGTGTCCTCTATGGCGCGTCCGGCGTCATCGGCGTGGGCCTGGGCCTGGCGCTCGCGTCCGCGCCCGGGTGGGTGCTGCGCCGGGCCTGAAGGCCGCGCCACCGCCGTCCTGCCTGAAGCCTGAGAACACCACACTCGCGGCCGGGGCCTCTCACCGTGAGGCCCCGGGCCGCACGGGAGAGTCATGTCCACCGTCGCTTCGCTCGCACTGCTCGCCTCGCTGTCCGCCGCGCCGGCCGCCCCTCCAACGCCGCGCCTCTTCGCGCCCGACGTCGTGTCCTCCGCCCACGAGGAGTTTGGCGCCGCCTTCACGCCGGACGGCAACACCGTCTACTTCAACCGCGCGGACCCCACGCGCTACACCTTCCAGCTCATCCTGGTGAGCCACTTCCGGGGCGGGCGCTGGACGAAGCCCGAGGTGGCGCCCTTCTCGGGCCGGTGGCGGGACATCGACCCGGCGCTGTCTCCCGACGGGCGGAGCCTCTTCTTCGCCTCCAACCGGCCGCTGAAGGAAGGCGAGCCGGTGCGCAAGGACTTCGACGTGTGGCGGGTGGAGCGCGAAGGCACCGGCTGGAGCGCGCCGCGCCACGTGCCCGAGGTCAGCACGGAGGACTCGGAGACCAACACCTCCGTCGCCGCCAACGGCGCGCTCTACGTCACGCGCATGCCGGTGGACCCGGGCGCGAAGCGCGCCATCTACCGCCACGCCTGGAAGGACGGCCGCTACGGCCCGGGCGAGAAGCTGCCGGCGCTCATCAATGACTCCAGGCACGGAGCGGGCAACCACTTCGTCTCCGCCGACGAGCGCTACCTCCTCTTCACCTCGGATGCGCGGCCGGGCAGCCTGGGCCGGTACGACCTCTGGGTGTCCTTCCGCGAGGGCGACGGCTGGAGCCCGCCGCGCAACCTGGGCCCGGCCGTCAACGGGGGCGACGTGCTGACGCCGGTGGTGGTGCCCGCGCGCGGAGTGCTGGTGTACGCGTCGCGGCCTCCCTTCCAGCAGGAGCCGCGCGCGAAGCCGTACACCGCCGAGGAGTTCGAGGCGCGCCTGCGCTCGCCGGGCAACGGCCAGGGAGACCTGTACGAGGTGGCCCTCTCCACGGTGGGACTCTCCCCGGACACGGCTTCTTCGCGCTGATACGGTGCGGCGCGCAATGACTGCCGCCTTCCTCGCCGCCACCACGCCCGAGCTCCTGTCACCCGGCCGCTACCGCATCCACTTCTCCGCGCCCTGGTACCAGGGAAAGGGCGCCTTCGGAGGGGTGGTGGCGGGCGCGGCGCTGCGGGCGCTGGAGCACCAGGTGGGCGCCGTGGGGCGTCCGGTGCGCTCGTTCACCGCGCACTTCTGCTCGCCGGCGGTGGAGGGCGAGGCGGAGGTGCTGACGCGAATCGAACGCGCGGGCCGGCTGGTGACACATGCCACGGCGCGGGTGGAGAACGCTGCGGGCGTGGTGTGCGTGGTCAGCGCCACCTTCGGCGCGGCGCGCGGCGGGACGATGGAGTACTTCGAGCTGAAGCGCCCGGAGGCGCCACCGCCGCACGAGGTGCCGGTGGTGCCGGCCGACGTGCCCATGCCGACCTTCTGCCAGTTCTTCGAGTACCGCTTCTGCATCGGCGGGGCGCCGTACTCGGGAGGGACGGTGGCGGAGACGGGCGGCTGGATTCGTCCCCGCGAGCTGCTGCCGCTGGACGCGCCGCTGTGCGTGGGGCTGATGGATGCGTACCCGCCGTCGGTGCTCGCGCGGGTGGACGGCTTCCAGGCGGCGGCGACGGTGGACTTCCGGATGGACTTCTTCCACGCGCTGCCGCGCCCGGGCCTGCGCGAGGACGCGCACTTTCTCCGCGTTGGCCGCTCGCGCCAGGCCGCGGAGGGCTACGCGGAGGACTCGCAGCAGCTGTGGACCGAGGACGGGCAGCTGCTGGCGCAGTGTCACCAGCTCTTCGCGCTGCTGGGCTGAGTCAGCGCCGCGAGCCGGCGAGTCGGCGTCGCGACGCACCCCAGACGAGCAGCAGGAGCGCCCCCCAGCCCAGGCCCGAGGACGGGCCCGCGCCGGTGCTGCAGCCCCAGCCCAGCGTCTCCGGTGCGTCCGTGGAGACGGGCTCGCGGGCCGGTGGCTGAACGGTGACGTGGAACTCGCAGGAGGCGCTGTTGCCCGCCGCGTCCGTGGCCGTCACCGAGACGGGCGTGGTGCCCACGGTGAACCGCGTCCCGGAGGCCTGGCTGTACACCACGGCGGGCGAGGACACCGCGTCCGAGGTGACGGCCTCGGCGTAGGGCACCTCCAGGCCCGAGGGCTCTGTGGCCTGGGCGGTGACGTCCACCGGGCAGGAGAGGGCGGGCGCGGTGGTGTCTCGCACGGTGACGGTGAAGGCGCAGGTGCTCGCGTTGCCCGCCTCATCGGTGGTGGTGAGGGTGACCTCGGTGGTGCCCAGGGGGAAGGGGGCACCCCGCGGGTGCGTGCTCGAGACGGTGGGGAAGCGCGTCACGGCATCCCTGGGCAGGCGGGAGATGAGGGGCACGTTGCTTGCGCCCTCGTCACTCTGGGCCTCGGCCTCGGTGGAGGCCGGGCAGCTGGCCTCGGGTGGGGTGGTGTCCCGCACCGTGACGGTGAAGGCGCACGCGGACGTGTTGCCGGCAGCGTCCCGGGCCGTCACCGAGACTGTCGTCACACCGAGCGGGAAATAGACGTCGACTCGGCTGTAGGTCACCTCCACCGAGCTGGTGACGGCATCTGTGGTGATGGCGGACGGGCGCGGGAAGACCTCCGCGCCTTCCGGGCCCTGCGCTTCGGCGACGATGTCCACCGGGCACGTCAGCATGGGCGCGGTGGAGTCGCGCACCGTGACGGTGAAGGTGCACGACGCCGCGTTGCCAGCCGCATCCGTGGCGGTGATGCGCACGGAGGTCTCTCCCAGCGCGAAGCGGGAGCCAGAGGGAGCACTGGTGCCTACCGTCACCGAGGACCCGGAGACGGCATCCTGCGGAGCCACGATGGCATACGTCACCTCCGAGCCTGTCGCATTCGTGGCCTCCGCGACAATGTCCACCGGGCATGTCAGCTCAGGCGGCGTGGTGTCCTGCACCGTGATGGTGAACGTGCACGAGGCTGCATTGCCAGCCGCATCCGTGGCGGACACGGAGAGCTCCGTCGTGCCCAGGGCGAAGACAGAGCCCTGCTCACGGCTGTAGGCCAGCACCACGGTGGAGGTGACGGCGTCAGAGGCAGTCGCCACCGGGAAGCCCACCGTCGCTCCGTCGGCGCTCGTGGCCTCGGCGGTGAAGCTCGCCGGACACGTGAGCGTGGGCGCGGTGGTGTCGCGCACGGTGACGGTGAAAGCACAGGAGGCGGCATTCCCCACCGCATCCGTCGCGGTGACACTGACCGTCGTCGCACCCAGAGGGAACAGGGTGCCGGAAGCCTGGCTGTAGCGCACCGTCACCGGCGCCGACACGCCGTCCGATGCCGTCACGGGCGGGTACTCCACCGTCGCGCCCTGGGCACCCGTGGCCTCGGCCACCACCGCCATGGGACAGGCGAGGGCAGGCGCCGTGGTGTCGCGCACCACGATGGAGAACTCGCATGACGCTGTCCGCTCCAGGGCATCCCGCACCGTGGCGGTGACGACGCTGGTGCCCAGGGGAAAGCGCGACCCCGGGGCCCGGCTGTACGTCACCTGCAGGGGCTCCATGCCGGAGGCCGTGGCGGACGGGAAGCTGACGATGGCGCCATCCGCACCCGTGGCCTCGGCCACCGTTTCCGAGGGACAGGTGATGGAGGGAGCCGCGGGCGGGCTCACGGTGACGTTGAAGGCACACGCGGCCGCATTGCCCGCGGAGTCCGTGGCGGTAGCGGTGACGACCGTGACGCCGATGCCGAACGTCGTGCCCGAAGCCTGGCTGTACGTCACGCTGGCGGAAGAGACGCCGTCGGTGGCGGAGGCCCGCGGGTACTCGACGGTGGCGCCCTCGGCGCTCGTGGCCACCGCCTCCACGTCCCCGGGGCAGGAGACGGTGGGCGCTCGGGTGTCGCTCACGGTGACGGTGAAGGCACACGTGGCCGCGTTGCCCGCGTCATCGGTGGCGGTGACGGTGACGGTGGTGTCGCCGAGCGAGAAGACGCCACCGCTCGGGTGGCTGTAGCCCAGCGTGGGCGAGCCCGGGAAGTCATCCGTGGCGGACGCGGCTGCGTAGCTCACGGTGGCGCCCTGGGGACCCTCGGCCTCGACGGTGAGGGACTGGGGGCACGTCACCGTCGGAGGCGTGGTGTCGGTCAGGGCGACGATGCTCCACAGCTCGCGGCCGGACTGCCCGTCATCCGCGGTGAAGTACAGCGTGTCCCCGTCGGCCACCAGGTTTATCGGCTGGCTGGAGCCGGCACCCGGCCGGATGTCCGCCAGGAGTCGGGTGCCCTCGGCAGTCCCATCCGTCCACCACAGCTCCTGGCCCGTGTCGCTCGCGGAGGCGGGCAGGACCAGCCCTCCCTTCCACGGCATGGCACCGGAGGCGCCCCCCAGCCGGGGGTCGACGGGCACGGTGCCCGCCTCGGTGCCGTCGCTCTTCCACAGCTGGAAGCGGAAGTTGATGTAGACCGTGAAGTACAGGACGCCATTCACGCTGGCCACCGGCCGCGCATCGGAGCCGGCGCTCCCGGGCAGGATGTCGCGCACGCGCACGGTGCCCGCCTCGGTGCCGTCGCTCTTCCACAGCTCGCGCCGCTCACCCCGTCGTTGGCCACGAAGAAGAGGGTGTTGCCCACCGCCGTCAGCGACGCGAGGCCGGAGGCAGCGGAGCCCGGGCGGATGTCCCGCACGCGCACGGTGCCCGCCGTGGTGCCGTCGCTCTTCCACAGCTCACGGCCGCCGATGCCGTCATTGGCCTCCAGGAAGAGCGTTCCCCCCACGGCCGTGAGCTGCGAGGGAAGCGAGCTGCCGTACATGTCATAGATGTCCTTGACCATGACGTTGCCCGTGCCGGTGCTGTTGAGCTTGCACAGCTCGTAGCCCACGCTGGTGTAGCAGGAGTAGTAGATGCCGCCGCCCATGGCCGTCAGCACGGAGGCCCCTGGGAGCGATGCGTGGCCGTGGGCCAGGGGGGCGACGTACCCGGTGCCTCCCGGCGTGCCATTGCTCCTCCACAGCTCGTCGGTGCCGGTCCCCTGGGTCATGACGAAGTAGAGCACTCCGTTCGAGACGGTGAGGCTGGACGCGGCGCGCTCGCGCGTGTCGTAGGACAGGTCCGTGAGGCGCACGGTGCCGGCCGTGGTGCCGTCGCTCTTCCACAGCTCGTAGCCGCTGGCCGACTCATACGCCGTGAAGTACAGGGCGCCATTCATGGCGGCCTGACGGACGGGGGAGAAGGAGGTGGAGCCCTGCACCTCCAACTGGCGCACGCGCGTGGTGCGGGCCTCGCTCCCATCGCTCGTCCAGAGCCCCGCGGAGCCGTTGTCGTCCGTGGCGGCGAAGAAGAGGGTGCTGTTCACCGCCGTGAGCGAGCCGGGCGCGGAGCCCAGGTCACCGGGCCGGATGTCCTTCACCCGCTTCACGCTCACCGGGAAGGGGGCCGCCAGTCGCTGCACGGAGTGCCCCGTGTCCAGCGGCGCCGAGGCGTCAGAAGACCTCGGTTCCTCCGCGCAACCGCCCACCGCCGCGAGAGCCAACATCCACCACACCAGCAACCGTCGCTCGTTCTTCATCGTCCTCACCCGCGTCTCGACGGCGAACCATCCTCTCGACGGCGCAGGCGAATCAACCTGGGGTCACCCGACCCCACTCCGCACTTCCAGGAATGGCGGGCGTTGCGGGGCCGCGCGTCAGTCCGGAGTCTGTCCGGCCGCCGCCAGGTCCAGCTCCAGCTCCAGCTCGGCAACGACGGGCAGGTGGTCCGACAGCCGCGAGTGGACGCGGGCGTAGCGCGTGAAGCGCAGCTCCGGGGACGCGAGCACCCAGTCCAGGCGCTCGCGGGGCGCCGCCGAGGTGTACGTGGGCTCGCCGCCTCCGGGCTTGTGGGTGTGGAGGCGCGCGGACGCGCAGAGCTGCTCCAGCATGCCGCCAGGGTGGCGCTCGTGGGAGTTGAGGTCCCCCAGCACCACGCGGAGCCGCGCGGGACGGTGCCTCCGGTTCAAGGCCTCGGCCAGCCGCTGCGCCTGGCGCAAGCGCCGCGGCCCGGAGAAGGGGTCCAGGTGGACGGAGACCACGTCGATGACCTGTCCCTGCCAGTGCAGCGCGGCGACGACGTAGCCCTTGTCCACGGCGCGGTCCCTCTCGAAGCCGCCCACCTCGGGCTCGTGCAGCGGGTGGCGTGACAGCAGCGCGGTGCCCTGCTCGAAGAGGCCGGGCACTCGCAGGTGCGCGCCATGCAGCACGTGCGGGTAGCCCGCCTGCCCGGCGATGCGGGCCACCTGGTCCACGCCGCCGCTGAACAGGCACTGGCGGTCCACCTCTTGAAGTGCCACCACGTCCGCCGCCTCCTGGGCGAGCAGCGTGGCGATGCCCTCCAGCGTCCGGCGCAGGGACGTGGGCGGGCGCAGGAAGGGCATGGGCACGAGGGACGGCGCGCCGTGGGCGATGTTGAAGGTGAGGACCTTGAGCGGCACGACGTCAGGCGGCCGAGGTGCCGAGCTGCTTCACCAGCAGCCGCACCAGCTCGACGGGCTGGATGGGCTTGGGCAGCAGCTCCGCGCCATAGCGGATGGCGACGGGGAGGAGGTCCTCCAGCTGCTCGTGCCCGGTGAGGAAGATGAACGGCACGTCGCAGGCCTGCAGCTCGCGCATGGCGGTGAGCACGTCGGCGCCCGACATCCCCGGCATGTTGTAGTCGCAGAGGATGGCGTTGATGTCGGAGACGTTCATGTTGAACGCCTCCGACGGCGTCTGCACCGTCACCACCGCGTAGCCCGCGCTCTGGAGGATGTCCCGGACCAGCGTGAGCACGAACAGGTCGTCGTCAATCACCAGCACGGTTTGCATCACGGGGGTCTCCAGGGGCGCCGGCCCATCCTAGCCGACGCCCATTCGCGCTGCCGACGCCCCGGGGGATGCGGCCTCAGCGACTCGTGCCGGGTCGGGACGGCCCCGCGCTCGGAGTGGGAGAGGGGATGAGCACCAGGTCCTCCTGCGGTGGGATGAGGTACTCCGCGCCCGTCTCGGTGACGACGGCCATCTCCTCCACGGAGACGAGGCGCATCAGGTCCGGGCCTCCGTCCTTCCACGCGAAGAAGCCGTCGAAGGCGAACACCTGCCCCGGACGCACCACGCGCGCGGCCTGCCCCTTCGCCGGCTGGTCCTTCTGCGCGCCGGACAGCGCCGGCCCCACGTCATGGGCCCAGTAGCCCACGGGGTGCCCGGTGCCCCACATGACAGGCTCGGAGCCGGCTTCGCGCATCCAGTCGCGCTGGGCCTTGTCCACGTCCCAGCCGCGCGCGCCGGGCTTCAGGGCCGCCAGGGCGATGCGGCTGCCCTTCTTGCCCTTCTCCCACTTCTCCAGCGCCTCCTTCGGGGGCTGCGTCTCACCCGGGGCCAGCACGTAGGCGAAGCGCTGGATGTCCGTCACCCACATGCCGCCCACGCGGATGCCGAAGTCCGTCTGGATGAAGTCTCCGGGCTGAATCACCCGCTCGGTGGCGTGCGAGTGGCCTCGCGTGGGGCCGCTCTGCACGTTGGGGTTCTGGTCCGGCGCCCACGCGTCGCCCACGCCCAGCTCCGCCATGCGCCGCTTGAGGAAGCGCGCCACGTCCACATCGCGCGTCTTGCCCGGCACCACCGCGCGGTAGGCCTCGACTTCCAGTTGCGAGGTGAGCGCGGCGGCCTTGCGCAGGATGTCCACCTCCTCGGGGAGCTTCACGGAGAGCCACTCGGAGACGAGGTCCTCGGAGGACACCAGCTTCTTGCGCAGCGCGGGCGTCAGGGCCTTCTCCAGCGCCGCGCGCTGTGTGGCGGACAGGCCGTCCGCCACCGTCACCGCGGACGACGAGTTCACCGCGATGCGCGAGGGCTTCGCCGAGGCCAGCCGCGCGGCCACCTGGGCGAAGAGGTCCGTGCCGCGCTCCAGCGGCACCACCTCATCCATGGGGCCCACGTCCTTGAGGGCCGTGGCCTCGCCCGCGGGGGACAGGGCCACGGAGCGCACCGCGTCGCCCTGCTTGAAGAAGAGGAAGGCGGCGGTGCCACCCGCGTTCTCACAGCCGACGTGCACGGCGAGCGGGTCGTTGTCGTTCTCCCGGCAGAGGAGCACCCAGGCGTCCACGTTGGCGCGAGTCATGGCCAGGGGCAGCAGCTTCTGGATGCGCTCCTTGCGGATGCGGGGCCAGGCCTCGGGAGAGGCGATGTCGGCGCCACCGGCGGCGCTCGCCAGGGGTGCCCAGAGGCATGCGGAGGAGAGCAGGGCGGAGAGCACCACGGGCCGTGCGCGTGTCATTCGATGGAGGTCCTTTCGGGAACAGGCCGCCCATCTTCCCCGAGGTTGCCCTCGTGGGGGACGGCCCCGGTGTGAAGTCGTGTGCGGCGCGTGCGAAGAAGTATTCCCGGGAAGCCCGTTGGGTCGGGACATGCAAGCGTTGAGGCCGTGGCTCGTTTAAGGTGGAGACATGGCCAAGAGCTCCTCCCGCAAGTCCCCGGCGAAGGCGAAGAAGTCCGCGGCCCGCGCCGCCCCCGTGAAGGCGCCCGCCGCCGCGAAGCCGGTCGCTGCCCCGGCGAAGGCGTCCG
>JBKGHK010000042.1:0-27971 GCA_046520375.1 Pyxidicoccus sp. 3LFB2
GTCGAACCGGCCCGCCAGCAGCTTGCGCAGGCCCGAGGGCGCGGGAGACGGCCCGCGCCGCACGAGGCCCCCCTCGGCACGGGTGAGGTGCACCTGGACGCCGCCGCCCGTCGCCGCCGAGGCCACGTCATCCCAGCCGTCCCCGTCGAAGTCCCCGGTGGCGAAGCCGGTGCCGAGGTCCGAGGCGGGCGGCGCGTGCATGTCCCGGAGGAGGCTTACCCGCTCCTCCGTGCTCACGAGCAAATCCCTGCCGCCGCTGGAGTCGAAGTCCGCGATGAAGAGGTGCACCGGAGTCCGCGCGACGGGCAGCGAGCGGGACTCGAAGGTGCCATCGCCGAGTCCCCGCATCAGCGTGACGGTGGACGCGGCCGCGCTCCCATGCGCCAGGTCCGGAGTGCCATCGCCATCCAGGTCCACCGAGAGGAGCGCGGAGGGCTTCCCCGACAGCCGGGCCAGCGGCACGGGCGCCGCGAAGTGGCCCGCACCGTCCCCCGCGCGCAGGTAGAGCGACGTCACGGTGTCTTCGAGCACCGTGGCCACGAGGTCCAGGTGGCCGTCGCGGTTGAAGTCCGCGGACACGGCATGGCTCACCGAGCCGCCCATGTCACCGAGCGTCTCGCGCGAGAAGCCGAGCTGCCCCTGACCGAAGAACGCGAGGAGGGACTCGCCCACGGCCAGCAGGTCCTCGCGGCCGTCCCCGTTGAAGTCTCCGGCGACCAGGGGTGTGAAGGGCACGGCGGCGTCGGTGAAGGCCTCTTCGACAACGCCGACCCCCGTGTGGCGCAGCACGAAGAGGGCGCCGTCCTGGGACTTCACCACGACCTCCGGCAGCCCATCCCCGTTCAAGTCCCGAGGCAGGAGCACGGAGGCCACGCCGAGCGCCCGGCTCGCGACAGGCGTCGCCACCGGCGCGCGGAAGGTGCCATCGCCCAGGCCGAGCGCCACCCGGACGACGCTCGTGGGCTCGGAGTCGAGGACGACGAGGTCCAGCGTGCCGTTCCCATCCAGGTCGGTGGAGACGAAGTGCTCACCGGCCAGCGAAGGGCGGGGCGCATAGGGCAGGGGAGACGCGAAGCGGCCATTGCCGAGCCCACGCCACACGGTGACGGTGGCGTCGTTGAAGCTCGCGAGGTCCCGCTTGCCATCACCGTTGAAGTCGCCCTCCGCGAGCAGGCCCGGGATGCCCTGCACGGTGCTGCCGTCGAAGTCCACCTCGCAGGAGCGCCGCGTGGCCGTGAGCGCCACGGGCACGGTGCGCGAGACGGGCGGGCTCCCGGGCGCGGTGGCGGTGACGCGCACACGGGCGGAAGGCGCGTCTGTGCGCAGGTCACGCGAGCGGTTCCACAGGAAGGTGTGCGCCGTGCCTTCGGCGTCCGCGGAAGTCGCCAGCGCGGCCAGGCCCGAGTGCGTCGTGCTGCCCGCCTGGGTGGCGCGGACGAAGGAGCCATCTCCCTCGGCGTCGAACTCCACGAGCACCTCGGCGCGGTCCGAGTCGGCCTGACGCAGCCCATAGGCCAGCGACACACAGCCGCCCTCGTTGGCGGAGACCTTCAGGGACGTCAGCTCCACGGGAAACGCCAGCGGCCGCACGGGCGCGGGAGTGAAGGCCGCGGGGCCCTCGCCCACCTCGCTGTGCGCGGTGAGGGTGACGACCTGGGGGCGGGTGCTGGGCACGTCCGTCAGGGAGGCGCCGCGAGCCTCCGCGTCCAGCCGCCGGACGATGCCCGAGGGCGAGGCGTGCAGGGTGTAGCCGGTGATGGACTCCCCGGCTTCGAGGGGCGGCGGTGCCCACGTCACGGAGAGCGAGCGCGAGCCCGGGGTCACCTTCATGCGTGAGGGCGTCCCCGGCAATGGGCGGGTGCGGGCCTGCCCGGAGTGGGCCACGGGACTGGGGCCCACGTCATTCAGCGCGGCGACGGCGAAGGTGTAGACGGTGCCGTTGAGCAGGCCGGTGAAGGAGGCCTCGGTGCTGATGCGGTCCACGCGCACGGTGGCACCCCCGGGCGAGGCGGTGACGAGGTAGCCGGAGAGGGGCAGGCCGCCCGTCTGAGTGGGATGCCGCCACGAGACGGTGGCGGAGCGGATGCCGGCGGAGGCGGACACGGAGGTGGGGGCATCGGGCGCGCGAGCGGGCACCACCTGCGAGGAGGGTGCGGACGCGGGGCCTTCGCCCACGGCATTGACGGCGCGCACGGTGAAGAGGACGGCCGTGCCCTGCGTGAGGCCCTCGACGACGGTCGCCAGCTCGGGCCCGGGAGTCCGCACGCGAGCCAGCTGCGGGTACACGGTGATGACGTAGTGGAGGACAGGCAGACCGCCATCGGAAGCGGGGGCCTGCCACGACAGGCGGGCGAGCCCATCACCGCGCTCGGCGACGAGTCCGGTGGGGGCCTCGGGCACGTCCGGCACCTGCACGGGGCCGATGCCGGCGGGGAGGCTCCTGGCGCCGGAGGCATTCTCGGCGGCGACGCTGAAGAGGTACATGCCGCCCGCGCGAAGCCCCGACACGAGGGCGGAGCGCCCGTCCACGGTGACAGTCACGCCTGGCTCGGAGGGGGCCACCGTCACGTGGTAGCGGGTGATGGCGGAGCCGGCGGTCTCCGAAGGCTCGAGCCAGGAGAGGCGCACGGCGCCCAGCTCCGCGGTGGCGGTGACCTCCAGCGGAGGAGAGACCACGTCGGGGTCGCAGCCCGAGGCCAGCACGGCACACAGGGCCATCAGGACGAGGGAAGGGAGCGCGGCGGGAGTCTTCAATGTCGGCCTCTGCCGCGAGAACGTCGCGGCGAGGCGGAGTGGACGAATCGAACTTCCGCGCGTCATGTGCCCCCCAGGTGCCCCGAGGCCGCCATGGTAGCCGATGCGCGCGTGCGCCTGCTGTCCAGCGTGAGGCCTACTCCGGCTTCCCACCCGTCCGCTGCCAGAACTCGCGCAGCAGAATCGTGGCGAAGCGCGAGTCATTCAGGATGTACCGCCGCCACAGCCGCTTCGGCTCCTTGGTCAGGCGGTACAGCCACTCGAACCCCACGCGCGAAACCCACGGGGGCGCGCGCTTCACGGTGCCGGCGATGAAGTCGAGCCCGGCGCCAATCCCAATCGACACGGTGGGCCCCAGCTTCTGGGACACCTGTGAAATCCACACCTCCTGCTTCGGGCTGCCCAGCGCCACCAGGAGCAGGTGCGGGTCCTTCTCGCGAATCTTCGCCACAATCGGGTCGTTCTGCGCGTCGCCCCCGTCGATGTGCACCAGGGGCGAGTCCCAGCCCACCACCTCCACCCCGTACTTCTCGCGGACGATGTGCCCCACCTTCTCCGCCACGCCCGGACCCGCGCCCAGCAGGTACACGCGCCACTTGCGCTCGGCGCCCAGCTGCATCAGCGGGAGGATGAGGTCCGAGCCGGCAATCCGCTCGGGCAGCGCCACGTCCATGGCCTTCGAGGCCCAGACAATGGGCATCCCATCCACGACGGAAATCGCGGCGCGCGAGTATGCCTCGCGGAACCGCACGTGGTCCTCGGCCAGCACCACGTGGTCGACGTTGGCGGTGAAGACGTAGCCGCCCTGGTGCAGGTCGACGAGGCGCCCAATCTCGCGGACGGCGTCCTCGAAGGTGAGCTGGTCGATGGCGAGCTGGCCGATGCGCAGGCGCGGCCGGCCGGTGGTGAAGGAGGACGTCGAAGGGGAGGCGGCGTTCATGGCTTCTTCACCGTCAGGTCGAGCACTGTCATGGAATAGGGCGGCAGCCGCTGCGTGAGCGAGCCCTCCGCCTTCGAGCCGGGAGTCTGCTCGGTAAACCCCCCCGGCGCGCCCGAGTAGCCCAGCACGCGCACACTGTCGAGCGTGCCGCAGCCCTTCAGTTCAATCTGCGCCTGTGCGGCCTGGTCCGGGTCCAGGTTGAGGACGATGGCCACCAGCTTCTTCCCCGAGTCATCCCGCGAGACGAACAGGCTGGTGTTCTGCGCGGCCTTCGCGGGCACCCAGTGGTCCTGGAAGCGGCCACCCTTGCCGTCGAAGTCGCGGTACGCGCGGAACGCCCAGAACACGGGCGAGCCGTTGGTGGGGTACTGCCAGAAGAAGGCGGAGAAGATGTTCTCCTGCGCGAAGCGGCCCAGGGCCTCGGCCTGCGCGAGTCCGCCGCTCATGTGCCCGAAGGCGCCGAAGTTGTACTCGCCGATGGAGATGGCGCGGCCGGGGTAGTTCTCCGCAATCCACTCCTTCATGCGCGGAATCAGGCGCACGGGCTCGGCAATCCAGGACTCGTCCTTGTAGGTCGGGTCCCACAGGCCGCGCACGCTGCGGATGCGGCGCGCGTTGGTCTCCTTGTCCGTGTTGCCCTCCAGCCCCACGCCCACGTTGGTCTGCGGGTAGAAGTGCAGGTCCACCACGTCGAGGATGCGCACGCCCGTCTTCTTCTCGTGCTCGCGAAGCTGCCGCAGGTACCAGGCGATGAGCGGCACGTCGCCATGCGCGCGCCGGTCCGAGTGGTTCATCTTCCCCGGCGCGAAGTCGGCGGCGGACCAGAGGTAGTTCGTCCAGCCCCACTCGGCGGGGCCGGCGATGAGGGCCTCGGGGTCCGCCTTGCGCACCGCGGTGCCGTACTCAATCGTCCGCTTGAGCAGCTCGTCATAGCCCAGCGGCTCCGGGAACACGTCGCGGTGCGTGGAGTTCCAGAGCATGGGCTCGTTGTCCAGGATGTACATCTGGACGCTGCGCTGGCCGCGGGCCTTGTCCTTCTCACGGATGGCCGTCACCCACTCGGCGACGAACTCGGGAGGCGCGGGCACGCTGGTGAGCGAGGGCTCCCCGGGCTTCAGCGGCGTGCCGTCGCGCGCAAGGCCATTGCCGCCGCCACTGTCCTCACGCTGCTGCGGGCCGAAGCGGGACACGGGGAAGCCGACGGACTTCGTGTCCTTCGCCACCCAGCCCAGCAGGGGCACGGTGAGGGCGGACTGCATGTTGTTCTTGCGGTTGGCCTCGAGGAAGTCCTCGTAGGAAAAGCCGATGTCGACGTTCTGGTAGAACCAGTCGTTGGCGGTGTTCCACGCGCCGCCCAGCTTCCAGTTGTAGCGGGAGGTGGTGTTGCCGCCCCAGCGGCGGGTGGTGGCGCCCAGGCGGTACTGGTGCTTGTCCTTCTTCTCCTGCAGGCCGTCGAAGGCGATGCCGTAGATGAGCGGGCTGATTTTGTGGCCCGGCGCGGTGCAGTCGATGGACATGCGCGCCTCGCGGCCGCTGCCCTTGCCGGAGCGTCCACCGCCGGCGGCGAGCGCGGCGGCCACCTCGGGCGGCAGCGGGACGAGGGCCACCTTGTCGAAGAGCACCCAGTCGCGGCCCACGTCCTTGGAGGCGCGCAGCACCACGCGGTCGAAGGCCTCGCCGCGCGGGTTGAGCAGCTCCATGGGGATGAGGACCTCCGTCCACTCACCGTCCTTGCGGACCTTGAGCTCGGGGGTAATCGGCACGCGGGGGAAGGAGACGGCGCCGGGCGCGTCGAGGCGCACCTCCAGGAACTCGCCGTAGCTCTCCGGAGCGCTGAGGCGGAACGCGAGCGCGCCGAAGGCCCCCTCCAGCTTCGGCCGGTAGAGAATCCACCCGCCGTAGTTGAACAGGCGCATGCGCGCGGGAGCCCCCTTGGGAAGCTCGCGCGGCGCCCAGCCGATGTCATTCCAGCCGGGGGACAGGCCCCCGTCGTAGAGCGCCAGGGGCGTGGTGGACGGAGCCGCCGGAGCCGAGCCCGGGCTGCCGGCCGCGCCTGGCGCCGGAGTGCCCGAGCCCCGGAGCCTGATCCGCCGCGCCCTGTCCCACCGCCACCGTTCCACCGGCCAGCACGGCGCATGCCAGCACGGCCGCGCCAGCCTTCATCCGCGCACGCTTCACATCGACCTCCATGAGCTTCATCTCCCCCCGGTGGGGCGCCCTGAGACAGCGGGGCGCCTCAGAGCACCACGTCGTCCTTGTCCTTGCGCGGGAAGATGCGGGCGGGAATGCCCACGGCCACGCTGTCGGGAGGAACGTCCTGGAGCACCACCGCATTCGCGCCAATGCGCGAGCGGGCACCGATGCGCACCGGCCCGAGGATGCGCGCGCCGGCGCCAATCCACACGTCATCCTCGATGACGGGGTAGCCGTTGTCCTTGGCGGTGCCCACGGTGTTGTTGCCGTAGAAGCGCACGCGGTCGCCAATCTTCGCGTCACCGCCGATGACGACGCCCAGGCTGTGCACGAAGTACACGCCCTTGCCGAGCGTGACGTCCTTGCCAATCTCAATCCCCATCACCGCCGTCTGCGCCACGCGCAGCACGTGGTTGACCAGGGGAATGCGGTACGCGAGCGCGGCCTCACGGGCGCGGTTGAGCGCGGTAATCCGGTACGAGTCGCTGGTGAGCACCACCTTGGCAATGGACTTCGCGTCCTGAGTGCCATTGGCGGCCTTCGCCAGCTCCAGTGCGTCCGTGACGAGCGAGCCAATCATCGAAGTCCTCCGCTTCATGGGGGCCACTACTCTCCCCGCCCCTGCAGGTAGCGGGCGACCTCGCGGGCGATGCCCGTCCAGCCACCGGCCTCGTTGCGGGCGCCGCGCAGGTACTCCATGCCGTACACCACGGAGGTGCCGGCGAAGGCGGCCTTCTCCAGGCCCAGCTTGTCGGCCGTCTTCGCGACGTTCATCACGGTGTTGGCAATCAGGCGCGTGGCCTCGGGCGCGACGACGGTGGCGGCCAGCAGCGGGCGGGCCAGCGGGTTGGTCTCGAAGAGCAGGCGCCAGGGGTTGAGGCCGCGCACGTCCGGGTGCTTGCGAGCCACCTGGGTGTCGAACATGCCGTAGCGGTTGGCGCGCTTGAGCCAGCGCTCGAAGGACACGTGGTCGCTGCCGTGCAGCACGTACGCGCTGCTGGCGAAGACGAAGGTGCAGCCGGCCTTCTCCAGGCGGACGCCCAGCTCCACGTCCTCGGACTGGCCCAGGGACTTGTCGAAGCCGCCCACGCCCACGTAGTCGGCGCGGGGGAAGGACACGTTGCCGGTGTACAGGTGGTTGCCGCGCGCGCGGGCGCCGGGGACGGACAGCTCCTCGGCCATGCGGTTGTTGAGGTACGCGTACCAGCGCTCGAACAGCGGCATGTCGCCGATGGACGGGTCCGGGCGGATGCGGCCGAGCACCACACGGCGCGAGCCGGGCGGGTGCTGGACCAGGTGCTGCTCCAGGAAGTCCGGGGCCACCTGCATGTCGTCATCGGTGACGAGCACCACCTCGCCGCGCGCGGCGAGCACGCCGCGGTGGCGGGCGGCGGCGGCGCCGGCGTTCTGCTGCACCTCCACGCGCAGGGTGTAGGGCACCTTGAGCGCCAGGAGCGGCTCGCGCACGGGCTCCTTGGAGCCGTCATCGACGACGACGACCTCGAAGTCCTCGGCGGGCAGCGTCTGTGAGGCGAACTGCCACAGCAGGCGGGTGATGAGGGGCAGCCGGTTGAAGGTGGCGATGACGACGCTGAGGCGGGGCGTGGGGGCGGCGGTGCTCATGGCTTCTTCTTCGTGTCCTGCGCGGCCCGGGCCTTCTTCTTCTTGGACCTGGGGAAGATGACGCTGCCAAAGAAGCGCTCGGGGCCGACGTACTCCATCGTCTTGCGAGCGGCGCCGAACTCCGTCTCCCCGAGCGCGACGCACAGCAGGACGCCGTCGGCGGCGAGGGCGAGGGGCAGGCTTGCGGGGTGGGTGAGGAGGGAGTCGAGGACGACGACGACGCGCTCACCCCGGGCGACGCGCTCGCGCAGCTCGACGACGAGGCGCGTGGCATCCCCGGGGGAGATGCCGGTGGCGTCGTGGAGGTGGACCTTCTGCGAGTACGCGTAGGGCGCGCCGGCCTCGAGGATGGCGGTGGCGGCGTCGAGCGCGGGGCCCCCGGGCTGGGCGGGGACGATGGTGAGGTAGGACCAGGCGCGGCGCTCCAGGGCGAACCACAGCCGCTGCAGCTCCGGAGAGGGCACGGAGCTTTCGGGCGGAGCGGCATCCGCGGGACTGGGAGGTGCGCTGGAGTCGGCGGCCATGGGGAGGCGCCCGGTATAGCGCAACGCGTGGCGGCGGCCCAACGACCTGCCCGGGCGGGCAGGGGGGCGGGTGCTGGTTGCCCTGCTCCCAGGGATTTCGAGGGCTTACCCGGCAGGAGCGGGGCTCACCGGGACGCGGGGTCGCGCGGAGCACGGGGCCGTGAGGGCCGGCGCGAGGGGCTGGAGCGGGCCGCCTGCGGGGAGCCCCTGACGCGCCTGGGCCGTGCGTCCTGGACGGCCCAGAGCGCCTTCAAGGAGTCCAGGCGACGCGGGTCGGCGGCGAGCAGCATCAGCAGGGCGGTGAGGGAGGCGGATGTCTCGTGGCCGTTCTTCACCTTGGACAGCCACCCGCCAGAGACACCGATGAGCTGCTCCAGGTTCCGCTGGGGAATGTGCGCGCGCAGGGTTTCAATGGCGCGCTCGGCCTTCCGGGTGAGCTCACGGCGATAGGCGGCACCGAGCGCCTCATCGAGCCGCTTCGTGGTGACAGGGCCGAGCCACGCCTCGCCACAGGCGGGGCACGTAGGGATGGGTAGATCCGCGGGAATCTCCAGGTCGGGAACCTGCAGGTAGCCCATGCGCCGACCGGGGACGGCCTTCGCTTCGATTTCGCCGCGCCCGCATGGGCAGGGGTAGCCCACCGAGTCGAACTCCAGCTCTTCCATCGGCAACTCCTCTCTCTACCGCTCGGGCCAGCGGCGCGTCTGCCAGAAGTCCTCCAGCGTCAGCGCCAGGACCACCGTCCGCGCGAAGGACCGGTAATGGCCGAAGCCCGCTGGCAGGTAGATGTGGAGCGCGCCGACACAGGCAGGCCCCTGGTTGAGTTCGTACCGGTCCTGCTCCGCAAGCCGCCGCACCTCTTCGAGGTTGAACCATGGACGCCGCACCCGCCCCCTCCCTGGTACTGGTTTGGACTCAGTCCAAACGCAAGGGCTCGGGTCCCACCACCGTGCCCTCCCGCGGAGAGCCCGCCTCCCACCCACCCGAGCCACCACGGCGGGTTGACTGTTTCCTACCCTGAGGGTCCGACATCCCGCCGTGCTTCCACGAAGCGGGGCCAGGGGTCCACCCCGACTCCCGGGCAGGCAGGCATGCGCTGACGGCCAGCCGTGTTATGGGAAGCGCGTGCAGAAGATTGGCTACCTGATTCCCGAGTTCCCCGGCCAGACACACATCTTCTTCTGGCGCGAGCTGCAGGCGCTGCCGGGGAAGGGTGTGTCACCGGAGCTGGTGTCCACCCGCCCGCCGCCCGCGCGCATCATCTCGCACTCGTGGGCGCGCGAGGCCATGTCGCGCACCGAGTACCTCGCGCCCCCGGGCGCGGCCGGAGCGCTCGGCGTCGCCAAGGCCGCCGCGGAAATCGCGCGTGCCATGCCCACGGGCTGGGCGCGCTGCCTGGCCTCCATCGCCCGGGCGGAAGGGCTGGACGCCAAGGGGCGTGCGCAGCTCCTCGCCTTCGCCGTCATGGGTGGGCGTCTCTCGGCGCTGGCGCGTGAGCGGGGCTGGTCGCACGTGCATGTGCATTCATGCGCCAACGCGGCGCATGTGGCGCTCTTCGCCAACCTCCTGTCGGGGCTGCCCTACAGCCTGACGCTGCACGGGCCGCTGGACGACTACGGCCCCAACCAGAAGGAGAAGTGGCGCCACGCGAAGTTCGCCTTCGTGATTACGAAGAAGCTGCTGGGTGAGGTGAACCAGGAGCTGGCGGGCGCGCTGCCGCGGCACATCGAGCTGGCGCCCATGGGCGTGGAGCTCCACAAGTTCAACCGCTCCGTGCCGTACACGGCGTGGACGGGCGAGGGCCCGCTGCGCATCTTCTCGTGCGGCCGTCTCAACCCCTGCAAGGGGCACGCGGACCTCATCGACGCGGTGGGCCTGCTCCGCGCGAAGGGAATCGACGCGCGGCTGTCGATTGCCGGCGAGGACGAGGCCGGCGGCACCACGTACCGCAAGGTGCTGGAGGCGAAGGTTGCGGAGACGAAGCTCGGCGACGCGGTGACGCTGCTGGGCGCGGTGAGCGAGGACAAGGTGCGCGGTGAAATCGAGCGCGCGCACATCTTCTCGCTGGCGAGCCTCCAGGAACCGCTGGGCGTGGCCATCATGGAAGCCATGGCGATGCGCGTGCCCGTGGTGGTGACGGGCGCGGGCGGCGTGCCGGAGCTGGTGGACGACGGGGCGGACGGAATCCTCGTTCCGCCGCAGCAGCCGAAGGTGCTCGCGGACAAGCTGGAGTTCGTGGCGCGCGACGCGAAGGAAGCGCACCGGCTGGGCGAGGCGGGCCGCCGCAAGGTTGAAACGACCTTCAGCAGCGAGCGCAGCGCGGACATGCTCGCGCTGATGCTCCAGCGCGCCGCCTCGGGCGCCTGAGCCCGAAGCACCCCAGGCCGGCGCGCTGAGACTCCGGCGCGCCGCCCCGGGTACCTGAGGCTGGCCCACCCATCAATCCAATATGTCCCTGCCCTACAGGGACCGGGGCCTGTGAGCGCCCCTCTTACGTCCCCCTCGCTTCTTTCTGGATTCCATCCTCCAGTGGACGGCCTCACGAACGAATTCGTCCTGAGGCTTAGGACGGGCGTCTGGAGAGAGCTGGCCACAGTGCCAGTGGTAGTCCAGTACGGCTCCAAGTTCGAAGTACTGTTTGGGCGATATGCGGCCCAACCGGTACGTGAACCACAAGTTCCACCGCCGCCAGTAGTGCGGAATTCCGAGGCCATTCCAGCAAGCACCTACGAATCGGACGGACAGGTCGACGGCGATGCTTCCCAAAAGGGCCCCGAGCATCGGAAATGCCCAGATGGGAATGACGGTAAGCCCGCTGGGTGACCCCAAGATCACTTGAACCCCGTAGAACGCCGCCGGAGCAAGGAGCCCACCCACCAGAATGGGTAGGCGCATGACGCGGTTCGCAATGAACCGCCTAAGTGCCTTCCTGAACTCGCTGTCCTGCTTCAGTTCCTCAGAGGGAGGTCCGCGCAGCGGGCCCATCGCTCCATCCACTGCCACAGCGGGCAGAACGGGCAGCGAATCAGCGGCAGACCCTGAAGAATTGGCGGTCATTGGACACACTCCTCCATCGAGAAGAAACCGATAGAGGGGCTCCTCTGGAACGCCCCTGCGATGACTCACTACAGCTATGCACATCCTCAAGATCTGTCAAGTTTGAGGCCATTACGCGGCCAATTCTGGCGTCGAGCAGATGCACCCCTTACCGCTGCATCCCCAGCGAGAGTGCCCTCAGCCCACTCAGCATTTCAGTGGCGATTGGCTCGGAGCCCCGGTCCACCTGTTCCCCGTCACGTGGCTCCCGGCCAGCGCCGCACCCACCTGCTCCTGTCATCTGAAGCGCGAGCTCGCTCGGAGGCAGGGGTACTTGTGGTCTTGACGTCATCAACATCAAGAAGTGCGGGACGCATCTCACTCACTACCGGCAGGCCACCCTTCGAAGGTGTCCCATCCTCCTGCAGGCGCCGGGAAACCAAACGCGTCCAGACATTCGCGGGCCTGGGCGTTCCATCCGGGATCCATGAGGTTACCGGGGGGGGCACCTGTCAGGGACTCAGCGAGTGCCTGCACCTTGGGAGTTGCTGACCGGAAGCGCTCCGCATCCGGGCTCCCCCACGCCCTCGCGCAGAAAGCCGAGAGCGCCGCCATGCGGGACTGAAGAGCGGTACGCAACTCCGCGGGCGGGGCTTGCGTGCACCACCGCGCGTAGAGACGGGGTGCAGCCAGCACGGCTAGGAGGTTGAGCGCTTCAGCCACCAAGGCAGCTTCCTGCTCCCACGAAACCTCAGCCACAGAAAGGCCCCAGGCGAGCGTTGAAGGGCAGCGTGTTGAACAGCAGCGCCTTCCCCGTCACGGTGTTGCCGCTCATGCACGTGTAGGCCGCCCATCCCTTGAAGACGAGGTTCTCCATGCCCTCGATGAAGCAGTAGGGACACCTTCCTTCGCCACAGCTCGATACAAAGCACGCCGTGCTTCCGCAGGTGACGGTCGAAGGCCATCCACGCTTGATGCAACCGGGGGCGTTCGTCAGGGGAGGCTCCGCATGTGCTGTCTGCAGCTGCAAGGCTCCGTACATGCCGGCTCCCATCAACAGTCTTGCCAGCATCTTTCTCGCCTGTCGTTGCACGCAGGACTCCTTCGCTTAAGCAGGCTTCAGGAGACTAGCCCATCCCGCATCGGGCCCATCACTCGGAGGCAGGGGACTTCGGGCTCTTGACGTCACCCCTATCAACCACGGCAGACCGCGCCACGCCCGGGGCCACCCGGACCCGCCGTGCATGCGTCACCTGCGTGACGCCGTCATCACCACCCGCGCCAGCCGCGCACCATTCTGCTTTCCTCCACCCGAAGCCGCGCGGGCCACGGACGGCCACGGCGAGCGAGGGGAGTGATGCGCGAGACCCGAAGTGCCACGGCCTGTCCCGAGACACAGGACCGAAGTCGTCTCAACGACAAGCCGGGCCAGGCGTGCGACCTCATCATGAAGGGAGGCGTGACGAGCGGCGTCGTCTACCCGCCGGCCATCCTGAAGCTGGCGGAGAAGTACCGCTTCCACTCGATTGGCGGCGCCTCCGCCGGAGCCATCGCCGCCGCCGCCGCGGCCGCCGCGGAGTACGGCCGGCAGACCGTCACGACGCCCGGAAAGACGGCCCACGGCTTCCTCCGTCTCGCGGAGATGAACGACGAACTCACGACGCCCGGCTTCGTCCGGGGCCTCTTCCAGCCGTCCGAAGCCAGCCGTCCCCTCCACAAGGCCGTGCTCGCCTGGCAGGACAGCAACGCGAAGGAGCGCAAGCGGGCCCGCCAGAAGGAGCAGCGCGAGCGCGACGAAGCCGCGAAGCAGGGAGCCCCGCCGCCCACTCCCTCGAAGCCACCGAAGCAGCCGAACCTGTTCGCCCGCATCTTCCGCCGGCTGCGCTGGGTCCTCCGCATCAACAGTCTCTGCCTGAAGTCAGTCCCCGGCTCCTACGTCCTCGGGAGTGTCCTGGGCCTGCTCCTCGCGGCCCTGCTCGTCAGTGGCAGCGTCGCCTGGGGCCTGGCCTGGTGGATGGTGGGCTCGGGGGGCTTCAAGATGCTGGGGGCCCTCATCGTGCTGCTGGCCCTGGGCATCTGCGGGGTCAGCACCCTGCTGGGCGGCCTGCTCGCGAGCGGGGCCATGTTGATGCGCGTCATCGGCAGGCTGAACCAGAAGGACACGCAGAGCTTCGGCATCTGTCCCGGCAGCGCCGGCCCTGATGCGCTCCTGGAATCGGGCACGGGCCTGGCGCTGACGGACTGGCTGCACGTGCGCCTCAACGAGCTGGCGGGCCGGGGCCCCCTGGACGCACCCATCACCGTGAGCGAGCTGAAGAAGGAGAAGATCCACTTCAAGCTGGTGACGAGCAACCTCACGCTGGGCCAGCCCTACACGCTGCCCCTCACCCGGGGCAGCCGCTCCTTCTTCTTCCGGCGCAGCGAGATGGCGCGCCTGTTCCCCGCGCCCGTCGTGGAAGCGCTGGCGAAGTGGGGCGCCGCGAACCGGCCCACGGAGTCCTTGCGCATCCGCGACGAGGACGCGGCCGAGTTCCTCCGCTTCCCCATGGGCGAGGACATCCCGCTGGTGGTGGCCACGCGGCTGAGCCTCAGCTTCCCGGTGTTGCTGAGCGCCGTGCGGCTGTATTCGGTGAAGGGCGAGACGTACCGGAAGGCGAAGGGTGGGGTGCCGCAGGTGGTGGACCTCACGAAGGACCTGGAGGAGCACTGGCTGAGTGACGGCGGCATCACCAGCAACTTCCCCATCCACGTCTTCGACGCGTGGGTGCCGCAGCATCCGACGTTCGGCATCACCCTCTACGACTCGCCGCTGTCCCAGGTGCTGGAGCAGCGCGAGGGCCACCACCGCGAGGAGGACCCGCGCGACTCGGTGCTCCTGCCGCACCCCCGGGACTTCGACAAGGCGCGGCCCCAGCGCACCGCCATCCACGACACGCTGGGCTTTTTGCGCGCCGTCTTCGAGACCGCGCAGAGCTACCGCGACAACGCGCAGGCGGGCATGCCCGGCTACCGCGAGCGCATCCTCCAGCTCTTCCTCGACGCGAACGAGGGCGGCCTCAACCTGGACATGGAGCCCGAGGTCCTCGAGCGCATCCAGGCCAAGGGGCGCTGCGCCGCGCAGGAGCTGCTCACGCGCTACGCGGAAGCGGACAACGTCCACTTCGCCGAGCACCGCTGGGTCCGCATGCACGTGCTGATGGCGGAGCTGGAGCGCCAGCTCTTCGAGGTGCGCCGGCTCTTCCCGGAGGCCACCTGGAAGCAGGCCCTGCTGAATCGCTTCGACGCGCTCTTCCAGGCCCAGCTCCAGGCGCAGGAGCCCGGCAACGAGCCCTGGTACCGGAGCAAGGGCCCCGCCTGGTGTGCCGAGGCCCACGGGCGCCTGGAGTCCCTGCTGGACCTCGTGGAGGCCTGGGACACGGCCCAGCAGGCATGGCGCGCCCGGCACCCGACGCCGGGCCGGGAGGACCCGGGCTTCTTCTTCGCCGCGCACCCGCCCCGGCCCGAGGGCGTCCTGAAGGTCATCCCCAACCCCTGAGGGCGGCTCCGCCCGGGGAACCCTGCACCCCGCGTGCGGGCCGGTTTCCCGGGCCGTCAGGGCCCGCGCTCCCAGGGGGTAGCCAGGCGTCGCGCGAGGCCACGGACTGGATGCCTCTGGAGGGTGGCGCCATGATGTGGGAGACCGGAGCAGCCGGTCCTCCCTGCCCCGTTCGCCACTGGACCGGAGTCTCGGGGCCCCGTTGTCAGGATCGCGGAGACTGATTACCGCGAGGGTTCACGGTGGGAAGGGAGGCAGAGCCGTTGGAAGCGCCCGTACAGCTCAGGCCGGAAGCTTCCGCCGAGGCGGCGCTGTCCCCCACGAGCATCCTCATGGTGGACGACCATGGGGCCAACCTGCTCGCCCTGGAGGCCATCCTGGAGCCGCTCGGTCAGCGGCTCGTGAAGGCGGCTTCCGGTCCGGAGGCGCTGCGCTGGCTGCTGCGCCAGGACTTCGCGCTCATCCTCCTGGACGTGCAGATGCCCGGCATCGACGGCTTCGAGACGGCGCGGCTCATCCGCCAGCGGCAGCGCACGCGCTACACGCCCATCATCTTCCTCACCGCGCACAGCCGCGAGGAAGCCCACCTGGTGCACGGCTACGCCATGGGCGCGGCCGACTACGTGGTGAAGCCCTTCCACCCGGACGTGCTGCGCTGGAAGGTGGAGGCCTTCGTCGCGCTGTACCGCCAGCAGCAGCGCCTGCAGGCGCAGGAGGCGGCGCTGTGGGAGCGGGAGCGCCACATCCTGGAGCGCCAGAGCGAGCAGCGCTTCCGCCGCCTGGTGGACTCGATGCCCCAGCTCGTCTGGTCGCTGCTGGTGGACGGCACCGTCAGCTACGTCAACCGGGGCTGGCTGGAGTACGCGGGCCTGACGCCCGAGCAGGCGCGGCGCGGCGAGGAGAACCGGCGCCTCATGCATCCGGACGACCTGTCCCGCTTCACGCCGGCCTGGGCCCGCTCGCTGCGCACGGGAGAGCCGCTGGAGCAGGAGTACCGGCTGCGCCGCGCGAAGGACGGCGAGTTCCGCTGGTTCCTGGGCCGGACGCTGCCCGAGCGGGACGAGGACGGCCAGATTGTCGGCTGGATTGCCACGGCGACGGACATCGACGACGCGCGCAAGGCGGTGGAGGTGCTGCGCGCGGCGAGCGAGGCCAAGGACATGTTCCTCACCATGGCGGCGCACGAGCTGCGCACCCCGCTGCAGGCGGCGCGCAGCTACGCGCACCTCGCGCGGGTGAAGTCCGGCCCGGCCCTGGACGCGGGCGTGGACAAGGCGCTGCGGGGCCTGCATCGCAGCGTGAATCGCATGGCCAGCCTGGTGGAGAACCTGCTCGACGTGGGCCGGCTCCAGCGGGGCGAGCTGCACCTGGAGCTGGGGGACGTGGACGTGGGCGCGCTCTTGCGCGACGTGATGGAGCACTTCCAGCCGCTGTCGGAGGAGCACCGCATCGACCTGGACGCGCCCGAGGGGCTGGTGCTCCGCGCGGACAAGGAGCGGCTGGAGCAGGTGTTCACCCACCTCGTGGCCAATGCGCTGCGCTACTCACCCGGGGGCGGGGCCCTGCGGCTGACGGCGCGCGAGGAGGGCGGCCAGGTGCACGTGGAGGTGGTGGACCGGGGCGTGGGGATTCCGTCCGGGCAGCTGGAGCACATCTTCGAGCGCTTCAATCGCGCGCACGGCATCTCCTACGGCGGGCTGGGGCTGGGGCTGGCGATTTCGCGCGGCATCGTCGAGCGCCACGGCGGCCGCATCTGGGCGGAGTCTCCCGGCCGCGACGGCGTGGGCAGCGTCTTCCACGTCATGCTGCCGGGGAAGCCGGGCTGACGGGCACGCGCGGGGCGCCCCTTCACGCCGGGGCCCGCGTGCCTGGGACGGACCGCGTCCTGCGCGGGACTTTCCGCCTCAGCGCCGGGCCGCCGTCTTCGCCGGGTCCTCGTTCTGGTAGGTGATGGCACCGGGCGGCGGGACGGGCGCGGACGGTGACAGGCGCAGCAGGGTGCTGTTGGGCACGGGCCACGCGCCCGTCTGCGTGGCCAGCTTGCCGGCCATGGCCACGCACACCGCCACGAGGAACGTGCAGATGTACGAGATGATGCCCATGTCTCCGAACACCTGATTCACGTACGCCGCCATGATGCCGACGATGATGAGCGAGGCGGAGCGGTACTCGGAGATGGGAGAGCGGTGGTACGCGCGCACCGCGAAGAACACGGTGATGACGAGGTACAGCCACACGCCCGTGTACCCGAGCATTCCCCCGAAGGCGAGCAGCCCCAGCAGCGAGTTGTGCGGGTGGAACCGGTACGTGGGGAACACGAAGGCGATGTCCGGGAGGGGAATCGGCTCCAGGAACTCGTGCCCGTACCCGGTGCCCAGGATGGGGAACTGGGCCCAGGTGGCAATCATGTCCAGGTTCTCGATGTCCCGGTAGTCCAGGTTGCCCTCGCCGCCCTGGCCCTCAATCAGTGACTTGATGGTGTCCACCGGCCCGAAGATGCCCGTGGGCCGGTTCCACCCCACCGCGATGTAGAGGGCGATGACCGGGGCCATGAACGGCACGAAGCGCACGACCAGGCGCTTGAGCGGCGTCCACGGGTTGATGAGGAAGGCGGCCAGCAGGCAGCCCATGAGGCTGACGTAGGCCAGGCGCCGGTCGTTGTACACCATCCCCAGGAGGATGATGGCCATGACGGCGAACCCGCGTATCAGGTGGGCCGGCTTCGGCTGCTCGATGAAGCGGGTCAGCGTCACCAGCAGGCAGAAGATGAACGTCATCGAGTCCGAGTGGGACGTCGTGTACTCCACGAAGACGCCCAGCGAGGGGATGATGACGGTGGCGAAGTAGATGCCCACCAGGGCCTTGGTGATGCCCGCGGCGACGATGACCTTCGCGACGATGGGCCAGTCCTGGGGCCCGCGCAGGGCGTAGTGGAACATGGCCACGATGAACGGCAGCACCGCGGCCTGGTGCCACTGCCACAGCGAGTTCTTGAAGTCCCCGCCCCGGGCGATGCCTCGCACCTCCATGAAGAGGATGGCGAAGAGTGACAGCGCCGTCACGGCGGCGAGGGGCCGGGGCATGGGGGCCGTGGGCGGGTCGATGGTGGACTTCACCACCCGCCGGTACATGGCCAGGCCCAGCAGCCCGAAGATGAGCACGTCGATGAGGGGGAAGCGCAGCGCGCCAATCTTGGTGATTTGGCTGAGCTGGCCGAACAGCAGCTCCCCCAGGGGGAACAGGGGGGACTGCCACAGGCCGGACTGGGGGCGCTCGGCCACGTAGTCCACGGCCAGCACCAGGTAGAGCACCGCCAGGACGGGGTAGCGGACGGGGACCTTCAGGACGACCCACACCACGGTGAAGGCCAGCAGGGGCACCAGGGCCACCACCGGGTGGATGATGGCCCCGCCCACGGTGGCGAGCACCATGGCGCCGAGCAGCGCGATGAAGCGCAGGTAGGGCGGCCGGTAGGGCTGGTAGGGGGCGTCGTACATCTGTTCGCGGGGAGGCTACATCTGGAGGTCGGGTTGGGATAGATGATGCGGCACGCATGCCTGCTTCCCGCCCTCGTGTCCTCCTGATTGCCGAGCTGTGCAACCCCGATTGGGTCAGCGTCCCGCTGGAAGGCTGGTCGCTCTACCGCGCGCTGACCGAGGTGGCGGACGTGCACCTGGTCACCCATGTGCGCAACCGGGAGAACATCCTCAAGCAGGGGGTGCAGGAGGGCTCGCAGTTCACCGCGCTGGACTCCACCCCGGTGGAGAAACCGCTCGACAAGGTGGGGCAGCTGTTGCGCGGGAGCGCGGGTGTCGGCTGGACGACGGCCACCGCGCTGAGCGTGCTGCCCTACTACTACTTCGAGGAGGTGCTCTGGCAGCGCTTCGGCGCCCGCATCAAGGCGCGCGAGTTCGACCTGGTGCACCGCTACACGCCCATCAGCCCCACCACGCCCAGCACGCTGGCGGCGCGCTGCAAGTCCGCCGGAGTCCCCTTCCTCATGGGCCCGATGAACGGCGGCCTGCCGTGGCCCAAGGGCTTCGGGGGCGCGCGGCTGCGGGAGAAGGAGTGGCTGAGCTACGTGCGTGACGCGTACAAGCTGATGCCCTTCTACAAGTCCACGCGGGAGAACGCGTCGGCGATTCTCACGGGCTCGCGGGCGACGCGGGGGCAGGTGGCGAATCAGTGGCAGGCGAAGACGGTGTACATCCCGGAGAACGCCATCGACCCGAAGCGCTTCGGCTCGGCGAAGTCGGAGGGCCCGGTGGAGCTGCCGCTGCGGGTGGCCTTCGTGGGGCGCTTCGTGCCGTACAAGGGCATGGCCATGCTGATGGAGGCGGCGGCGCCGCTCATCCGCGAGGGCAAGGTGGTGCTGGAGTACATCGGCGACGGCCAGGAGATGCCCAACCTCAAGGCGCAGGCGGCGAGGGAGGGGATTGAGTCCGGGGTGACGTTCGCCGGGTGGGTGAAGCACCAGGAGCTGCAGGGGCGGCTGGCGAAGAACCACGTCTTCGGCTTCCCGAGCGTGCGCGAGTTCGGCGGCGCGGTGGTGTGCGAGGCGATGGCGCTGGGGCTGGTGCCCATCGTCATGGACTACGGCGGCCCGGGAGAAATCGTGAGTCCGGCGACGGGCTTCGCGGTTCAGATGGGGACGCCGGAGGAAATCGTGGTGCGGGTGCGCGAGGTGCTGGCGAAGCTGGCGGCGGACCCGTCGGTCATCCGTCCCATGGGCGAGCGCGCCCGGGAGCGCGTCTTCAAGTACTTCACGTGGAAGGCGAAGGCGGAGCAGGTGCTGGAGGTCTACCGCTGGCTGCAGGGCGAGCGCGGCCAGCCGGACTGGGGCATGCCGCTGGCGGACTGAGCGGGCCGGTGGGCCTCACTTGACGTGGATGATGTGCAGCGGCTTGAGCAGCTGCACGGTGACGCGCACGGTGCGGGTGGGGCGCAGCTGGATGTCGCGCTGCTCGAAGGCCCAGTAGTCGAAGTGGTCGAACTTCAGGGTGTACGAGCCCGGGGGGAGCAGGGGCAGGCGGAACTGGCCCTTGTCATCCGTCCGCGTGGACCGCTCCGTCTCGAGGCTGGTGGAGCTGGCCATCACGATGGCATCCGGGACGGGCTTCCCCGTCCTCGCGTCGAGGGCCGTGCCGATGAGCGTGCCGGGGCGGGTATCGGGCGGCTCGGACTCGGCGAGGACGGGCACGGCGAAGAGCATCAGCAGACTGCACAGCACGTAGGGAGCGATGAGCCTCATGGTGGAGCACCTCGGTGCATCGTGAGGTGGCCATCCTTCCCGCGACGCCCCGCGCGAACTTCACGCGAGGCTCGTCTCTTCATCACGGTTTCGGCACGGCCCGCGTGCGTGACGTCTTCAGGACCGCGTGCGCCGGCGCAACAGGGCACATTCCGCGCGTCGTCACGTGGGGTCCAGGTAGGGCTTCAGGACCTGCTCGACATCGGGGGTTTCCGACCGTGCGACGCGTCCTCGATGGAGTGCCTGGTGGTAGGCCTGCAGGAGGAACTCGGGCGACAGATGAGAGGCGGCACAGTCGCTGAGCGTCCGGCGCGTGCTTGTCATAAACTAAAACCCCATTTTAGTTTCGTGCGTGCCCCCACCTGCCAGCAGACCAGGCCCTCCCACCTGCGCCCACCCCGCTACGGCAGCGTCGGGACCCGGTCGAAGTCCATGGTGCTGACGGGGGCGAAGGCCTCGAACCGGTCCGCGCGCTGGTCCAACGCCCGCGCCTTGCGGATCAACGCCCCCAGCTCCGCCACGTCCTGCCGGCCCTTCAGCGGCTGGCCGACCTCTTCCCACAGCGCCACCAGCCCGTCGTAGGACAGCGGCCGCACCCAGTACGAGCCCCGGAGCTTCTCCGCGAATGCCGCCGCCACGTAGGACAGGCGCGTGGGCGGCGCGGCCTTGCCATACGCGGTGCGCAGCAGGGATGCGGGCATCTGCTTCTCCATCAGCTTCGAGTCCCCACCCTCCGGCGCCTTGTAGCGGATGCGCAGCGTGCCGAAGGACCCGGCGGCCTCGGCCAGCTTCACCTCGTACATCGCCGTGACGGAGTGCCCCGCCCCCACCTCGCCCGCGTCCACCTTGTCGTCCGCGAACTGCTCCTTCGTGAGCATCCGGTTCTCGTACCCGAGCAGCCGGTAGCGCACGACGGCCTCGGGGTCGAACTCCACCTGCAGCTTCACGTCCTTGGCCACCACCTGGAGCGTGCCGGTGAGGTTCTGCACGAAGATGCGGCGCGCCTCCTCCAGCCGGTCCACGTAGGCGTAGTTGCCCTCGCCGACCTGGGCCAGCCGCTCCATCAGCACGTCGTTGTAGTTGCCCATGCCGAAGCCCACGGTGGACAGGGTGATGCCCCGTGAAGCGAAGCCCTTCACCCGCTCCCAGATGCCGTCCGCGTTCGTGATGCCGTTGTTGGCCACCCCGTCCGAGCAGAGGATGACGCGGTTGATGCCGCCCTTGCGCAGGTGCTCCGCCGCCAGCGCGTAGCCCAACTCCAGCCCTGCCTGCGCGTTGGTGGACCCCTCGGTGCTCAGCCCGTCGATGGCGGCCAGCAGCCGCTCCTTCTCCGTGGCATTCGTCGGCCCGAGCACCTGCCGCGCCTCCGAGCCGTACACGACGATGGACACCGCGTCCCGCTCATCCAGCGCGTCCACCAGCAGCCGCAGCGCGCGCTTCACCAGCCCGAGCCGGTTCTCCAGGTGCATGGAGCCGGACACATCGATGACGAACACGAGGTGGCTCGCCTTGCGCTGATGCGCGCCCACCTCGCGCGCCTTCACGCCGATGTGGACCACCTGGTAGCCCTTGCGCGCGGGAGACGGGAAGCCTTCCACATGGACGCTGAAGGGCGCGTCGGGCTCGGCCTCGTAGCCGTAGTCGAAGCTGTTGACGAACTCCTCCACGCGCACGGCCTGCTCGTCGGGCAGGGCTCCGCGCTCCAGGTACGCCCGCATCAGCGTGTACGACGCCGTATCCGTGTCCACGGAGAACGTGGAGAAGCGCTCCTCCTCGGTGGTCACCGTCGGGTTGACCCCGTAGCCCTTGAAGTACATGTCGAAGAAGGAGCTGCCCGCTGGCGGCGCGGTGCGCTCGGAGGCGCGGACACTCGGGGCGGGGATGCTGGGGGGCGCCGGGGCCACCGGGGCCGTGCTGGCCGCCTGGGGCTGCGGGTTGATGCCGTGGGCCGGGTCATTCGTGGACAGGCCGTCCACCACATAGCCGCGCTCCGGCGACGTCGTACCGTTGATGGTTACCCGGGGGGCGCCACTCCGGGCACCGGGAGTCGCCAGGGACTCGAAGCTCCGGGACGCGCCGCCCCTGCCTCCCGGGCGGGCCACGGCGATGCGCTTGATGAACTCCTGGTCCACGTTGACGCCCGTGGTCGTGGAGCCCACGTCGATGGTCGGCGCGGAGCCGGTAATCTCCACCGCCTCACCGAGCGACGCGGAGAGCAGTTCCACGTTGACACGGATGGTGCGGTTGAGGCGCAACTGGACGTCGGAGCGCGCGTACGGCTTGAACTGCTCCCGCTCGAACCGCAGCGTGTACACACCCAGCGGGAGCTTGGGAATGCGGTAGCTGCCCTGCGCATCCGTCATCACGGTCTGCTCGCCCTGCAGGTTGGGCGAGGTCGCGGTCACCACGACGTCGGGAACCGGCTGCCGGCTCTTTGCGTCGATGACCGTGCCGATGATGGTACTGGACTGCGCCAGGGCGGGTACGGCCAGCAGCATCAGCAGGCCGCACACCACACGCGGAACGATGGACTTCATGGGAGCCACCTCGTTGCATCAGGAGGTGGCCATCATCCAGAGGACGCGGGCCCCGTTCCGCACGGGGGACTCCGCGCTTCATCATCGTTCCATCACGACCGGGACCGCCCGCGCGGAGCAGCCCGTCCGCCATCACCGGCTCCAAGCGTGTTCCCCGCTCGGAGCCTGGGATGCCCCACCGTCTACCGCTGCACGTCCGCGCTGCTCTCCGCCTCGCGGGTGGTGCGCACCCACTCGCCGCGCTTCTCCGCGCCGGGGCCGCGCAGCATGAGCCCCACCTTCCACACTACGTACACAGGCGCCCAGGCCAGGTCCAACAGGCCGCGAGGGCCCACGCCGGACACCCACCAGCCGCGCAGCACGTACGCGCCCAGCGACGCCAGGGCGAAGCCCGCCACGCTCGACGCCAGCACCGCGGTGCCGCCGGACAGCCACGTCACCACCGCCGCCGCCACCGTGCCACCCACCGCGGCCAGCACCAGCTGGCTCAGCGGCGGCACCAGCACGTCCATGGACAAGTCCAGCAGCAGCCCGCTGCGCTCGCGCAGGGCGGTGCTCAAGAGCGGCCACCCGTGCAGCTTGCGCATCTGCTTGCGGCCACCTTCCCAGCGCTGACGCTGCGAGCGGCTCTGCTTCTCGCCGGACACCATCTCCCCGAGCACCTCCGCCTCCCAGGCGTAGTGCACGCGGTGGCCCTTCTTGCCCAGGCGGATGCCGTACTCCAAATCCTCCACGACGCTGAAGGCGTCATGCGGCACCTCGCGCAGCACCGCGTGGGTGAAGCACATGCCGTTGCCTCGCAGGCCGCAGGACACGCCCAGCGCCTCGCGGCCCAGCGAGCGCACCTTGTGGAACATGCCCAGCGCAATCGTAATCAGCCGCGTGCGCCAGGACGCCGTCGGGTTCATCACGCCGTAGTGCGCCTGCACCGCGTTGGCGCCCTTCTCCAGCCGGGCCGCGTACGCGTGCAGCAGGTTGGGCGACACCACCGTGTCGGCGTCCACCACCACCACCGCGTCCGCGAAGCCGTCCTTCTGGCTGAACTCGAAGGCGTAGGCCAGGGCGTAGCCCTTGCCGCGCTTCTCCGTGTCATGCCGCTCCAGCACCGTGGCGCCCGCCTCGCGCGCCTTCTGCGCCGTCGCGTCCGAGCAGTTGTCCGCCACGACGAGGATGCGCCGCATGGCGACGGGGTAGTCCACCGCGGACAGGTTGGCCACCGTCCGGGCGATGCCCAGCTCCTCGTTGTGCGAGGGAATCACCACGTCGAACCTACGCACGGGCGCCGGAGGCACCGGCGCGGCCCGCCGCCACGACAGCAGCGTCAGCAACAGCAGGTAGCCGCAGGCCACCGCCACCGGCAGCAGCCCCACGCACAGCGCCACATCCACCCAGGTCCACACCGTCACGACAGTCTCCCCCACGGGCGCGCGAGCGCCGCTCAAAGCCGCTCTAGCGGCGCTCCAGCTGCGCGAGCACCGGCAGCTTCAGCAAACGCTCGACCTGCCACTTCTCCAGAATCCGCCGGCGGATGATGTCCAGCGCCACCGCCGCGAAGATGCCCAGCCCGATGCCGCCAATCACGCCCGCGGCGACGATGAGCTGCACCTTCGGCTTGGAGGGCTTCTCCGGGAAGGTGGGCGGGGCCAGCACGCTGAAGCGGTGCTTCATCGAAGCGCGCGAAATCTCCAGCTCCGTGCGGGCCTGGTCCAGCCGCCGCGTCTTCTCCTGGTGCCGCATCACCAGCATGCGCACCCGGTCCGCCGCCACCGACACCTCGGGGTTGTCCGCCGTGGGCGTCCCGCCGCCGAGCGCACCCATGGGCATTCCCGCCGTGGCGAGCCCCGACTCCAGCTCCGCCGGGTTGCCGCCGTTGCGCGTGTACTCGTTGATGAGCTCGTTCAGCTCCGAGCGCAGCGCCACCAGCTGGGGCGAGTCCTCCTGGAGCGCGACGATGCGCTGCTCGATGTCCGTAATCATCGGGTGGCGCGGCGAGTACATGACGCGCGCCTCGGACAGCTGGTTGCGCAGCTCCGTCAGCCGCCGGGCGCGGAACTCCTCCACGTCGTTGATGGCCCGGCGCTTCGTCTGAATCATGAAGCGCATCTGGGCCAGCAGGTGGTCGGTGTTGATCATCCCCCCGGTCGCCGTGGGGGTGCCCTTGCGGCCCGCCTTCTCCTCTTCCCTCTTTCGCTTCAGCTCGATGCGCTTCACCGTGGCGTCCAGCTCGGCGATGGCCTTCTTGATGCCCTCGCTTTCGTCCACCACCTGCTTCTCCAGAATCGTAATCGCCTCGGACACCGCGCCCATCTCCGCCGCCTGGCGCATGTCGAGGAAGTTCTGCTGCGCCGCCTCGACGATGTTCAGCGCGAGCTGCGGGTCGCCCCACTCCACGCCGATGGAGACGGTGCCGTTGCCGCCTTCGACGCCGACAATCATCGCCTGCTCCAGCATGGCGATGAGCGCGTCTTCCTTGTCCTTGTCGTCCATGGGCGGCGGCGCCTTCCCCGTCAGCTTCTCCTTCAGCCGGGAGAGGGGAGAGCGGTTCGCGTCCCAGTACTCGACGAGCTTCGCCTTGTGGACGATGGCCTTGAGGTTGTCGTACTTCATCACCATCTCCCACGCGGCGCGCGTGGGCTGGTCCGCGTCCACGGGAATGGAGCGGCCCGGGTTCGCCAGCGACGAGATGATGAAGTTGCGCTGCGTGAGCATCCGCGTTTCGACCTTGTACTTGCGCGGCATGATTTTACTGACGCCCACGGCCATGCCGGACACGGCGCACATCACCACCAGGGCGAGGAACCAGTGCCGCAGCACCGCGTTCTTCAGGTACCCCAGCGAGTCGATGACCAGGCCCCAGTCGATGAGGTCCGCGGGCGCGTTCGTCTCCGGACGCTCGGGGACGAACAGCGGCTGCGGGGGCGGCACCGAATGGGGGCGCGGCCCGGGAGCCCCGGGCGCGGGCATCGTCACGACTTCCTCCTCGGACCGTAGCCCTTCATGACCTGCTGCACCCGCCGGGTGAACTCCTCCTGCGTGAAGGGCTTGCCCAGGTAGCCGTTGGCACCCGCCTCCTCGGCGTGGGCCTTGTCCTCGGGCAAATCCCGCGCGCTCACCACCAGCACCGGCACGTCCTTCATCGAAGGCGTCTTGCGGATGACCTCGCACAAGTCATAGCCGGAGATGTCCGGCAGCGTCAGGTCCAGGCACACCAGGTCCGGACACAGGGCGGTCTCCAGGTGCTTGAGCGCCGCGCGGCCGCTGGGCAG
This sequence comes from Pyxidicoccus sp. 3LFB2, assembly GCA_046520375.1. Taxonomy (GTDB): domain Bacteria; phylum Myxococcota; class Myxococcia; order Myxococcales; family Myxococcaceae; genus Myxococcus. The sequence continues at coordinate 25,660 of JBKGHK010000042.1, forward strand.
CTCCACCACCTCTTCGAAACCCATGTCCCGCAGGTAGTCGCCCAGCATCTTCCGGAAGAAGGGGGCGTCCTCCACCAGGAAGACGGTCTGCAGTTGGGGCTCCATTCGTCGTCAGCCTTTCTGCTGAAGCTCGCTCAGTCGAAGCCGAGCCGCGGCACCCAGACGAGCACGCCGTACGTGTATGCCGCGTTGAAGAGGAAGATCCACAGGATGGCCTTCTTCAACCCCCGCACGGGGTGCGGGTCCCTCGCCGCCATGGCAGGCAGGGTGATGGTCATGAAGAGGACCGACATCAGGATGAGCTTCGCCATGTCTCAGCCCTCAGAGGATACCAGTTTGCCGCACGGACAGGCCCAGCGACGCGGCCCAGTTCAGCCGGGCCGCTGGTACGTCGGGCGAGCGGCTGTGCGTGCTCCGCATGTCGGCATCCACCGACACCACGCGTGAGAGCATCCAGGAGGCCGTCACCCCGCCGGTGACGATGCGGTCCCCGCTGGCCCCGCCCACCGCGAAGGCGGTGCCGGCCGTGGTGGACAGCCGCACCCGCGGTCCCAGCGCCCAGGCGCCCGACAGCGTCAGGTCTGCCCTGGGGTACACCCTGCCTGTCAGCCGGTCCACGAAGGGCGTCACGCGCACTCCTACGCGCCCGTAGAAGTCCGCCGTCCGGGAGGGAATCCGGTGCCCCACCGCGAAGGTCAGGTTGGGGAGCAGCTCCATACGTGCCGAGTCGGGTTCGCCGGGCTCCCCGGGCTCGACGTCCGGGTCCTCCTCCGCCGGGGCCTCCAGGGCGCGCACCAGGCTGACGCCCGCCCCGCCCTCCAGGGAGGTGCGCCGGTCCACCCGCTGGCCCCAGGCCTCCGTCAGCGTCACCACCGTGTTGTTGGCCCCGGTGGAGAAGCGTGAGTGGGCCACCGACGCGGACGTCGTCAGCGCGCTCAGCGACGACAGCGCGTGGCTCAGCGACACGTCGAAGCGCGGGCCGTACTGCAGGGGCACCGACTCGCGCGCCGGCCCGTCCAGCCCGCCGCTGATGGAGAAGCCGCTGGAGCCCGACAGCTGCCAGCGCCGCCCCAGCAGGCCGGTGTTGGCCGTCAGCGTCGTCGCCGAGGACAGGAAGTACACGGTGTCCGCCGCCGGCAGCGGCTGCAGGGGGCCGCCGTCCTCGGGAGGCCGCAGCGGCCCGTTCGGGTCCGCGCCAGGGTCCGGCAGGGGCAGCACGTCGGTGGTGAAGAGATTCACACTGCCCAGCACCAGCTCCTCACCCAGCCGCAGCGACACGCCGCGCTGGGGGCGCCAGTCCGCCGCGAGCCGGCCCATGTGCTGGACTTCGGTGCGGGGCTGGGCGGTGATTTCGCGCAGGCTGATGCGCGGGGCGTAGTCCAGCGTCAGGGCGGTGTTGCCCTCGCGCAGCTCCAGGCCCAGCGTGGGGGTGATGTCCGTGTCACCGGCGATGGAAGGGGCGTCCTCGGCCGTGTCCTCGTTGGAGCGCACGCGCGAGTCGGCCCGCACCGCCACGTTGTACGTGACGGAGGCGGAGGACACCTCCAAGAGCGCGACGGTGAGGGCGGCCCCCAGCACGGGCTACTCCACCACGATGACGTCGCCGGGACGCAGGCGGAAGGACGGGGCGCGCCCCTCGGCGCGGATAAGGTCGTCGTAGCGGAAGCGGATGCGCACCGGCACGCCGTCCTCCTGCCGCATGACGAAGACGCGGTCCTTGTGGGCGTACTCGGTGAAGCCCCCCGCGCCGGCCAGCGCCTGGAGGAGGCTGGCGCCCGTCTCGATTTCCAGCGGGCCGATGCGGCTGATTTCCCCCACCATCGTCACCTTGATGGGGCGCGCCTGCTCCAGCGCCACCGTGACGACCGGGTGGTTGATGTAGTCCTTCAGCCGCGTCTGGATTTGCTGCGACAGCATGGCCGGCGAGTGGCCCGCCGCCTCCACGTCGTCCAGGAACAGCAGGCTGATGCGCCCGTCCTCGCGCACGCGCGCCTGCGTGGTGAGCGACTCCTGGTTCCACACGCGGATGTTGAGCAAATCCCCCGCGGCGATGCGGTAGCTGGCATCCGGCGGGGGCGGCTTCTCCTGGTACTCGTCCACCCAGGTGTACTTGCCCAGCCCGCTGCAGCCCGAGGCCAGCACGGAGGCCAGCAGCAGCGGCGCGGCCCAGGCGAGCGCGCGGAGCGGGAGGCATGAGGAGGGCGGCGTCTGGCGGAGCAGGGACGGCATGAGCGACGGAGGTCTCCTCTTACGGGGTGGGGGCGACGACGGCGGGGGCCACGGCCGTCGGCTCGGGGTTGCCACGGCGGCGG
>JBKGHK010000430.1:0-8831 GCA_046520375.1 Pyxidicoccus sp. 3LFB2
CTGCCGTGGGCACCAGCCCCGGCACCCCGCCCCAGCGGACGGAGCACCGGGGGCGCGAGCTGCTCGGTGAGGTACGGCGCCAGCGTCACGATGTCCGCCCCGCGCCGCAGTCGCTTCTGGAGGTGCCCCGCCAGCGTGTCCGGCAGCGGATGCGTCGTGAGGGCCTCGGGCTCGAAGTGCACGGGTATCCGCTCCGCATGGAGCCGCAGCCCCAGCACGCCGCAGTCTCCCCGGTGGAAGCCGCGCGGGCCTCCGTAGCGGAACCGCGCGAAGACCTCGCGCCGGAAGGCCACGTTGTTCGCATAGAAGTTCCGCGTGCGCCCTTCGCCCAGCGGACTGGGGAAGTACGGAAAGTCCACCGGCGTGAGCGCCTCGGCGAGCAGCCCCCCGCGATACACGGTGCGGCCCGCCACCACCCGCACGTCGGGCGCGTCGAACCGTGCCACCAGCCGCTCCAGCCACGCGGCATCCGGCCAGCAGTCCGAATCGCCGAAGACCACCACGTCCGCCGTCGTCGCGTCGAAGCCCCGGTCCTTGGAGCCGTAGTAGCCCGTGCCCTCCGGCACCTCCACGAAGGTGAGGCTTCGGCCCGCGGCATCCTCCAACACGCGTTGCGCTTCGGAGGGCAGCCCTTCATGCGTGATGACCCACTCCGTCAGTCGCTCCACGCCGAAGCGCTGTCCGCGCAGGTGGCGCAGCAACCGCGCGAGCGAGGCAAACTCAGCGTCCGCCGTGCCCGAGCCCCGCAGGTTCTCCGTTTCGACCACCAATGCGACGGAAGGCTTTGTCATGGCGTGGCTCCTGTCTTGCGGCGTGAATGAGTTCCTCGAAGGCCCGCACCCAGGACTCCTGGATGCGCGGCAGTTCGTCCTTCCGGTCCGCCTTCCGGCCCTGCCCCCGGAGCTCATCGACAGCACGCTCCAACTCACGGGCAAACCCCGGAACGTCCACGCGGACCGGCACACATGGCGGGCGTCCCTCACCCTGGGCGACCTCCGCGACATTCGACAATTGCTCGGGCTGGGTACCGAGCAGCGAAAGCAGGGGAACGCCGAACGCGCGCGACTGCTCCAGCGCCGCCATGCCCGCGCCGCTGATGAAGAGGTCAGCCGCGTGGACCACCTCCGCGAGCCGCGCGTCTCGTGCCCGCCACCCCTGGCGTGCGCCGAAGGCCTCGCTCACCCCGTACATCGCGATGCCCCGCGCGGCGAGGACCCGCTCCACCGTCTCGGCAATCTCCGGTGCCGCGTAGTGCGGGTTGAGGTACACCGCCGCCAGCGGCCGCGAGCCCACGCCCAGCGCCTCGCGCACCGCCTCACGGCTCCGCGAAGGCGCCGCGACAAGAGGCCGCAGCCACCACGTCCGGTCTCCTCCGGGAGGAAGGCACTCCGTCCCGAGCGTGTGGAAGATGCGGCCAAACGCACGGCCCATGGCCCCCCGGAGCGCCGCGCCCATCGCGAGGCGCAGTGGCCCATTCGTATCCGCCTCCAGTTGGGCCAGGGTGGTGTTCCAGATGTTCTCCCCGGTGACGTGCACCACGCGCAGCCGTCGCTCCAGCGTGGCGGCCAGCAGGGCCGGGTGCAGCGAGTCGTTGACCACCAGGTCCGCGTCCCGGGCCCACGACTCCAGGAGTTTCAAGTCGCGGCCGCACCGGTCCGGCAGCAGGTAGCGCAGGAGCCTCGCGCGCGTCCGGCGCACGTCCAGGACATGCCGGTCTCCCAGCTCCAGTTGGAAGTGCTCCGAGATGAGCCGCGAGGGACTTCCGAGCGCCGCGAGGAACGCCTGCCCGTCCCGCGAAGGCGTCACGAGCGAGACGTCGATGCCCCGTGTTCCCAGGAGCGTGCGCAGCAGGTGCGCCCGCATGAGGTGCCCACGTCCATCAGCCACCGCCAGATAGAGGATGTGTCCGTCGTGCATGCCCCCAGGATGGGCACCCGCGACGAAGGCCGGATGGCCCCGGGGTGAAACGTCATCGCGCGGCCTGTGAAACGTGTGTGAAAGGCCGGGCGCATCGCAAGCCTGGCGCCCCTCTTGGCGGAGAGGGCTTCACCGCGGCGTCACGGCGAAGCGTGTGCGCCGTGCGTGAAAGGCAGGCCCACCACGAACGTGGCCCCCTCCCCCGGAGGTGAGCGCACCTCGATGCGCCCGCCGTGCGCCTCCACCACCGCGCGAGCCAACGCCAGCCCCAGCCCCGTGCCGTGGCGGTCTCCCCGACTGGTGAAGAACCGGTTGAACAGGCGCGGCAGGTCCGCCTCCGGAATCCCCGGCCCACTGTCGGTGATGGCTACCTGGAGGGACTCGGGCCCCGTGCTCACGGTGACGCGCACCCAGCCATCCCGACCCGCGAAGGACGCCGCGTTCTCCAGCAGGCTCCGGAACGCCAGCTCCAACCGCTGGGACACGCCCTGCACGACGAGCGGCCCCGCCGGCCGCGTGAGCTCGAACCGGATGCCCTCGTGCCGAGGGTCGTTCCGCAGCGAGCCGACGAGCCCATCCAGGTGCTCGCCCACGTCCATCGGCTCGCGCCCCTCGTTCGGCAGGCCCGCCTCGGCGCGCGCCAGCTCCAGGAACTGCGTGACGAGCCGAGTCCAGTCGGACGGCGCTCCCCCTTCAGCGGCCCTCGGCCAGCCCGGGCCTGGCGGGCCGGGTCCAACGGGCCGGGCTCGGCCAGCCGCTCTGCGCAGGCGCGGACCGCCGCGACGGGGTTCTTGAACTCGTGCGCGAGGTCCGTGAGGAAGGCCTCGTTGGTGCGCGTGCGCTCGGCGAGCGCCGTCAGCACCGTGTTGAACGCATTGGTGAGCTCGCCCAGCTCATGCGGGCGCCCCATCGTCCTCCGAGGCGCGTCCGGCAGGGCGAGCGCCTTGGGCACCGCCTGGGTGGCACGGGCCAGCAGCTCGCTGCGCAGCGCCTCCACGGGCCGAACGAAGGAGCGCACCGTCCACCACGCCAGCGCGAGGCCGAGCGCCACCGTGAACAACAGCAGCTTGACGAGCTGCCGCTGGGACTCGTGCACCGCCTGGAGCGCGCGGCGCGAGCTGCCCTCCACCAGCACCACCCGCACCGCCCCTTCCAGCCCGTTCACCTTCCTGGCCGAAGCGCACAGGAAGAGGTTGCCGGGAATGGACGCCCGGCAGGAGCCGTCCTGCCCGGACACGAGCGCCTCCACCACCTCCGCGCGCCCCAGCGGCGGGCCCCAGTCGCGGTCCAACCGCTCCAGCACGAAGGCCCGCTCCGGGCCGTAGAAGACATCCCCGAAGAGCACCCGGGGCCCGTGGCCGAGGATTCGATTCTCGTCGAGGTACACCGTCCCCTCGGAGTCCAGCACCCGGATGCGCTGGTAGTACCGCCCCGCGCGCCGGGCCGCCAGGGCGCGGGCCGCCTCGACGCCTTCCGTGCGCAGCGCCTCCGCCACCAGGGCCGCGCTCTCCTCGGTCCGCTCCCGGATGCGGTCGCCGAACAGGGACTCCACCCCGCTGATGGCCATGACGCCCAGCAGCGGCGTGAGCACCACCACGAGGGCAATCTGGAAGGCATGCCGCCGCAGCGTCCCGCGCCGGCTCATCACACGTCCTTCCACCGGTAGCCGGCCCCCACCACCGTCTCGATGCAGTCGAACGACGCATCCACCGTCTCCAGCTTCCGCCGCAGCCGCCGCACATACGTGTCGATGATGCGGTCCACGACGATGGAGTCATCGTCCCGCGTGAGCTGCAAGAGCTTCTCCCGCGAGAAGAGGACCCCCGGCCTGCGGGCGAGCGCCTCCAGGAGACGGAACTCCGTGACGGTGACGCGCACCAATGTGCCCTGGTAGCGGGCCTCCAGCCGCTCCGCGTCCAGCTCCAGCGCGCCCCGCACCAGCCGGGGGCCCTGGGCCGCCCCGCCGCCGCGCAGCTCCTCCCGTCGCAGCAGCGACGCCACCCGCGCCAGCAGCACGCGGGTGCTGAAGGGCTTGCTCACATAGTCGTCCGCGCCCAGCTCCAGCCCCAGCGCCTCGTCGATTTCACCGTCGCGCGAGGTGAGGAGGATGAGCGGCGTCGAGTCCCCCGCGCCGCGCAGCCTGCGGCACAGCGTGAAGCCATCCACCCCCGGCATGTTGACGTCGCTGACGATGAGGTCGGGCTTGCCCTGGCGCAGCCGCTCCAGCCCTTCGGTGCCGTCCTTCGCGCACGTCACCTGGTGCCCCGCGTCCTCGAAGGACAGGGACAACACGTCGAGCAGCGCCACGTCGTCGTCGATGAGCAGCAGGTGCGCCATGCGGAGGCAAGCGTATGCCACGCGGGCGCGGGGAGCAGGCCGTCCCCGCACGTTTCACACACGTTTCATCCCGGAAGCGCGCCGGGTCCACACCGCCGGGCCACCCTCTGCGCTCGCTACACGCAAGGAAGGCATCCATGGGCATCAGTCGAAGGCAGTTCGTCCTGGGAGGCGTCGCGGCGCTCGCGGCCACCCAGGTGGAGGCAACGGTGCGTTCATCGGGAGGGACCTGGGAGTTCGAGCTGTCGCGTGTGGACGTGGCCCTGCCGGGCCTGGACCCGGCCCACGAGGGGCTCCGCATCGCCCAGCTCTCCGACCTGCACGTCGGGCCGTTCACCCCGGACGGGCGCATCATCCACGCGGTGCGGACACTGGAGCGCGAGGGCGTGGACCTCGTCGTCCTCACCGGCGACTACGTGACGCGCAAGGGCGACCCGCTGGAGCGCGTACAGGAACTCCTCACCGGCATCCGCATCCCGGCCTTCGCCGTGCTTGGCAACCATGACCACTGGACGGCGCCCGCCTACCTCCGCCAGGGATTGGAACGCGCGAACATTACCGTGTTGCAGAACACGCACACGGTGACGCGGGTGCGGGGTGCGCCGCTCACCGTCCTGGGCGTGGACGATGCGCGCAGCGGCCACGCGGACGTGGAGGCCACGTTCCGGGGGCCCCCACGTCGGGCTCCCGGCTGGTGCTCGCCCACACGCCCATCACCGCCGACGCGCTGCCCGAGTCCCAGGGCCTGCTCTGTCTGTCGGGCCACACCCACGGCGGGCAGGTCTACATCCCCGGCATCACCGAGCGCGTCTACGCCGCCATCGATTCACCGTATGTGCGCGGGCGGTACGACTTGCGGGGCAACGTGCTCTACGTGAATCGTGGCCTGGGCTATGGGCGTGGCGGCCCGAAGTATCGCGTGAGCGCCGACCCCGAGCTCTCCGTCTTCACCCTCCGTCGCAGCTAAGGTCCGGGGTGCGCATCCGACATGCATATGCATGCGGTTCACCCTGTCTGTCTTTTCTTTCGCTGACCGAAAGCATCGTGCATCGTTACGGGGTTCCCACCACCCGAGCCCCCACCATGACCACGGACGCTGGAGCGAAGTTGCTGCAAGCGGTACGCGAGTTGGCCCCGAAGCTTGCCTCCCGGAGCGCGGAAATCGAGAAGGCGGGACAGCTACCCCCGGACCTCGTCGCCGCGCTGAGAGAAGCGGGCTGCTATCGGATGTTCGTGCCGCGCAGCCATGGCGGCCTGGAGCTGGACCTGGTGACAGGCATGGAGGTGCTGGCCGAGCTGGCCCGCGCCGATGCCTCCGCCGGCTGGACGATGATGATTGCCTCGGAGAGCCCACAGCTCTTCGCCCTCCTCCCCCGCGAGGAGTTCGACGCCATCTACGCCAATGGCCCCGACGTCACCTGCGGCGGCGCCTTCAACGCGCAGGGCCGGGCCACGCAGGTGGACGGTGGCTACCAGGTCAGCGGCCACTGGAGCTTCGCCAGCGGCTGTCGTCAGAGCGACTGGCTGTTCGGCAACTGTATCGTGCTCGGCCCCGACGGCCAGCCCCGCCCCGGCCCCGCCGAGGGCATGCCGGAGACGCGCGCCATGATGGTGCCCGCGCGTGACGTGCGCATCGAGGAGCACTGGGACGTGCTCGGCCTGCGCGGCACCGGCAGCCACGACATCATCATCGAGTCCTCCGTCCCGCCGCACCGCACCTTCGACATCTTCGCCGGCCAGCCCTCGGTGCCCGGTCCAGGCTTCGTGATGCCGGTGCTCCACTACGCGCTGCACATCGGCGCGGTGGCGGCCGGCATCGCCCAGGGCGCGGTGGATGATTTGCTCGTCCTCGCGCGCTCCGGCAAGCGGCGGCTGTACGCGCGCACCTCGCTGGTCGACTCGCCCGTGTTCCGCAACCGGCTGGGCCGCGCGGAGACGGGCGCGCGCGCCGCGCATGACGCCCTGCGCCGCATGGGTGAGGTGTTCTGGGAGGCCTGCCTCCAGTCGCCCCAGGCGGCCTACGCCCACGCGGCCCAGGTGTCCTCCACGCTGACGTGGGTGGCGGAGACGTCCGCGGAGGTGGTGACGGCCTGCTACCACGCCGGTGGCGGCGCCTCCGTGCGCGACAGCGCGCCCTGCAGCGGCGCTTCCGTGACATCCACACGCTGACGCAGCACGCCGCCGTGGCCGAGGGCTGGTTCACCCAGGAGGGCAGCGCGCTCCTGGGCTTCCCCGTCCTCTTCGAGGCGTGACACTCACACGGGCTTCGGGGGCGAGGCCCGCAGCTCCGCGCGACGAATCTTGCCGCTCACCGTCTTGGGCAGCTCGGTGACGAACTCGACGTCGCGCGGGTACTTGTAGGGCGCCGTCGTGCGCTTCACGTGTTCCTGGAGCTCCTTCGCGAGCTCCTGGGACGCGGAGTGGCCCGGCGCCAGCACCACGTACGCCTTGATGCGCTGGCCAATCTTGTCGTCCGGCACGCCGATGACGGCCGACTCGGCCACCGCGGCGTGCTCCAGCAGCGCGGACTCCACCTCGAAGGGGCCCACCCGGTAGCCGGACGTCTTGATGACGTCGTCCGCGCGGCCCACGAAATAGAAGTAGCCCTCCGCGTCCCGCACCGCGCGGTCTCCCGTCACGTACCAGTCCCCGCGCCGGCAGGCCGCGTTGGCCCCGTCGTCATTGAGGTAGCCCTGGAACAGGCCCACCGGCCGCTCCGGCGCCACGCGCACGGCGATGTCGCCCTCCTGCCCGTCCGCCACCTCCTGGCCCGTGTCGTCGATGACGCCCACGGTGAAGCCCGGCGATGGCTTGCCCATGGAGCCCACGCGCGGCTCCACGGAGGGGAACATGCCCACCACCATCACCGTCTCTGTCTGCCCGTAGCCCTCGCGGATGTGCAGGCCCGTGGCCGCCTTCCACGTGTCGATGACCTCGGGGTTGAGCGGCTCGCCCGCGCTCACCGTGTGCCGCAGCGAGGACAAATCGAAGCCCTTCAGGTCCTGCAGCACCAGCGCCCGCCACGCGGTGGGCGGCGCGCAGAAGGTGGTGACCTTCTGGGCCTGGAGCACGCCCAGGATTTTCGCGGGCTCGAAGCGGCCCCGGAAGTCGTAGACGACGTTGCACGCGCCCTGGCTCCACGGCCCGAAGAGCTTGCCCCAGGCGCACTTCGCCCAGCCGGTGTCGCTCAGCGTCAGGTGCCTGTCGTCGGGCGTGAGGTCCAGCCAGTACCGCCCGGTAATCTCATGCCCCTGGCCGTAGCTGGCCTGCGTGTGCAGCACCATCTTCGGCATGCCGGTGGTGCCGGACGTGAAGTAGATGAGCAGCGGGTCATCCGCGCGCGTGCGCTCGAAGGCCGCGTCATGGGCCCCCGTGCCCGCCGCCCCCGGTGGGTAGCGCACCCACGGCGACGGCGCGCCCTCCCCCACCGCCACCCACGTCTCCACGCGGCCCGTGCCGGCCAGCCCCTCGAAGCGCTCCAGACAGCTGACGTCGGCGATGACGGCGTTGGCGTCCGCGGCCACCAGCCGGTAGCGGATGTCCTTCACCGTGAGCATCGGCGTGCCCGGCATGAAGACGATGCCGGCGCGGATGCAGCCCAGCACCAGGAACCACCACTCCGGCACGCGCGGCATGACGATGAAGGCCCGGTCCCCCTTGTGCAGCCCCAGGCCGGTGAGGAACCGCGCCGCGTGCACCGAGTGCCGCCGCAGCTCCTCCCACGTGAAGCGCTGCTCACGCCCCGCCTCGTCGGACCACAAGAGCGCCAGCGCGTCCGGCCGCTCCCGCGCGTGCCGGTCCACTACGTCCGCGGCGAAGTTGAAGTGCTCGGGCCGCTCCCACCGGAAGTCCCTGCGGGTGGCCTCGTAGTCACGCATGTTGCGCGGTGCGGAAGGGGGCATGGCTCTCTCCAGGGACAGGGGCCGCTCGCGGCCAAGCCTGCCACGCCCCACCCGCCCCGGGCCTCCACCTCGCGCGGCCTTCCGCCCGGTGGAGGACATGCGCGCCCCGCTGAAACGCGAAGAGGCCGACCCTCGTCAGGCCGGCCTCCCCAAAAGGCCCCGTCCCGGGGCCGTGCATGTCACCCGCGCGCTAGTTGATTTCGGCGCAGTGGAACTGCTTGTCGTACGCCTCGCAGGTGCGCAGCGTCGCCAGCAGGAGCTGCTCGGCGCTGCCCGGGCGGCCCGCCAGCGCCTCGCCCCGGGCGCGCTCGCGCTCGGCCAGCAGGTTCAGCCACGGGTCCCTGGAGTCGTGGGCGAAGCGCTTGAGCGCCTTGAGGGCCTCGGCGTCCTTCGCCGCCTCCCCCGTGTGCACCAGCGCGCCGAAGTACAAATCCCACTCCTTGGAGCGGCGCAGCGCCTCCACCAGCCCCGGCGTGGCCACGCCCGACACCAGCTTCGCGTACTCGCGGGCCAGCGGGCCGCGCACGGTGAAGTCCCGCGCCGCCATGTCCCGGACGTAGTCCTGCAGCACGGCGCCACCGCCCGCGCGGTCCAGCTCCTGCGCCAGCGGCTCCAGCGCCTTCACCTGGGCCGGCGTGGTGGCCGTGCGCACGGCCTCGTAGAGGGCCGCGCGAG
>JBKGHK010000431.1:0-8806 GCA_046520375.1 Pyxidicoccus sp. 3LFB2
TGCTGGTCAGGCGCAGGGCGCGGGTTTTCTCAAGGGAGCGGAGTCTCACGGGGGCCTCGATGGCTGCGCCCCCGGGGCGGGGAGCGATGTGTGTAACACCTGTCGCTCCGGCAGCTGTCACCCGGGCCCGCGCAATTCCTCTCGGTGCCAGTCATGGCAGACTCGGGCCATGGACCTCCAAGAGACGATGCGGGAGCTGGAGTCGTTGGGTTCGGAGCAGACCCGGAAGACGTTGCTTCGTCACGGCGCGCCGGAGCCGCTCTTCGGCGTGAAGCTCGGGGACCTGGAGAAGCTGCGCAAGCGCATCAAGACGAATGCCGGCCTCGCCGAGGCGCTGTGGGACACCGGCAACGCAGATGCCCGGATGCTGGCCACGATGGTGGCCGATGCCGCCGCCATGTCCTGGGAGCACCTGGACGCGTGGGCGCGGGCGCTGAACTGGCACTCGCTGGTGGATGTCTTCACCAACAACGTGGCGCTGCGCTCGCCGCATGCCCGCAAGGCCGTGGAGACGTGGGCCTCGCTGCCCGGGGAGATGCAGGGCCGCGCGGGCTGGCAGTTGCTGGCGGCACTGGCCACCAAGACGGAGCAACTGGCGGACGACGAGCTGTCCACGTGGCTGCCGCGCATCGAGCAGGGCATCCACTCGGCCCAGAACCGGGTGCGCGAGTCGATGAACTCCGCGCTGATTGCCATTGGCGGGCGGGGTGGCGCGCTGCGGGACACCGCGCTCGAGGTGGCGAAGCGCATCGGCAAGGTGGAGGTCGACCACGGTGACACCGCCTGCGAGACGCCGGATGCGGCGGAGTACATCGAGCGGATCGTCGCTCGCAGGGATGGAGGCGTGGCGAAGGCCACCGCCCTGGCGAAGAACGCGGTGGACAGCGTGAAGGGCATGGCGGCGAAGGCCTCGGCCGGTGCGCAGAACGTGGCGTCGGGCGCGAAGAGCGCCGTGGCCAGCGCGAAGAACGTGATGGCCGAGGCGAGGAGCGTCGTGAGCAGCGCCCAGGACGCGGTGTCCGACGTGGCGAAGAAGGCGGCCGAGGGCGCGAAGAACGTCGTCGCCCAGACGCGGAATGCCCCGACGGGTGCGAAGACGAATGCGGCGGTTGGCGCGGCGAAGAAGGCGCTGACGAGGGTGAAGCAGACTGGCGCCGCGAAGACGGTGCTGACGAGCGTGAAGCAGACCGGCGCGGCGAAGACGCTGCTGACCAGCGCGAAGCAGAATGGCGCGGCGAAAAAGGTGCTGACCGGCGCGAAGCAGAACGGCGCTGAGGGCAAGGCTTCGACAGGCACGAAGCAGGCCCGCATGGAGACCACGTCCGCGACGAGCGCGAAGCGGACCGGGGCCGAGGGTCGGGCCGCGACGAGCGCGAAGCGGGCCGCGACCACTGGTGGGGCTTCGACGAGCGCGAAGGGGAACGGGGCCGCGGGCAAGACTCCGATGAGCGCCAGGAAGGCTGGCGCGGCGGGCAAGGCCTCGGTGAGCGCGAAGAAGAGAGGGCCCGTGGAGGGGTCTCCCGTGGGCGCGAAGAACGGTGCGGCGAAGAAGGCCTCTCCGGCCGTGGCCAGGAAGTCCGCGGCGAAGGGTGGCGCACCCGTCACGGCGAAGAGGGCCACCGTCAAGCGGGCCGCTCCCGCGCCGAAGAGGGCCACCGCGAAGAGGGCCAACCCGGCGGCCGCGAACAAGACGACTTCGACCCGGCGCAAGACTGGGGCGAAGAGCGCGCGGCCTCGTACCTGATTCCCGCTTCGGCCTGGAGCCGGCGGAGCGCGAAGAGCCACACCCGGCCTTGCGCTTGAAGAAGCGGCGCCCGCCCGGAGCAGACCGGGCGCGAAGCGGTGCGTCCGGTCATGCTCCTGAACCGAAGGAGCGTGACGGCGCCTACGGTCCGGAGCGGCGCAGCCGAATCCTGCGCCAGTCCCCATGCCGGCCCGGAACGGCGCCTTGGGCCAGAGCGGCGCAGCCGAATCCTGCGCCATACCGGCCCGGAATGACGGCGCCACCGCGCCGTCCCGGGCCCTCGATTCACCCGAGGGCCCGGGCTCATCCGACTACGGCACGCAGGGCCGCTGGCCACCGTTCTGCTTGTACTGGCGCACGCGGGTGATGAGGTTGTTGTTGTCCGTCTCCGGCGTGGTCGTCTCGTCAATGCCCGCGCCGAAGGCGAAGCCCACCGAGTGCGCGGCGGCCAGCTCGGCGGTGTGCGTGAAGAAGTAGTCCACGCGGTTGTCCTTCCACGCCTGGCCCGCGTTGGGCAGGTTGGGGTTGCCCACCGGGAGCTGCCACCAGAAGTTCGGCTTGTTCAGCCGCTCGGAGAGCGCCTTGGCCCAGGCGAAGGCCTGGTGGAAGTGGGGCAGGGTGGCGTTGGTGGCGTCCCACCACGTGTCCTCCCCGCGCTGCACCTCGTACCAGCCCGCGTCGCGGTCCGACGCCTCGATGACGATGAAGTCCGTGTCCGCCGCCCCCACCTTCAACAGGAAGTCGGCCACCTTCCGGGCCTCGCCCGCCACGTCGAAGGACGTCTGCGTGTTGAGGTACACGTCGATGCGCGTCGCCCACGGGCTCGCGTGCAGGCCCACCTTCGCGTTGGGCGCGTACTTGCGCGCCATGGCAATCATGCAGCGCCCCAGGCCCGCCGCGTTGTTCGCCATCCCCGCGCAGTCCGTGGGGTTGGCGCTGGCCACCTGTACCGGCCTCGTGGCCGGGTCGCCGCCAGTCGAGTTGAACTGCAGGTACCCCCACAGGTCCGGCTCGATGTGGAGCAGCGCGGGCTCGCTGCCCACCTGCTGCAGCGCGTAGCGCCAGTCGTTCAGGTAGCGCCGCATGAAGTCCACGTTGTTCAAGGCGGTCAGCTGCTCCGCACCCTCACCCAGCCGGCTGCCCAGCAGCTGCTGGTAGTAGCTGATGAAGGGAAGCTGGCCGCGCCCCTTCGCCGTGCTGACGAAGCCGCGCACGTAGGCGCCCGGCCGCTCGGAGATGTCCTGCCAGCAGCCCCACCACTGGCACTGGTACTGCCCGCAGGAGCCCTCCTGCGTCGTGCAGGTGTTGTCGCACGTCGTGCAGACGCTGGACGACTCCACCAGCCGGCTCGCCAGGTACAGGTAGTGGACGTCGAAGGGCACCGAGGCCGCGGTCCGCTCCTCCATCTGCGCCCCCACCAGCAGCCGGTCCTTCCCCAGGGACTTGAGGAACGTGTCGCCCAGGCAGGACGTGGGACCCGTGCCACCGTCGGTGTTGCCGCCAGTGCCCGCGTCCGTGTTGCCGCCGGTGCCCGCGTCCGTGTTGCCACCGGTGCCCGCGTCCGTGTTGCCGCCGGTGCCCGCGTCCACGCCCGCATCCGCCGCGGGCTTCTTGTCGTCATCGTCCGAGCTGGAGCAGCCCGCCAGCGCCAACAGGCCGAGGGTGAGGAACGCCAGCCGCTTCATTCGCTTCGGTGTGGGAGTGCGCATTCGCCCCCCGACGCTACCGCGCCCCCGCCCGTCCAGTCAGGACCCAACAATCCGTCAATCTTTCAAATCAAGAAATTCTTGAGAAATGGTCAAAATCCCGGCTAGACGCACGGCTCCCCCAATTCCCCCGAGGACGTAATGAAGACGCGAGTCTGGATGCTCCTGGTGCCCGCGCTGCTGGCGGCCGGCTGTGGCCCCGTCGAAGACGCGGAGGCCCCCGTCATCGACGAGCTGACCGGTCAGGTGCTGCTGGAGGCCACGACGAAGTACGACATGCACCGGCTCCTCGAGGATGCGGACGTCACCGGCGGGCAGTGGATCACCACCGCGCAGGTGCAGGCCTTCCTCCAGCAGAACGGCTCCTACCTGGCCACCTACAAGGACCCGGCCTGGAGCAACAAGTCCGCCGCCGCGCTCATCGTCGAGCGCTCCAAGGCGTACAGCATCAGCCCCCTCTACATGCTCGCGCGCATCCAGGTGGAGTCGAGCCTCGTGCAGAGCGGCACCTCCACCAACCTGGCCAAGGCCACCGGCTGCGGCTGCCCGGACACCAGCGGCTGCGACGGGCAGTACGCCGGTTTCGGCAACCAGATTGAGTGCTCGGCGAGGAAGCTGCGCGGCTACTTCGTCGACCTGGACGCGGGGCGCGCCACCGTGTCGGGGTGGAAGGTGGGCCTGACGAAGAACACGTCGGACCCGTGCTCGGTGAAGCCCGTCAACAAGGCCACCGCCGCGCTCTACACGTACACCCCCTGGGTGGGCGCGTACGCCATCCAGTGTGGCCGCACCACGGTGGGCGGCTCGTCGCTGGTGGCGGTCATCTTCAACCGCTACAAGACGGCCTACAACTGGGGCAGCGCCACCGCCACGTGCTTCTCCGAGACGGCGGGCACCTCGGTGCCGGAGAAGGGCTGCGTGCAGAGCTCGTCGGACGCCATCTGGCGGCAGTGCCTGTCCGGCACCTTCACCGCTGGCACCACGGCGAAGCCCACCACCTGCACCGTGTCCTATCCGTGGTGCTCCTCCGCCACGCTGGGCCGCACCGTGCCCCCGCGCACCTGTGTGCAGTCCTCCGGTGACTCGCAGTGGCACCAGTGCGGCGTGGAGGGGGCGTGGCAGAGCGCGCCCACCGCGCCCACGTCCGGCACCGGCCCCGCTGGCACCTGCTTCGCGGTGTACGCGCTGTAGTCCGTCCGCGCGCGTCCTGGCTCCCGTCCCTCCGGACGGGAGCCGCCCGGGCCCTCAGTACTCGTTGCTCCAGATGAGGTCCAGGCCGCCCGAGCGCGCGTCGCCGTACTGGCCTTCCAGGCTCCAGCGCGTGCCCAGCTGGTACTCGAAGCGCACGGCGTTGGCATTCTCCCCCTGCTGGGGATTGGCGCCGACGCGGCCGGTGTAGCCCACGTAGATTTTGTCCGTCACGTACGTGCCCACCTCCAGCTTGGTGCCGGAGATGCCCGAGTCGCCCGCCTCGATGGAGAGCACGTCCAGCGGCAGCTTCGCCGCCAGCGCCTTGCGCGCCTCGTTGGCCACCAGCGAGCCCACCACGGAGGCCGCCTGGGCACTGGCCGTCATGGACGCGCCGGAGCCGCGCTCCAGCGTGCGGCGGCCGGTGGCGAGCAGCGTGTAGATTTCAGACTCCGGCAGCGGCGGGTCGCTGGTGGGCTTGAGGGTGAGGTCCTGCCCCTGGCCGCGGATGGTGACGAACACCGTCACCTTGGCGGAGTCGTTGCGGTGCTCGGCGGTGACGTTGATGTACGGCACCGTCGCGGGGCCGGTGAAGCGCACCTGGCTGTCGCGCTGCACGTCGAAGCGGCGGCCCAGCACGTCCACGCGCCCGCGCAGCACGCGCACCTCGCCGAACATGCGTGCCTCGTCGCGGTACTCCACCCGGAAGTCCTCGGACAGGCCCAGCTCGACATTCACGTCCGAGCCCTTCACCCAGAGGTTGCGCGGCGCATTCACGTTCACCCAGTAGCTGCGAAGCGGCGCCTCCTGCTCCGTCTCCAGTTCCTCGTCGGCCCCGGCCTCGTCCACCGCCTTGGCCAGGTCCTCCGCCTGCGCCCCGCGCTCGCCCTGCTGCGTCTCACCGCTGCCGCCCACGGCCGTCCTGTCCGGCGCGGTGGGCGTGGCGTCGGGGATGTTCTCCTCCTCGTCCCTGGCAGGGGCGCCGGGGGAGGGCTGCTGCTGCCTGCGCTTCTTGCGCTCCACGGGCACGCCGTTGCGCACGAGGACGACATCCGTGGGCCGCTCCAGCGGCTGCAGGTCCTTGCGCCTGAGCTCCGGCAGGACGATGGTGGCCTCGGGCACGGAGACGTTGCGCAGGTTGACGAGCCGCTCCGTCAGCGTGCCCTCAATCTTCGCCCGCATGCTCACCACGGCCATGAGCTGGTCGTCGAAGATGATGGGGAAGTCCTGCGCCACCAGCGGGTGCTCGCTCTCCTTGGGACTGGACAGCTCGAACTCGCCCCCGCGGGTGCGCACGGCAGTCAATGGCGCCTCCAGCCGCAGCGAGCCATTGCCGGCCTTCGCCGACAGCGTCCGCAGGGCGATGGACTGCTCGTTGGCCTCCAGCGCGAGCTGGATGTCGCGGTACTCGCCCAGGCCCATCAGCCCCAGCAGGCCGTCCTTCCACGCCAGCTTGCCCTGGAAGGTGGGCGCTCCCACGGTGCCGGCGAGCTTCGCGTCCGCCTCCAGCAGGCCGCCCAGGGTGCGCACCATCTCCGTGGCGCCGGAGAGGAAGGACGGGTCGAAGTTGCGCGCCTTGAGCGTCACCTCCAGCGGCGCGCGCGTGTACTGCAGCCCCTGCTGAATCGCGGGCAGCGACACGTCCAGGTCCACGCCGCCGTTCACCATCATCGTCCCGCCCGCGGGCGCGGTGAGCAGCACGTCGAAGTCGGAGCGGGTGCCCTTGTAGCCGTAGTGCAGCCGCGCCTGTCCGAGCCCCAGGGTGCCCACGCCCAGCTTCTGCACGCCAGCGGTGAGGTCCAGCTCGGGCGTGTCCAGCGTGCCGCGCGCGGCAATCTCCATGGCCAGCAGGCCCTGCAGGCCCTGCGGGTTGGTACCCGGTGCGGGCGGAGGCCCCGTCCGCGCGCGCGCCAGGCCGGGCAGCTCCTGGATGGACACCGGCATCAGCCGGCCGCGGATGCGGAAGGGGATGCGGCCATACACCTCGCGGTCCTGCAGCGCGCCCAGGGGGGCCAGCAGCGTGGCCTCCAGGCTCGCCAGCGGCCCTTCCTGGCGCTGCACCGCCAGCGACACCTTCACGTCCTTGTCCCCACCCGTCACGGTGAGCTGGCCGCTCTGCGGAGGAATGCCATTGGCGGTGGCCCCGGCCACCTGCACGGCCAGCCGGCCCTGCGGCACCAGCACGGAGCCCTTGAAGTCCACCTGCGCGGACACCGTGCCGCCCGGCGCCTCCACGCCCTGCATGCCCTGCAGCAGGGTGAGGGGCAGCTCGGCCACGCGGGCCTCCAGCTCCAGCACCGCCGCGAAGACGTCGTCGGGCGTGGGCGGCTTCGCCATCACCCCGCCCAGCGTGAAGGGCGTGCGCAGCGCCACGTAGGCCTGCTTCGCCAGCCCCTGCAGCTCCAGGCGCGCGTCCAGCGTGCCGTCCTCGGCGTCCGACGCCGCGCGCAGCTCGAAGCCCAGCGGCTGCTTCAGCGAGAAGGCCGGAGGCGGCGATTCGTAGCGCATGTCCTGCCCGCGCAGGACGAAGTCCAGCCGGGGCTCGCGCGCCGGGCCCACCACGGCCAGCGTGCCGGCGAGGCGGCCGCTCGGGCCTGGGGGCTGCTTCGCCAGCTTCATCACCCCGGCGACGTCCAGGTCCTCCAGGTTCACCTTGAGGGACATGGCGTCCCGGCGGCGCTTGAGTACGCCCTGCACCGGCACGTCGAAGTCCGCGGACAGCCGCGCCACGGGCAGGTTGGCGGCCAGCGTCCCGGTGGCGCGGTCCTTCACGTAGCGCCCCTTGAGCGCCGCCTGGAGTCCCTCGTACCCGCTCACGCGCCCCTCGTCCCAGCGCAGGTCCGTCTCCGCGTCCGGGCGGGGCAGCTTCCCGCGCGCCGACACGAAGCCCGTCACCGTGCCGCCCAGGCCCAGCGACTCGGGGACGAAGGCGCGCGGCAGCTTCGTCAAGTCGAACGCGCCCAGCTCCACGCGCGCACTCACCTGCTCACCCTCCTTGGCGCCGCGCAGCGACAGCGACTGCGGGCCCGAGGTGAGCGTCAGCGCGGGCTCCACCTCCAGCCGGCCGCCGCCGAAGCCCAGGTGCGTGGGGCGCTGCAGCTTCCAGGTGGCCTCCGGCCAGGTGAGCGTCATCGCGTTCACCGCCAGCCCCTGGCCGTCCTCGTCCACCAGGCCCCCGAGGACAAGGCCCAGCTGCGCGTCGCCCTGCACGCGCAGGGTGGCGTCCAGCTGGCGCTCGCGCGTGGCGACGGTGGCCGCCAAATCCTTGAAGGTGCGCCCGCCCGTGCGCAGCTCGGACACCACCACCGACGCGTCCGTGTCCAGCGGCCGGGTGACGTCCGGCAGCTCCACCTTCACCGTGAGGTCCTTCAGCGTCAGGTCCGGGCCATACGACAGCGAGACGAAGCCGCCGTGTGCCTCCAGGCCGGGCGTGCGCAGCGGGCCCTCCACCACGAAGTCCAGCGTGCCGCTGCCCGCCATGGGGGGCACCGTGCCCGGCAACAGCCGCGACAGCGACTGCGACAGCAGGGCGAGGTTGCCGGCCGTGAAGCCGCCGTCCACGCGCATCTTCTCCTGGGTGCCCTGGCCCTGCGCGCGCAGCGACGCGCCCGGCAGCAGCACCTGGAGCCGCGACAGCGCGAACTGCCCGTTCTTCGCGCTGGCCTCCAGCTCCACCGGGCCCAGCGGCTGGCCCTGGTACTCGGAGGGGGAGACGGTGAGGTCCACCTCGCCGTCCAGCGTCTCCAGGCTGGTGCCGCCACCCTTGGCGACGAGGTCCGCGTGGATGTTCGTCTTCGTGCCCTCCTCCAGCAGCTGGGACAGGTCCACGTCCCGGGCCTTGGCGGTGAAGCCGCTGGTGCGCAGGTGCTCCAGGTCCAGGTCGCCTTCCAAATCCAGCGTGGCGTCCGCCGCCTTCGCCAGCGCGTCCACGCGCGCCAGGTCTCCGTCCAGGCTCGCCTTGCCCTCCAGCGACACCGGCACCTTGAGGGGATAGGTGGGCACGAAACCCTTGATGAGCTCCGGCGGCGCGGAGAGGCGGCGCACCGTCACCTCGCCCTTCAGCTTCCCCTCGGGCTGGCCCGGGGCCACCTCCGGAGGCAGCTGCACGGTGCCGCCCGCGTCCAGCACCAGCCCGGCGATGCCCAGGTCCACGTCGGCCTGGAGCGCG
>JBKGHK010000432.1:0-8766 GCA_046520375.1 Pyxidicoccus sp. 3LFB2
CGGCAGGGCGGAGGGGCTCCCCCAGCGCCGAGGGCATTCGGGTGCGGATCACCTCTCCAGCGCCGGGGGCATTCGGCTGCTGATCGGCGCGCCCTCCGGGACTCCGCGGCACAGAGGCCGGTCCTCCCCTTTCACCACGGTGGGAAGGGATTTTCCCATCCCCGCCGGGCACGCGACTTGCTGTCTATCCGGCAGCAGCGGACAGCCAGGAGGGTGGATGCGCGGCGGGTGGCGATGGGCGGCGGTGGTGGGCATGGCGGTGGTGCTGGGCGCATGCGGTGAGTCGTCGGACTCGGACGACTCCGACAAGCCGAGCGGCCCCGGCCCCTGGCCCACGGACGCGATGAAGGACTACTCGGCGGCGTTTGGCCTGGGCGCCGGGGTGCGCAGCGTCGGCGTCGACGAGGGCCACAACATCTGGCTGCTCCGTGGCGCGGAGATTGGCGTGCTGCGGCCCGGAGACACGGAGCCCACGTGGACGCGCGGCGTGGGCCAGGCGGCGGACGGCTTCGGGCGGGACAAGAAGGCGCTCGGCTCCACCGTCATCTGCGGCGGCGAGGCGGGCCGTGCGTACGTGGGCTACCACACCTATGAATTGCAGCCGGAGGTTCCGGACAAGCCCCACGCGTACATCCCCGCGCCCGGCGAGCCGCACTACTCCGCCGCTCGCTACGCGGAGTACCAGAAGGGAGACCTGGACGCGGTGCGCGTCGAGTCCGACGGCAAGGTGGTGCTGGAGGAGCACCTGTGGCGCAGCGCGGGCGTGTCGGGCGGCAGCCAGCAGCTCGGCATCCGCAACACCAATGACTTCCACTACGACGAGGACCGCTCCGTCCTCACCTGCCAGCGGGTGATGCGCGGGCGGGACAAGGGGGATGTCTATCTCGGCACCAACCACGGCGTGACGCTGGTTCGAGGCCTCACGTACAACAGCCACCGCCACGCGGCCTGGTATCGCGAGACACCGCGTCAGGATGGAAGCGTGGCGCAGTCGCTCCAGGCCGGCTTCAACTGGGGGCTCGGCATCGGCCCCGAGGGCGAGGTGCTGGTGGCCAATGACTGGCTCGTGGGCATCCTCGAGCCCAATGGCGTGCTGGAGGACTTCGACAAGGAGCGCACCTGGGAGGGCCCGGTGCCCTGGCGCTACAAGGGCCACAACGCGCAGCTCAACAGCCTGGAGGCATTCGACCACTGGCGCGCGATTGCTCGCACGAAGGCCGGCGTCACCTGGGTGGGCAGCCGCGACTTCGGCCTGTGGCGCATGGACCAGAAGGACCGCTCCAGCGCGAACTACACGCGCATCACCGCCCTGCCCTCCGACAACGTGTCCGCCATGGCCGCCACCGACGACGGAGTCGTCTACGTGGGCACCGACGGCGAGGGGCTGTGGCGCATCGAGGAGGACGGCGAGACGCTCACCCGCGTCGACACGGTGAAGGGCGAGAAGGTGCTCCAGCTGGTGTACGACCCCACCGTGGCGCCGGCCATGCTGTATGTCCTGACGGACGCGGGCCTTACCGTGCTGCGAGAAGACTGACGCCCGCCTGGAAGCATTTCATCGGCCGGAAAACACCAGGCGCCCGGCCCGGGTGAAAAGTTTTCGCGACATGATTGCAGCCGCCATCCGTTTGGGTGTGTGGCTTGACGGTGGCGGAAGAAGGCTGTTCCGCTGCGGGCATGCTCAACCAGGATGCGGAATACCAATCGTGCGTGCAGAACTCGGAGCGTGTCGCGTGGCGGATCGACGAGGTCCTGCCCAAGAACGCGGTGATTGACTTCAGCCGGCGCATCCTCCCGGATGCCCTGACGGGAACCGCCGGCATTCGCTGTCTGACGGAAGCCGAGCAACTGAAGCTCAATCACATCCGCACCAACAGCTACGCGCACCTGTTCCTGTTCCTGGAGGAGTACGTCGTCGCGCTGATGTCGCAGCGGGCCGGCCTGGAGCTGCACTCCAACCCGACGCACATGCGCGCCCTCATCCGCTTCACGGAGGAGGAAATCAAGCACCAGCAGCTCTTCGCCCGCTATACGGACCTGTTCGCGCAGGGGTTCAAGCTGGCCCCCGGCCTGCTCGACAACCACGTCCAGGTGGCGCGGGCCATCATGACGAAGTCCCAGCTGGCCATCCTCATCTTCAACCTGCACATGGAGCTGATGACCCAGCAGCACTACGTGGAGACCATCCGTGACAACGGAGACGAGCCGCTGGACCCGCTGTTCTGCAACATCCTCAAGCACCACTGGCTGGAGGAGACGCAGCACGCCCGCCTCGACTACCTGGAGGCCCAGAAGGTCCTCTCCCAGACGCCGGACGCCGCGGCGGCGCTGGAGCAGGCCATGACGGAGTACGCCGAGCTGCTCGCCGCCGTGCGCGGCACGCTCGTCGCCCAGCTCCACCTGGACATCCAGACGCTGGAGAAGGCGGTGGGAAGGACCTTCACCGAGGCCGAGCGGAAGGAGATCTTCGACGCGCAGGAGCGCTCCTACGTGTGGACCTTCATCGGCATGGGGATGAAGGCCCCCCTCTTCCTGCAGCGCGTGCGCTCGCTGTCGCCCATGGCCGAGCAGCGCGTCCTCGACCTGGCCCCCACGTACTACTGCAACTGAAGGGGCTCCAACGGCTCAGCCGGCCACCGGCAGCGGCTTCACCTCGAGCTGCTTGGAGGCGAGGAACTCCGCGTTGAACACCTTCGAGGCGTAGCGGCTGCCGTGGTCGCACAGGAAGGTGACGATGCGGAGCCCCTCGCCCTGGTGGCGGCGGGCCAGCTCCCACGCGGCCCGCACGTTGATGGCGGCCGACGTGCCCACCACGAGCGCGTCCTCGCGGGACAGGTGGTAGAGCATCTCCAGCATGTCCTGGTCATTCAGGCGCATGGCCTCGTCCACGCGGGCGCGCCGGAAGTTCTCCGTGAGGCGCATGATGCCGATGCCCTCGGTGATGGAGCTGCCCGAGCACTCCAGCTTCCCCTCGCGCACGAAGCAGTAGAGGCCCGAGCCCGGCGGGTCCACCAGCACCACGCGCAGCGCCGGGTTCTTCTCCTTCAGGTAGCGGCTGACGCCGGACATCGTCCCGCCGCTGCCCACCGAAGCGACGAGCACGTCCACCCGCCCCTCGCACTGCTCCCAGATTTCCGGCCCCGTCGTCTCGTAGTGGAAGTCGCCGTTGGCCGGGTTCTCGAACTGGTTCGCCCAGAACCAGCCGTGCTGCTCGGCCAGCGCGCGGGCCTGGTGGAAGAAGTGGCCCGGGTTGGCGAAGGGCACGGCGGGCACCTTGCGGACCTCCACGCCCATGGCCTCCAGGTACTCGTATTTCTCGCGGGCCTGGTTGTCCGGCATGGTGACGACCACGCGGTAGCCGCGCTCGCGGCCCAGCAGGCCCAGGCCGATGCCGGTGTTGCCCGCAGTGCCCTCGACAATCGTGCCGCCCGGCTTGAGCAGCCCCTGCTCCTCGGCGCGGCGGATCATGCCCTTGGCGGCGCGGTCCTTGATGCTGCCGCCGGGGTTCATGAACTCGGCCTTCCCGAGGATGTCGCACCCGGTCTGCCGGCTCAGCGAGCCGATGCGCAGCAGCGGCGTGTTCCCCACCGAATCCCAGAGCGAACCAATGCGTGGCGCCATGCGTGTGTCCCTCGTCGCGTAGGACTCCCCCGTAACGGAAGGCCACGGGCGTGGCAACCCACCCTGGCGCGCCGTCAGTCCGCGCGCATCGCCTCGACGGGGTCCAGCTTCGCCGCGCGGGCGGCCGGGTAGATGCCGAACAGCAGCCCCACCCCGCAGCTCATCACCAGCGCCAGCCCCACGGCCCAGGGGGGCACGTGCATGGGGAAGCGCAGCACCCAGTCCGCGAGGAATGCCAGGCCGAAGCCCAGGCCCACGCCCAGCGCGCCGCCCATCAGCGCCAGCAGCACCGCCTCCGTGGCGAACTGCCCGAGGATGCGCCGGCGCTTGGCCCCCAGCGCCTTGCGCACGCCAATCTCCTTCGTGCGCTCCATCACCGACACCAGCATGATGTTGAGGATGCCGATGCCGCCCACCACCAGCGACAGCAGGCACACGCCGATGCCGGCAATCGTGATGACGACGGAGAGCTGGTTGAAGGACGCCGTCACCGACTCGTTGGTGTGCATCTCGAAGTCGTTGGGCATGTTCGCCGCCACGCCCCGGCGGCGGCGCAGCAGCGTGGCCACCTCGTCCTGCGCCTTCTGGAACAGCGCCGGCTCGCGCGCCTGCACGTCGATGTCCAGCGAGCGGTTCTTCCCGTAGAGCTGCTGGAAGATGCGCAGCGGAATCATCACCTGGTTGTCCAGACTGAACATGCCCAGCATGCTCCCGCGCCGCTGCAGCACGCCAATCACCCGGAAGGGCCGGCCCTTGATGCGCACCTCGTGGCCCACCGGGTCCATGCCCGGGAAGAGCACGTCCGCCACGTCCGTCCCCAGCACCACCACGCTGCGGCCGTCCAGCGCCTCCACCTCATTGAAGTAGCGCCCGGACTGCACCGTCACGCCGCTGGTGACGGTGTAGTTCGTCTGCGTGCCGAAGACGCGCACCGTCGGCCGCGTCTCGTTGCTGGCCGTGGCCACCTTCTGCCCGCCGTCGTCGTCCGTGGGGGCTACCACCCCCACCGAGGGACAGGACTCCATGATGGCCTGCACGTCGTCCATCCCGATGTCCGGCCGCTTGGCGTACTTCGCCCAGTTGATGCGGCCAAACCCGCCCGCCGGCCACTTCGTCACCTGGAAGGTGTGGGCGCCCATGCGGCCCAGGTCATTGTTCACCTTGATGCGCAGGCCCTCGATGAGCCCCATCATGGTGATGACGGTCGCCACGCCGATGACGATGCCCAGCAGCGTCAGCAGCGAGCGCAGGGGGTTGCCCAGGAAGGTGCCCAGGGCCAGCCGCAGGTTGTCCAGGAAGGCTCGCATCGCTTCACTCGTACCGGAGGGCTTCCACGGGGTCGAGGTTCGCCGCGCGGGCCGCCGGCCAGATGCCGAACAGCAGGCCCACCAGCGCGGCGAAGCCCACGCCGCCCAGCACCGTGCCCATCTGCACGTCCGCCGCCAGGGGGGTGATGAGGGAGACCACCTTCGCCGTGCCCAGTCCCACCGTGGTTCCCAGCAGGCCTCCCACCGCGGAGACGCTCGCCGCCTCCATGAGGAACTGGAAGACGATGGTGCGCTTGCGAGCGCCCAGCGCCCGCCGCACGCCAATCTCGCGCGTCCGCTCGCGCACCGACACCAGCATGATGTTCATGATGCCGATGCCGCCCACCAACAGGGTGATGAGTCCCACGCCCACCGCCACCCCGTAGAGCGCGCCCGTGAGCTGCTCGTACGTCTTGGCGAACGCCTCCGGCTTGTTGATGGTGAAGTCGTCCGGCTGGCCCGGCGGCGTGGAGCGGATGCGCCGGAGGATGCCCACCAGCTGGTCCTCCGCCTGCCGCACCTGCGCCGGGTTCTCCACCGCCAGGGCTATCTCGAAGTTTCGCCCCTTGCCGAAGCTCGAAAAGAACGTCTTGAAGGGGATGAAGACCACGAGGTCCATGCTCTCGTTGACGATCTTCCCCTTGCGGCTGAGCGTGCCCACCACCTGGAAGGTGCGGTTGTCGATGCGGATGGAGCGTCCCACCGGGCTGATGCCCGCGAAGAGCGCGTCCACCACGTCCGCGCCAATCACCGCCACCGGCCGCGTCACCTCTTCGTCCGCCTCGGTGAGGAAGCGCCCGCCGGTGACGTCGTACCCGGAGATGGACAGGTACTCCTGCGTCACGCCCTGGATGCGCACCGTGGACATCTGCTCGCCGCCATGCGCCACGTCCGCCAGGCGCTGCACCGACGGGGAGATGGCCGACAGGAAGGGCGCCAGCGTCCGCAGCCGCGCCACCTGGTCCACCGTGAAGTTCTTCCGGCCCCGGTACGCCCACCAGTCGCCCTTCATCATCCACGGGAACTTGGACACGTAGAGCGTGTTGGCGCCGAACGTGGACAGCTGCCGGTGGAAGGACGTGTTGAGCCCCTGGATGATGCCGACGATGGCCAGCAGCGTGGCCACGCCGATGCCGATGCCCAGCGTGGTCAGCACCGTGCGCAGGCGGTTGGCCTTCAATGAGAAGACGGCGATGCGGGCGCCTTCCACCACGTCCACGCGGAAGCCCGGTGGCAACCTCATGCGCCCCCCGCCGCCATCACCGCCGCCGCCGTCCCCAGCGCCACGTCCCGGCCGGTGCCGTCCGCGACAATCTCACCGTCGCTCAGGCGGATGGCCCGGGGGCAGCGCGCCGCCAGCTTGGGCTCGTGCGTGACGAGCACCAGCGTGTGGCCCGCCTGGTGGAGCTGCTCGAACAGCCGGACGATTTCCTCGCCCGTGGCCGAGTCCAGGTTGCCCGTGGGCTCGTCCGCCAGCAGCATGGACGGCTCGGACACCAGCGCGCGCGCAATGGCCACGCGCTGGCGCTGACCGCCGGACAGCTCGTTGGGCCGGTGGTGCATGCGGTGCGTGAGCTGTACCTTGTCCAGCGCCGCCTTGGCCCGCTCGCGGCGCTCCTTCGCCGGCAGCCCGCGGTACACCAGCGGCAGCTCCACGTTGGCCAGCGCCGTCTCGCGCGGCAGCAGCTGGAACGTCTGGAAGATGAAGCCAATCTCCACGTTGCGGATGACGGCCAGCTCGTCGTCGCTCATGCGCGACACGTCCTTGCCGTTGAGCATGTAGCGGCCGCTGGTGGGCGTGTCGAGGCAGCCCAGCACGTTCATCATCGTGCTCTTGCCGGAGCCCGACTGGCCGATGATGGCCACCCACTCGCCACGGTTGATGCCGAAGGAGACGCCGCGCAGCGCGCGCACCTCCTCGCCGCCCACGTGGAAGACGCGGGTGATGTTCTCCACCTGGATGAGATGCCCCGCGCCGCTGCCGTCGCTCACGACTTCCGCCCACCCTTCATGCCGTCGGCGCCCGGGCCCTGCTCGGGCTCGCGCACCACGTCCCCGTGGTTCAGCTCCTTGGACAGCGTGCGATACGGGCCCTCCACCACGCGGTCCCCGTCCTTGAGGCCGGTGAGGATTTCCAGCTCCGTGTCCGAGGCGATGCCCGTCGTCACCGGCTGCACCCGCGCCTTGTTCTCCGCGTCGACGACGAAGACCACCTTGGCCAGCGACTCGGTGCGCTTGGCCTTCAGCTCGCCGCCCTCGGCCGGCGCCTCGAAGCCCGGCAGCGTGCGCGCCGAGCGCACCGTCACCGCCTGGATGGGCACCAGCACCACGTCGTTGCGCGTCTCCGCGGAGATGCGCACCTCGGCGCTCATGCCGGGCAGCACGCCCGGAGGCCGCATGTCCAGCGCCACGGTGACGGGGAAGCTCGTCACCTCCGCCTCCGTGCCCGGGTTCTTGATGAGCGCCTTCTGGGCAATCTCCACCACCGAGCCGTTGAACGTCTGGCCCTCCAGCGCGTCCAGCGTCACCTCGGCGGGCTGGCCGGGCTTGAGGTGCACCACCTCGTGCTCGCCCACCTCGAACTTCACCTCCATGGCGCTCAAGGCGGCGATGGTCATCACCACGTCCTCGGACAGGTCCGAGCCACGCACGCGCTCACCCACCTCGCGCGACAGCTCGATGACGTTGCCGTCGATGGGCGACAGCATCGTCGTCTTGGCCAGGTCCGTCTGCGCCTGGTCCACGAAGGCCACGTTGCGCGCCAGCATCTGCCGGGCCGACGCCACCCGCGCGTCCGCGGTGTTCTTCGCCGCGCGCGCCTGCTCCACCTCGGCCTCGGAGGCGAGCCCCTTCTTCACCAGCTCCTCCACGCGCGCCAGCTCCTGCCCGGTGCGCACCGCCTCCACCTCGGCCACCTGCGTGTCCGCGCGCGAGGCGTTCTGCGACGCCTGCGCCTGCTTCATCGCGGCCTCGTAGAGGCGCTTGTCGATGCGGCCCAGCACCTGGCCCTTCTTCACCGGGTCGCCGTCCTTCACCAGCAGCTCCACCAGGTCTCCGGAGAGGCTGGAGGAGATCTTCACGGTGGTGGCCGCCTGCACCTTGCCCGCGCCGGTGATGGTGCGGGTGATGGTCCCCTTGTGGGCCTTGGCGACCTGGACCTCCAGGGACGGCGGCGGCCGCTCCTTGAGCCCGCCCACGGTGATGGCCGCCGCACCCAGGAACAGCACACCGGCAATGGCACCCTTCCACCACTTCATTTCGACTCTCCTGGGCTCAGGGCGCCCATGGCCCGAATCAGTGTGAAACGGGCGATTTCGACATCAATCCTGTTTTCCAGCAAGCTCAGCTCGGCCTGCGTCAGGCTGAGCTGGGCGTCGCGGACCTCCAGGGTGGAGCCCGCGCCAGCGCGGAAGCGCTCCTCCGCCAGCCGGAGCCCCTGGACGGCCGCCTCGCGGTTGTCCGTGGCCAGGCGGGCGGCCTCCATCTGGGCCTCCAGCGAGCGGTGTGCCTGGCGCACCTCCGCCTCGATTTCACGACCTGCCTGCTGCAGCACCAGCTGGGCGCGGCGGATGCCGGCCTCGGCGCGCCGCGTCTGGGCGCCCGTGGAGAAGCCGTTGAAGAGGTCCCAGGTGAGGTTGATGCCCGCGGTGAAGGTGTTCTGCAGGCGCGGCTCGGTGAAGACGACCTCGGCGGCGGGGCCCTGGCGCGAGTAGCTGCCCTGCGCGTTCAGCCGGGGGATGTATTCCGCCCGGGCGATGGCGCGCTGCAGCTCCGCGGAGCGCACCTGCCCCTGGAGCCGCGGCCAGCAGCGGCGGCGCGCCGCGGGCCGTCGCTCGAG
>JBKGHK010000433.1:0-8761 GCA_046520375.1 Pyxidicoccus sp. 3LFB2
CGCGGCGTCCCCCGAGCACTGGGCGGCCCAGGGGCTGCCCGCGCAGCGGGTGAACCCGGTGACGCTGGCGCAGACGCTGACGCAGGAGCTGCGCAAGCAGTTCGGCGGCGACGTGACGGCGACGCTGGAAGAGCTGGACGTGTACCTCTACGGCAAGTCGCTGGAGGGCCCCAAGGCGGACGGCGCGGCGGTGCGGCGCGCGGCGGCGGCGTGGCTGGCGAAGCACCCTGCGGTGGTGACGGCGGTGGCGCGGGACGACCTGTTCACCGCGCCGGATGTGGCGGGCCACCTGGCGACGCTGCGCAAGGGCTACTACCCGGAGCGCAGCGGCGAC
Organism: Pyxidicoccus sp. 3LFB2; assembly: GCA_046520375.1. GTDB lineage: Bacteria > Myxococcota > Myxococcia > Myxococcales > Myxococcaceae > Myxococcus. The sequence goes on from JBKGHK010000433.1 coordinate 335, forward strand.
GTGCTGTACATGGTGAAGCCCTTCACCCTGCTCTACACGGACGCGGAGGGCACGAGCCACGGCACGCCGTACTCGTACGATTCGCAGGTGCCCGTGGTGTTCGCGGGCAAGGGCATCAAGCCCGGGGCGTACCTGGAGGAAATCGACCCGGTGGACGTGGCGCCCACGCTGGCGGCGCTGATGGAGATTGGGATGCCCGCGTCCGCCGAGGGCAAGCCGCGCGCGGAAGTGCTCACGGGCAAGTAAGCGCTGGCGACGCTAGTCGAGCACCTCGACGGAGTCCCCGACGCGCACCGTGCCGGGGCGTCGCACGACGACGTTCTGGCCGAACATCACGTTGCCATCCATGCGTCGGAACTTCGCGAGGGTGCGCAGCGGCTCCTGCTGCGGGTCCTTCTGGGCCGTCTCCGGGTCCACCGTGGTGAAGACGCAACGGGCGCACGGCTTGACGACGGCCAGCTCCACCGTGCCGATGCGAAGCCGTTTCCACCCATCCTCGGCGAACGCCTCGCACCCGCCCACCACGAGGTTGGGGCGGAAGCGGGACATGGGCACGGGCTGCGCCATGCGCCCATTGAGGTCGGCCAGCGAGGCCTCGGAGATGAGCAGCAGCGGGAAGGCATCGGCGAAGCCGACACGGTCCTCCGGCGCGGCGTAGCTCGGGTCCACCGGCCGCTGCATCACCGGGTCCACGTACACCAGCGCCGCCGGCTGGCCGAGGTACTCGGAGAGCCACCGGTCCGCCGCGCCATCCGCACGGGCGGCGGAGCAGGTGTCCTGCCAGACGGTGACGTCGAGGCGGGGCGCCGAGGCCGCGGGCAGGGGCACCTCGAGCTCGGGCATGCCCGGGGCCGACAGGTGCAGGCCGGCGGAGCCGGGGACGGCGCGCACCCGGACAAGGGAGGGCAGCTCGCGCCCGGTGATGAACGAGCCATCGGGACGGACCGCCATCCAGCGACGGTCGTGCTCGAGTCCCAGCGGCTCCACGGTGGCCTGTGTCAGCGGGAGGCCCGCGCCGGATTTGAGGGGGTAGCGGAAGAGACCCTGAAGGTGGGGCATGGCGTCACGAGAGAGAAAAGAGGCCGCGCGAATCTACACCCGCGCGAGCCCCCTTCCCCGCACTCCTGCCGTCCCCTCGAACGCCTCCCTGCCCTCCCGGTCCCCACATGGAATTTCCCCCTGGGTCGGTGACACCCTGGCCGCGCTTCATCCTCCAGTTAACAAAACGAACGGGAGTTCCGAATGCGTGGGAATGTGGCGCGGGGTTTCGCGCTCGCCGTGCTGTGCCTCGCCTCGCGGGCGCCTGCTGCCGTGAGCAAGGACATCGTCGCCGGGGACCGTCGCAGCGCGGCCACGGTGCAGTCACAGAACGCCTATGCCGGCTACGTCTCGCCGGCGGACAAGGTGTTTCACGTCAGCACGACAGGAAGTGACTCCACGGGCGACGGCAGCTCGGCGAGGCCCTGGCGGACCGTCGCGCGCTCGGTGCGCGGGCTGCTCCCCGGCTCCACCATCTACATCCACGCGGGCACCTATGATGCGACGCAGGTGGACCTCGCGTCCGCCTCCGCCCTGGACGGCACCGCCACCGCGCCCATCACCCTGCGCGGCGCGCCGGGTGAGTCGAGGCCCGTGCTGAAGAGCAACGGCGCCTCGCCCATCTTCCACCTCAACCGGCGCTACTGGATTCTGGACGGCCTGGAGCTGGACGGCCGCCATGCGCGGGTGCACCCCGTCCTCTTCCGCTCGGACCACCTGACGCTGCGCAACAGCCTCGTGCGTGATGCCTCGCTGGACGCGCTCAACGTAAAGGCCCAGCACGTCCTCATCCAGGGCAACGAGATTCGCAACACCTTCGAGCACACCGCCGGCAGTGCCCGGGGCGTGGCCTGCACCACGCACACGGACTGCTCCGCCGGCAGCTTCTGCAAGCCCGAGTACGACGCGTCCAACGTCCTGCGCCGCTACTGCCGCCAGCGCGATGACGGGCACGCCATCGTCGTCCTGTCCGACTCGCACTCCGTGCTGGTGAAGGGCAACGTCATTCACGACAACACCGGCGACGGCCTGCAGTGCGCGGGGCCCCAGTACGGCTACACCGCCGGGGCGCGGCCCGTGGACATCACGCTGGAGGACAACGACATGTTCACCAGCCCCGCCCACCAGGGTGCCGTGGAGGAGGCCACGGACATCAAGGACTGTGACTTCATCACCCTGCGCCGCGAGCGCTACCACGGCTTCCGCGCCGCGCGTCAGGCCAATGGCACGCTCAACGGCGGCGGGGCCGCCATCTTCCACTTCAGCGCGCAGGGCATGCGGGTGGAGGACTCCGAGATTTTCGACTCGTGCATGGGCCTGGGCCTGGGCAACAGCGCCACGGACCCGGTGGCCAACGTCGTCATCGCCCGCACGCGCTTCCACCACCTCTACACGGGTGAGAAGGGCTGCGGCACCAACGGCACCTCCGGCACGGCGCTCTACGTGCAGAAGCTCACTGGCGGCGACTTCTTCCACAACACCTTCTCCCAGGCGGGTCGCACCGCGGTGCTCATCTCCAGCGCCGGGTGGACGGTGCGCAACCTGGACTTCTGGAACAACATCGTCTCGCTGTCCGCGCCCGGCTCGCGCTGGCTCGTCACGGATGGCGACTACCTCGTGGACTTCGAGTCGGACGGGAATCTCTACTCCCACGCGGACGGCTCCGCCGCGCACTTCACCTGCGACTTCCAGCAGGGCGAGAAGGACCTGAACGCGTGGCGTGGCGGCGCGTGCGCCGTCGGCGGCCTGGCGCTGAGAGACCCGACCAGCACGGTGGCTCCGGCGGCCTTCACCCAGGAGGCGGCGGGCGACCTGACGCTCCTGTCGACCTCCCCCGCCGTGGACACCGCGATGAACAACACGGCGGCGTCCTTCTGCGGCGGTGCGCCGGACAAGGGCGCCGTGGAGCGCTGCACCTCCACGCCTCCGCCGCCCACGGGCGGGGAGCTGCTCTGGCAGCGGCAGATGGGCACCGCCGCGGATGAGTACGGCTACGCGGTGACGGCGGACCCGAATGGCGGCGCGTACGCGGTGGGCTACTCGATGGGCGCGTTCGACTACGACAACCAGGGCGGGCGCGACGCGGTGGTGCGGCACTACAACGCGGCGGGAGACCGTGACTGGGGCCGGCAGCTGGGCGCCGCGGGGGATGAGCAGGCCTTCGGTGTGGCGGCCACGGCCTCGGCCGTCGTCATGGGCGGCCATGCCAGCGGCAGCGTCGCCGCCGAGCCGTTTGCCGGTGGGACGTTCGACGGCTTCGTCGCGAAGTACAACACCCTCGGCACGCGCGAGTGGGTGCGGATGCTGGGCACGGCCGCCGAGGACTCGGTGCGCGCGGTGGCCACGGACGGCACGGACTTCCTCGTCGCGGGCTACACGGCGGGCTCGCTCCAGGCCACCAATGCGGGCCTGAAGGACGCCTTCGTGGCGAAGTACAGCGCCGCGGGAGCGCTCTTGTGGGTGCGCATGCTGGGCACGGCCTCGGACGACCTGGCGTATGGCGTGGCCGCGGACTCCAGCGGCAACGTCTACGTGACGGGCGTCACCGGCGGCGCGCTGCAGGGCGCCAGCAGCAGCGGCGGCCAGGACGTCTTCGTCGCGAAGTACAGCGCGCAGGGCACGCTGACGTGGGTGCGCCAGTGGGGCAGCCCCGGCCATGACGTGGCCCAGGACGTGGAGGTGGACGGCACGGGCGCAATCATTGTCGGCGGCTCCACCACCGGCGCGCTGGCGTATACGAACCAGGGCGGCTCGGATGCCTTCGTGTCGCGCTGGACGAGCGCGGGCGTGCTCGAGTGGGCCCGTCAGCTCGGCACCGCCGCCGAGGAGTCCGGCTACGGCGTGGCCACCGACTCCACCGGCACCGTGTACCTGGCGGGTGCGAGCACCGGCGCGCTCGCCCCTGGCTACGCGGGCGGCTACGACGGCTACCTCGTGCGGTATGCCAGCGATGGCACCCGGGGCTGGACGCAGCACCTGGGCTCCTCGGCGGACGAGGTGGCGCTGGGCGTGGCCACGCGGACGGGCAGCGGCGTGTACCTCGTCGGCGGCACCCTGGGCACGCTGCCCGGCCAGACGGGCGCGGGTGGCAAGGACCTGTTCCTGGGCCTCTTCGCGCAGTGAGCCGCTGAACCTCCAGGGGCCGTGACCGCGCACCCGGTCACGGCCCCGAGCCGCACGTCAGCTCATTCGTTCTTCCAGCTGACGTAGGCGATCCCGGACTCCCTCCAGGCCATCATGGGTTGGTTGCGTGCATCCACCACCAGGGACAGCGGCCCGTCGCTTCCCCTGAAGCCCAGCGCGTCCGAGTAGGCGCCGTGCTCGGACTCGTGCCAGGACACACGGATGCCACCCTGGAAACCGGTGCCAGTCCATTCGTAGCTGCCATTCCATGCGTACAGCACGCGGCCCTTGTCATCGAGTGCGACCGCCGTCCCCCTGTCTTCCTTGAGGGCCATCGAGGACGGCACGACACCAATCCCCCAGCTCGTTCCGGACCAGGTGGCGCCGAAGACGGGCGTCTTCTCCGAGGAGTAGGACGGGTGCCGCATGCTCCAGACCACCGAGGGCTGGTTGTTCGTGATGAGGAGGGTCGGGAAGCGCGCGGTCAGGTCCTGTGTGTGGGCTGGCTCGACCTTCCCGCCCAACGACTCCCACGTGGTGCCATTCCACCGGCGCACGTAGAGGTCGGCTGCGGCCGTTCTCTCGGACTCGGTCCAGGCCACCACGAGGTGATTGTCCGCATCGACGGCCAGCGCGGGCGCTTCCGCGGCGAGGCTCCCCTCCCCCACGAGCGTCGCCCGCTGGAGTCCGCCGACGTCGGCCCAACGGTCCGCTTCCCAGCGGGCGACATGGATGCCATCGGCGGCACTCCACGCCACCACGGGGCGCCCATCGCGGTCCATGGCCAGCGCGGCGCCATGCACCTTCGTCACCTCGGGGGCCGTCACCCGCGCGCCCAGGGGCTTCCAGTCGGCCCCGTCCCAACGAACGACCTGGAGCGAGTCCTGCGCGTCACCCTCGCCCCCCTGGATGAAGGCCACCACGGGGTTGCTGTCCGTGCCCAACACCATCCGCGGGTTGCGCACCGTCAAGGTGGGCGCAGGAGGCACGGCTGGCACCGTCGTGCCGACCAGCGTCCATCCTGAACCGCTCCAGCGCTTCACCATGAGCCGCTCACCCTCGATGAGGGGCCCGTCATACACAGTGCGTCTGGCGCTGTAGGCGACCAGGGGGTTCCCGTCCGCCCCGAGCGCCAGCGAGACACCGTCCGTCACGGTGTAGCTGACGTTGGGGTCCTCGCTGGCCGAATCCACCCAGAACTTGGGCCGGGACCACGACCAGCTGAGCGTGGTCTGCCCACCTGCCTGGAACAGGGCGTTGCCCGCGAGGTCGGTCGGACCTTCCAGGTTCAGGGTGGCCTCATCCTTCCCGAGGCCGCTGTAGTTGTTGGGCACTACCAGCACCCGGCCATCCTCTGAAAGGGTGCCCTTGGTGTAGGCGTACTCCCCGATCTTGACCTGGTCGTCCCGCAGGCTCGACTCCAGCATCGGCTCGGAGAAGGTGATGCGGAGCTCCCGGCTCTCCTTCACGGACACGTTGTCCCCGACCGGCAACATCTGCTCGACCCGTGGGGGCGTGCGGTCCACGAAGACGGTGTGGGGCTTGCTGGAGAACGTCGCTCCCTTCCACTCGGTGCGAGCGCTGAGCTGGTAGCGGCCCTCCTTCTTGTCGACGGTCACCCAGGTGTACTGGAAGGGAGGGATGAGGGTGGCGAGCACCTGGCCCTCGTGAATGAGCTCCACCTTGTCGGGCGACGCGCCGGTGGCCTGCACGGTGACGAGGAGCGAGTCCCGGACATGGTCCACGCTCCGCTCACCGTTGATGTCCAGGACGAGCGCGTCGGACGGCGGCAAGTCCCCATTCGACAGACCTCCACAGCCGAGGAGCGACAGGAGGCTCCAGGGGACGAGGTGGCGGAAGGGGCGGCGGCGGAACAGGGAGAGGCGTGACATCAGGGCTCCAGGCGGCGGGGAAGCAGCGTGCATGCGTTGGACACGCGAGCCGCTCCGGCTGGGAACCCGGATGCCTTAAAAGTTCCAGCCCAGGCCCGCGCCGCCGCCGATGCGCAGGGCGAGCCGCGTGCCCGCCTCTTCCGGAATGCCCGCGCCCCCCAACGTGCCGGTGAGCACGACCGACATCCGCCCCAACGTGAGCCAGACCGAGGCCCCCACGCCGCCGTAGAGCGTGAAGCCCGAGGCAGTGCCCCCCTCGGCCTGCTGTTCGAGGAGCATGGCGCCGACCTCCGGTCCGAAGACGAAGGCCCCCTCCTGTCCACCGAGGCGATGCCCCAGCCCCAGCCGCAGCTCCCACTCGCGCTGCCGGAAGCCCTGGCGTCGCAGGGAGTCACTGCCACGCCACGCCGCCGTCGCGGAGAAGGCATTGAAGAAGCCCGACTCGGAGGGGCCGCGCAGGACGGCCAGCGCCTGCGCGCCCAGGGCCGAGGAGATGTGGGCGCCCGTCCCATTCGCGAAGTTGACGCCCAGGTGCAGGCTGCCGCGCCACGGCCGTGGCCCCTTCTCGCGCATGGCGATGAGCGTGCCCTGGCGGAGCACCGGCGCGTCCACCGTCATCACCCCGCGCACGGGCACGGTGACGCGGGTCTCCAGCCACGCCTCGTCGCGCCGGACGCGCAGGCGGTAGCCGCCCGGAGGCACCGCGAGCATCACCGGGCCGTTGCCCTTGGAGAAGACGCCCAGCACCACGCCGCCCTCCTCCGAGGCCACCACCCACTCCCCGGGCTCGGGCACGGTGATGACCAGCCGGCTGGACGCGGAGACGGGCGCGGTGAGCACCAGCTCGCCCTGCCCCTTCAAGTCAAAGAGGAAGGCCGGATGCTGGCTGCCGGCGCGCGTGAGGAGCGTGGACTCCACGGTGCGCCCATACGCATACGAGTAGGCCTCCTGGAGGGTGACGCGTCCGTCGCGCGACACGTCTCCCGCGCCGCGCAGCCCCGCCAGCAGGTGGTGGGTGAAGAAGGAGCCCTGGATGTCGTCGGACTCCTGGGACAGCTCGTCGGCGCTCGACGAGGTGACGATGACGCGGCCCTGGATGGCGGGCGCGGACCACTGCACGACGCGCTCCTCCACGGGCTGAAGCCCCTTCACCCGGGTGGCCCGCCCCGAGCGGCATGAGTCGATGAACATCACCGCCACGCCCACGGGGGACTGCTCCATGAACTGCACCAACTCCTTCACCGGGAGCTGGCTGCCGGACAGGTGCAACGCGTCTCCGTCCGCGTGGCTCGACACGTAGACCAGGAGCTGGTCCGCGGGGCCGGCCTCCCGGGCCATGCGAGCGCGCAGCACGTCCAGCGCGGCCCTCACCCTTCCGGCATTCGCCCCGACGATGAGCTGGGCGTCATCGGGCAGCAGCCCTCCCGCGTCGCGGAACAGGCCGAACATGCGGCGTGCATCCGAGTCCGCGAAGCGCAGGGGCTCGTCCGCCGCGAGCCCTCGTTGGCGCCCACCAGCAGCGCGTAGCGCCTGGGGAGAGGCTCCGCGGCCTGGGGGGCCTGGGACAGCAGCGCGGCGGTCAGCAGCGTGACGAACATCATGGCTCGGAGCTCACGGAGACGGAGAGACGGTGGTGCCGCGCCGCCCCCTCCACGGTGGAGGGAGGCTGGCAGTCCGGAGGCAGGCGCCGGGCCACGCACGCGGAGGCCGCGCTGGCGACGGCGTCCCGGACGTTGCGAAGGGAGAGAGGCGCGTCGGAGAAGTACGCGTCGAGCGTGAAGCTGCCGGGGGTGACGACGAAGGTGGGCGTCGCCGAGAGCGTGGCCGGGTCTCCGCTCCGGTCTCCGCGAGCGGGCCAGAGGGGGGACACCGCTCCCGATACGTCAGTGACGAGCACGAGGGCATACCGGTGGGGCGCCGCGTGCACGGAGAGCGTCACCACGTCTCCGGGGCGCACGGGCGCGTCCACCGCGCCGTCCCGCTGCCGCACCAGTGACACGAAGGGACCGCCCTTCACGCGAACACCGTCGGCGGGCTCGCGGAGCAGCACCACCGTGGCGAGCCCCAGGGCCACCGCCAGCGGTGCGGCGAGGCGCAGCCCAAGGAACCAGGGACGCGCCGTGGAGGGTTGTTCCCCGGTGGACGCGGGAAGCGCGGTAGATGGCTGCTCCGCGTGGAACCCGGGGCGCTCGGCGGCAGGGCGCAGCCGATGGAACCAGGCACGCGCGGCGGCGAGGCGTCCCCTGTGACGCTCAGGATGCGCGGCACCCGGACGCATCCGATGGAACCAGGCACGCGAGGCAGCGAGGCGCCCTCCGCTGCGCCCGGGACGCACACCCGCAGGGCTCAACCGCTGGAGCCAGGCACGCGCGGC
>JBKGHK010000434.1:0-8729 GCA_046520375.1 Pyxidicoccus sp. 3LFB2
CCGGGAATGGTGGCGCTGCCGCCGCTGGTGTGCGAGCTCACCCGCGACGCCCCCCGGCATCAGCTGCGCATGCGGCCCCCCCAACGAGAGCACGCTGGCGGACCTGGAGCGTGGCGGGCTCGACGTGGCGCTCGGCATCTTCGGAGACGTGCCCGCCGCCTTCCGCGTCCAGGCCCTGTTCCGCGAGCGCTTCGTGTGCGTGGCCCGGCGCGGGCATCCCGTGACAGGCGGGCGGCTCACCCTGACGCGCTACCTGGAGCACGGCCACGTCAGCGTGGCCCCCTGGGGCGGCACCGGCAGCCTCGTCGACGAGACGCTCGCCCGCCTGGGCAAGAGCCGGCGCGTGGTGGTGGCCGTCCCCCACTTCTTCCTGGCGCCCTTCGTGGTGGCCTCCACGGACCTGCTCCTCATGGCGCCCGAGCGCGTGGCACAGCTGCTGGCCCCGGCCTTCGGGCTGGAGCTGCTGCGCGCGCCGCTGGAGGTGGCGGGCTTCACCGTCAGCCAGCTGTGGCACGAGCGCATGCAGCACGACGCGGGCCACCAGTGGCTGCGGCGGATGATTACGGAGGCGGGCGCCTCCAGGGCCCCCGGACTGCGCGCGCGTTCGGGACGGGCTAGAATTGGGGAATGAAGGACCTTCCCACGGCGAGAGACCTGGAGCTGAGCGCGGCCGAGGCCCCGCCCCTGCCCCGCCGGCTGCTGGCCCCCGGGAGCGAGGCGCTCGCCATGCTGGTGCGCCGGGGCTTCCAGCCCTCCGTGGCCCCGCTGGACCTGCCCTTCCCCGCGGACCTGCCACCGGAGCAGGTGGAGCGGCTGGCGGAGCGGCTCGGCCACTACGCGTTCCGCCTCTTCCTGCGCGGCGCGATTCTCCGGCGCGGCAGCTTCCTTCCCGCCGAGGCCACGAAGTACCTGGAGGAGTCGCAGGCCGAGACGTTCGCCGGGGACCTGGTATCCCTGGGGCTCGCCGCGCGCGAGGAGGACGGGCGCTACCGGCTGCTCCACCCCGCCGCCAGCTTCGGCGGCACGCTGGAGTGGTACGTGGCGCGCGAGCTGAGCGGACGCTTCGGCTTCGACGTGGCCGCCGGGGTGAAGTTCCACGCGCCCGAGGTGGGCGGAGACCTGGACGTGGTGGCCGCCGCCGAGGGCCGCCTGCTGTACCTGGAGATGAAGTCCTCGCCGCCCAAGCACCTCGCGCCCGATGAGGTGGGCGCCTTCTTCCGGCGCGTGCGAGCGCTGCGTCCGCACCTGGCCATCTTCGTCATGGACACCGCGCTGCGCCTGTCCGACAAGGTGCTGCCGCTGCTCCAGGCCGAGCTGAGCACCCAGCCCCCACCCGCGCCCCGCAAGGTGCTGCGCGAGGTCTGGGCCCTCACCCCGCACCTCTACGTCGTCAACGCGCGGCAGGACCTGCTGACCAACATCGGCCTCGCCATCGCGGAGGGCTTCCGCGCGCTCGCGCCGCCGCCGCCGTGAGGCCTACGAAGCCGCGTCCACCCGCGCCTCTCGCAGCGCCAGCACCTCGCGCAGCCGGACGATGTCCACGGGCTTCACCAGGTGCTCATCGAAGCCGGCCGCCAGGGCGCGAGCGCGGTCCTCCTGGAGCCCGTAGCCCGTCAGGGCGATGAGCAGCAGCCCCCGCCCCTCCTCCGTGGCGCGCAGCGCCCGGGCCACCCCGTAGCCGTCCATCCCCGGCAGCCCGATGTCCAGCAGCACGACCTCGGGGCGCACCTCACGCGCCTTCGCCAGCCCCGTCAGGCCGTCCTCGGCCTCGAAGACGGTGTGGCCATCCGCCTCCAGCAGCTGACGCACCAGGAGGCGGCTGTCGGCGTGGTCCTCCACCAGCAACAGCCGGCGCCCCATCCCCGGAGGCACCTCTGCGACCTCGGGCCGGGGCGCGCCCCTCGCCGCGCCGCGCGGCAGGCGCACCGTGAAGGTGCTACCCCGGGACGCGCCTTCGCTGTGCGCCTGGATGGTGCCCCCGTGCAGCTCCACCAGCCGCTTCACCAGCGTGAGGCCCACGCCGAGCCCTCCCTGCGAGCGGTCCAGGGAGCGGTCCGCCTGGAAGAACAGCTCGAAGACGCGCGGCAGCACCTCGGGCGGCAGGCCCACGCCCGTGTCGGAGACCTCCAGCACCACGTCGTCGCCCTCCACCCGCGTGCGCACGCGGATGCGGCCCCCCTCGGGCGTGTACTTGAGCGCGTTGGACACGAGGTTGGTGACGACCTGGACCAGGCGGCTCTCGTCTCCCTCCAGCCACGTCTCCTCCACCTCCACGTCAATCGGATGCGCCTGCGTCCGACCGGAGGACTCGAGGGCCACCATGGCGCGGCGCACGCACTCGGCCAGGTCCATGGGGCCCTTCTGCAGGGTGATGCGGCCGCTGCTGACGCGGGCCACGTCGAGCAGGTCATCCACCAGCCGGGCCAGGTGGAAGGCCTGCCGCTCCACCAGGGCCCGGGTGCGCTCGCGCCGCACGTCGTCGCGGGCAATCGAAAGCACCTTCACTCCGCTGGTGATGGCGGACAGCGGGTTGCGCAGCTCATGGCCCAGCATGGCGAGGAACTGGTCCTTGGCGCGGCTGGCGGCCTCGGCCTCGGCGCGCTTCTTCGCCTCGGTCTCGGCGGCCGTCTTCATGCTGGCCAGCCCCTTCTCGAAGTCCGCGCCCACCATCTTGTCCATGTCCATGACGAGGCAGACGGCCTTGGTCATGAAGTCGCGGGTGCCCGTCATCGCCCAGGTCACCTCGGTGCCGCCCTCGGTGGGCTTGAAGGCGAAGGTGGTGACGTTGGTGGCCGCGAAGGGCTTGATGAACTCGAGCTTGATGCGGACGAGCTCGTTGGCCTTGCTCTCCTCAATCGTCATCCGGCCTTCGCCGACCTGGTCGCTCCCGGCCCAGGCGGAGACGGCGCCCGTGCCCGACTCGGCGCCGGAGTACGTGGTCTTCTGCTGCGGGTCCAGCTTCGCCCACGGCGACCACTCCTCCCACCGGTGCAGGTCATTCACCACGGCGAAGGCGGCATCGGCCGGCACCGGCAGGGTGGCGCTGCGCTGGATGACGAAGTCGCCGGGACGCGTGGCGATGAAGGCCACCAGCACCAGGATGGCGGCGGCGAGGCCACCCAGAATCTTCTTGAGCATGGGGTGTGTTTCCTTTGGACGGGCCCAGCGGGGGAGCGGGCCGGGGCGCGTCTTAGGGCCCCCGGGCAACCAAACGCAAGACGCACCCCGGCGCACAGGCCACCCACCACGTCGCCTCCCAGGCCGGGGGGCTCCGCGCCACACGCTCCGCGTGAAAAAACAGGGCGGCCCGACGCGAGGACACCGCGTGCGGACCGCCCTGCTCACCCCGTGGAACCGGGTGCGGCGCGACTCAGTTGTACGTGGCCGTGTAGGTGCCGGCCTGCGCGCCGTTGATGAACGCGAAGCCCACGCCCTTGATGGTCTGCGGCACCGTCGTCACCGGCGAGCCGTTGCGGCTGACGGAGACGAGCGTACGGCCGGTGGCGGTGCGCGTGGGCACCATCAGCGACAGGTTGCGCGCCGGGGTGGCCACGGTGAAGGTGAGCGCCGTGCCGGTGAAGGCGACGGAGGACATGCTGGTGGCCTCGCGCGCGTCGAGCCAGGCGAGGAGCTGCCGGGCGGTGATGACGGACACGCCCTCGCGCCGGGCCGAGGCGATGATGGCCGCCGAGCCCGAGGCGCCCGCCGACGGGTCCGAGTCCACGTGCATGTTGGCGTTGAAGGCGCCGTAGTAGCCCTTGGGCCCGAGCGCGTTGGCCAGCAGCGTGTCGATGTGCAGCGGGTACGTCTGGCCCGACTCGTCCGTCATCTGCGTGGCGAGCTGGTAGACGTCGATGGGCGTGCCGTCCACGTCCGCGAAGCGCATGGCCAGGCCCGAGCCGGTGAACAGGCCCGGACGGTCCTGCACCCAGTAGTCCGGCCAGTAGTAGTAGTTGGTGTCCAGCCGGATGCCGTGGCGCAGCGACACCTTGGGCTGCGTGGCCCAGTCGCTGAACACGATGCAGTGCGTGCGGTTGGTGGAGGGAGCGGGGACGCCCGGGTAGGCCGACACGAAGTTCGCGAGCTGCGGCGTGAAGAAGTTCGGGTCCAGCGAGGTGGACGTGTAGTCGGCGCAGCCGGTGTTGACGTGGAGTGCGTACTCGAAGCCCTGGGCCTCGTAGCTCGCGGCCTGGGTGGCCGTCAGCCCGCCGACGAAGTCGTAGACGGTGCCGCGGATGCACTGCCAGTCGGCCACGTTGCAGCCGGCGGGGCTGGCCGTCAGGTAGTTCTGCCAGCGCTGCACGATGGCGCCGCCCGGGTGCCCGTCGCCCGTCATCACCACCACCGCCTTCTTCGCGCTGGGGAAGTACCAGAGGCGCGGCAGCGGGACGGTGCTCGTCAGGTGGAGCATGTTGGCGAGCAGCCGCTGCTGCTCGTCCGCCTGGGGAATCTGCACCTTGCCCAGGTTCACCCAGTCCGGCTTCGGGTCGAAGGACGCGTTGCCGTAGAACATGTCGTTGGAGCGCGCGGCGGGGCCGATGTTGGAGCCGTCGCGGTTCTGCCCCTGCCAGGCCGGGTTGCCCTGACGCGTGTAGATGACGGACTTCGCCAGGTCATACGCGAAGGCGATGGCCGTGCCGCTGCCCACCGTGCGCAGGGTGACGGCCGCGTAGGTCGTGGGCGTGGTGGCGGTGGAGTACAGCGTGGCGACGGCGCGCGTGCCGGCCACGAGCGTGTGGAGGTCCGCGGTGCCGTGGTACTGCATCGTCTCCGAGGTGAGCCCCGCGCCCGGCGCCTGGGTGGTGTCGAGCAGGAGGTAGCCCTCGTCCAGCGTGCCCGTGGACGGGTTGAGGCCCAGCAGCGCGTTCAGGTTGGCCGCGGGGCGCATGGCGATGAGGCTGCCGCCCGCGTTCACCCAGTTGGTGACGAGCGTCACCTGGGCCGCGCTCAGCGTCGCCTCGCCGAGGATGAGCACCTTGTAGTCATTGAGCGACACCGTGGCGCCGATGTTGCCGGCGTCGGTGGCGGCGAAGGTGGTGACGCCCTCGGCCTTGAGGATTTCCTTCAGGTAGTCGGTGAAGTGGTTGGCCGGGTCGGTGGCCACCAGCACGGGGCCGGAGCCGGTGACGCCCGGACGGGGCGGCGGGCCGTTGCTCTCGAAGAGGACGTCCACCCAGTAGTTGGCGTTCTGGTGGCTGCTGGCGGGGAAGGAGGACAGCGCGCCATAGCTGAAGACGCCGTTGCCGCCGCTGGTGGTGCCGGGCAGCGCGTGCAGGGGCGGCGCATCCACGCCGTTGGCGAGGGCGTTCAGGTCGAACGAGTAGCCACCGAGCGGCGCGAAGTACGAGGCGACATAGGTGGTGTTGGCGGTGATGGACACCGGGCTGGAGAACAGCACCTGCTGCCAGCCGGAGATGCTCTCGTTCTGGAAGGTGGCGGTGGCCAGCAGCTGGCCCGTGGCGCTCCACAGGTTGCCCACGTGGGTGCCGGCGTTGCCCACGCCCTTGTAGAAGCGGATGCCCTTCACCTTGCCATCCACGTCCGCGCGGAACTTCACGCCCAGCTCGATGGCGCCGGTGTCGCTGGCCGTGGCGGTGCCCGGCGTGGCGCTCGTGGGGAAGAGGGTGAACGCGTTGCCCGTCGGAGGAGGCGGCGGCGGAGGCGCGCCCGTGGCCTGGAAGACGACGTCCACCCAGTAGTTGGAGTTGCCGAAGCTGTTCGCGGGGAAGGTGCCCGAGGGGCCGTACGTGAAGACGCCGTTGCCGCCGTTGGCGGTGCCGGCCAGCGCGTACAGCGGCGGGCTGGCCACGCCGTTGGCGAGGCCGGCGTTGTCGAAGGCATAGGCGCCGTTGGGCGCGTGGTACGAGGCGACGTAGGTCGTGTCGGCGGCGATGGCCACGGGGCTGGAGAACAGCACCTGCTGCCAGCCGGAGGCCGTCTCGTTGACGAAGGTGGCACTGGCCAGCAGCTGGCCCGTGCCGCTCCACAGGTGACCGGTGTGCGTGCCGGTGTTGCCGGTGCCCTTGTAGAAGCGGATGCCCAGCACGTTGCCGCTCACGCCCGCCCTGAACTTCACGCCCAGCTCGAGCGCCTGGAAGTCATTTGTCACCGAGGCGACGGCCGGCGTGGCGGTGGCCGGCCAGATGCTGACGGGCGCGGCGGGCCGGAAGACGACGTCCACCCAGTAGTTGGAGTTGCCGAAGCTGTTCGCGGGGAAGGTGCCCGAGGGGCCGTACGTGAAGACGCCGTTGCCCCCGCTGGTGGGGCCCGGCAGCGCATGCAGCGGCGGCGCATCCGCGCCCGCCACCAGCCCGCTGCTGGTGAAGGCATAGGCGCCACCCGGCGCGTGGTACGAGGCCACGTAGGTGGTGCCGGCGGTGACGGGCACCGGCGTGGACAGCGTCACCTGCTGCCAGCCCGAGGCCGTCTCGTTGACGAAGGTGGCGGTGGCCAGCAGCTGCCCGGTGGCGCTCCACAGGTGGCCCACGTGGGTGCCGGTGTTGGCCGCGCCCTTGTAGAAGCGCAGGCCGATGATGTCGCCATCCACGTCGGCCTTGAACTTCACGCCCAGCTCCACGGCGGTGAAGTCGTTGTTCACCGAGGCGACGGCGGGCGTGCTGGTGGAGGGGAAGATTGTGAAGGTCGGCTGGGCGTGCGCACTGCCGGAGGGGAGGGCCAGCAGCGCAACGGTCAACGCTGTTGCCAGGGAGGAGAACAGGCACTGAATGACCCGAGCGGGTCGTCTGGGATGGGCTGTCATTTGGGGGGCTTTCGGGCTCACTGGGTCACGCTGGACTTCAGTGTGTGTCTACGAATACCCATCTTTTCGCGGATTTGCCAGGTTCACTGCGTAACGAAAAAGATCCCGAATTGCAGTCTGCCGTCACTCTTCTGAGGAGGTGGTTCGCAATGACGGGTTCGACGCGTGGTGTGGGCGGTGGCAGCTCCGCCGCGGCCCTCGAGGCTCAGCGGCAGGCGGAGGCGGCGCGCAGGGCGGCGGAGGCAGCGCGCAAGGCCGCGGAAGCCGCCGCGAAGGCGGCCGCGGAGGCCCAGGCGAAGGCGGCCCGTGAGCGTGCCCAGGCGGACCGGCTGGCGGACCGGATGGACAAGGCGCCCGGCGGCAGCCGCCCGGAGGTGGCGAAGCAGCTGACGCAGGAGTCCGGTGAGGCGGGGAAGGCCGAGAAGGACGCCAAGGCCCTGACGGACGTCGCGGCGAAGGCCGAGCAGAAGGCGCTCGACACCGCGAACCAGGCCATCCGCAAGAGCCATGACGCCAATGCCCAGGCGGGCCTGGCCGGGAAGAGGGCGCCCTTTGAGGGCCTCGACCGCATCCACGACGCGGTGGACGCGGCGCGCCTGTCCAAGAAGGACCAGCAGGCCCGGCTCGGCTTCACGTCAGTGGCGGACCCGAAGCAGGCGGTGGCCAGGGACCTCCAGTCGCTGCAGCGCGAGACGGACCGCGGAGGCCGCGAGGGCGCCGCCGAGCTGCGCCGGCTGATGGAGACGAACAAGGACCCGGGCTACCGGCGCCTGCTGGCCCAGAGCGCCGCGCCGCAGGTGGAGCGGATGAGCGAGGCCGTCAACCGCGACGACGACCGCATGGGCTCGGGAGACCTGCAGGGCACCCTGAGCGACCTGGCCCGGGCGACGGAGCTGGCCGGCGCGGGGGCGGATGGCGGCGCCGCGATTCCCCGCGCGTTCTCGCGGAAGATGAAGGACGACCACCTCGACATCGACGATGGAGACCAGTTCGCGGGCGCCGCGCGCAATGTCATCGAGGAGGGCGAGACGCCGGAGCAGACGCAGGCCAAGGCCCGGTTCTTCGGCATGCTGTCCAACGAGCTGAAGGCGCAGGACCGCAACCCGGAGGCGCAGAAGGAAATCGCCAAGGCCATCAACGAGGGCGTCAACGGCCGCCCCGGCTTCGTCGAGAAGGTGGCCGACAAGGCCAACCCGGCGGCGGACGTGCTGGGCGACGCGCTCCACTTCGCGGGCGACCGGGTGGACGACGTCAACAGCGTCGTCCCGGACGTGCCGGGCACCGCGGACATCGCCAACGCCATCATCCCGGGCAAGGACCTGCCCATCCCCAACCTCAAGCCCATCCCCGACCCGGGCGACGCGCTGGACGTGGCGTCCGGGCTGCTGCACGGCTCGGGCGACGCGGCGGCCCAGGCGCCGGAGCTGGCGAAGGCCGCGGCCACGGCGGCGGAGTACCGCTCCGCCATCGACAAGCTGGGGCCGAACGACAAGTTCACCCTGGGCGCCGGCGGCAAGGGCTCGTTCAAGTTCATCGAGCTGGGCATCAAGGGCAAGGTGGAGGTGACGCGCGAGCGCGACTGGGTTCCGCTGGCCCAGAACAAGAATGCCAAGGGAGAGGCGTTCGACAAGGACGACAAGAGCCTGGTGCGCGAAGGCCCCAACGGCACCCTGGAGCTGAAGAACAAGAAGCCCTACGTCGTCTCGGTCGACGGGGAGATCAGCGCGGGCCTCATGGCCTCGCTGGGGGCCCAGCCGGTCGATGGCGGCGTGCAGCAGACCGGCGCCCCGGACGGCGGGAAGGGCGCGGACGGTGGGAAGGGCGCGGACGGCGAGAAGGGTGCGGACGGTGGGAAGGGCCCGAAGGGGGGCACAGGGGCTGTCCGCGCGGGGCTGTCGGCCGGAGGCAAGGTGGAGCTGCGCTTCGAGACGGCCGCCGAGGCCAAGCGCGCCATGGACATCATCGGCGC
>JBKGHK010000435.1:0-8722 GCA_046520375.1 Pyxidicoccus sp. 3LFB2
GCGCTGGCGGCCGCGGCGCTGCGCCCCGAGTACGTGGACGCGGTGGTGTGCCGGGGCGGCCGGGTGGCCATGTCGAGCACGGTGCTGGCGCGCGTGCGCGCTCCCACGCTGCTCATCGTCGGAGGCCAGGACACGTCCGCGCTGGAGCCGCACCGCCGCACCTTCGCCGCGCTGAGCACGGAGAAGCGCCTGGAAATCATCCCCGGCGCCACGCACCGCTTCGAGGAGCCCGGCACGCAGACGCAGATGGTGGAGCTGGCGGGCCTGTGGTTCCTCCAGCACCTGGGCGCCTCCCGCTGGGAGACGCAGCCCGAGTCACAGGCCCTGGGCCTGTAGTCAGGTGACACGGACCGGGGCAGCCCGTGGATGGCCTGCCCCGGCCCGCCTGGGGGGACGTCGTGGAAGCCCCGGGTGTCCCGCCGTGGGGGAGGACATGAAGCTCGCGGCGGGCACCGGGACTGACTCCACAATGGCACCCGCCTCGGGGCGCCGATATTGGCCTCCGGTCGAATGCCCCGCGGGACAGTCCAGGCGGTGGCGCCACGCGCCGGCACCTCCCCGGAAGCCGCAACCCTCAGCGGCGCCGCGCGCCCTTGCGTCAGTCGCGCTTGGAGCGGGCGCGCGAGCCCGGCTTCCGCCTCGGACGCGGCGTGCCGTCCTTCGCCGTCGACTGCCCCTTCTCCTCGAAGCGGGGCGACACACCGGTCAACGGACTCGGGGACTCCTGACCTTCCAGCAGCCGTGAGAACTCGCTGCGGATGACGCCGTAGCACTCGCACGAGGCGGCCTCCAGGCCGGCCCGGTCCTGGATGGAGACATACCCGCGCTGGTACTTCAGCAGCCCCTCGCGCTGCAGCTCGGACGCCACCTCGGACACGCCCGCGCGGCGCACGCCCAGCATCTGCGACAGGAACTGCTGGGTGAGCGGGAAGCCGTCGGCCCCCACCCGGTCCTGCGTCATCAACAGCCAGCGCGCGCAGCGCTCTTCAATCGAGTGAAGCCGGTTGCAGGCGGCGCCCTGGGCCACCAGGGTGAACATCGCCTGCGTGTAGCGGTCCAGCGCGTTGCGCGTGCCCGGCGTGCGCTGCACGTGCTCGCGAAAGGCCTGGGCCCTGACGCGCAGGCCCCGCCCGGGCACCTGCACCAGCGCATGCGCGGGCGTGCGCTGCACGCCCAGGAACACGGGGAGCCCCACCATGCCCTCGCGCCCCACCGTGGCCACCTCGATGGCGGTGCCGTCCGGCATCACCCCCAGGATGGAGACCACCGCGTCCTCGGGGAAGTAGACGTGCTCGATGGGGACGTCGACGTTGAAGAGCACCTCGCGGAGCGGCAGCTCCACCGGCTCCAGGTGCGGGCGCAGCGCCTTGAGCGCTTCCGGGGGAAGGCTCGCGAGCAGGCGGTTGGTAGGCTTGAGGGGCGCGGAGGCCATGGGGTTCCTCGTCAGGTGTGCAGCCGGGACGCCGGGGGTTGGAAGCCCCGGCGGCTCAGGAGGTGACCAGCGTCCATCATCCTCCTCCGACTGCCGGGCGATGGCAGAAGCTATGTACGCCGCCGTACACAGGCGTTACATATCTCCTCGGCGGCCTGTCTTCCGGCCGCGTCTGGAGCCCCCG
Source organism: Pyxidicoccus sp. 3LFB2 (assembly GCA_046520375.1). GTDB lineage: Bacteria > Myxococcota > Myxococcia > Myxococcales > Myxococcaceae > Myxococcus. Next base: position 1,617 of record JBKGHK010000435.1, read on the forward strand.
GTGCCCTCTGATTCAACCGTGCCCCGGCTCTGGACCCATCCAGAGCCCGCCTTCGACTTCGTCGTCGTCGCCGCGTCCCATGGGGGCGTGGGGGCGCTGCGCACGCTGGTCTCCGCGCTGCCGCTGGACTTCCCCGTCCCCATCGCCGCCGTGCTGCACCTGGGCTCGCGGCCGTCCGCGCTCGTCTCCATCCTGAAGTGGAACACGGGGCTGACCGTGCAGTGGGCGGAGGAAGGCCAGCGCCCGCGGCCCCGGACGCTCTACGTGGCCCCGCCGGACCGGCACCTGACGCTGGGCGCGCGGCGCACCTTCGTCCTCTCGGACGACTCCAAGCAGCACTTCACCCGGCCCGCCGCGGACCCCCTCTTCCAATCCGCCGCGCGCGTGTATGGCCACCGCTGCCTGGGCGTGGTGATGACAGGCATGGGCAGGGATGGGACCGAGGGCGCGCGTGCACTCCGCGACGCGGGAGGCACGGTGCTCGCACAGGACCAGGGCTCCAGCACCGCCTTCGGCATGCCGGGGGGCGTCATTGGCGGAGGCCACGCCCACTTCGTGCTGCCGCTCAACACGCTGGCGCCAGCCCTCGTCAGCCTCGTCATGGTGCCGGGAGGCGCCGACCTCTTCGGAGTCCCCCGCCAGGTGGCCTGACGTGACGCCCCTTGCGTAGAGGGGCGCCTGCCTAGACGGTGGCCGGTCGCTGCACGCCCAGCTGGCAGGCCAGCACGGCCAGCTGTGTCCGGTTCTCCGGGCCCAGCTTCTTGTAGATGCTGGTGATGTGCGCCTTCACCGTGCGCTCGGTGATGCCCAGGCACGCGGCAATCTTCAGGTTGTCCGCGCCCGCGGCGATGTAGCCCAGCACCTCGCGCTCGCGCAGCGTCAGCTTGCCCAGCTCTCCGCCCGAGGACACCGGCTCCTGCTGCGGCTGGAAGCCCTGGAAGGGGGAGGACCACGACAGCCCCACCGGCATCAGGCGCTCACCGCGCGCCACCCGCTGGACTGCCTCCACCACCTCGTTGAGCCCCACCGTCTGCTTCCAGAGGTAGCCGGACGCGCCCACGTTCAGGCACTGCTCCACCACCTCGGACTCCTGGTTGCCGGACATCACCAGCGACTTCACGTTGGGGTAGAAGTCATGCAGGCACTGCAGCGCCGTGAGCCCGCTGGCCGCTTCGTCTCGGCCCGGCACCTCCAGCCGCAGGTCCAACAACGCCACGTCAGGTGTGGCCTCGCGCACGCGCGCCAGGAAGGGCGCCGTCTGCGCACAGCTCGCCACCACTTCGATGCCCGCCCCTTCCAGCACCGCTACCAGGCACTCCCGGAAGACCTGCTGGTCTTCAAGGATGGCCACCCGGATTCGCTCTCCCGCCATGGCTTTCGTCCTCTCGGAATGAAGTCCGCAACCCATACTCGCACCGCGGAACGATTTCCCACCCGAGATGTAACCCCCGCTAGCGACAACGCACGAGTCCCTTGCCAGGAAGGCCGCTCTCCCGTGTTTAGGAAAAGATGTTCAGGTGATGTTCAAGGTTGCTTTTACAGCAGGCGCCGGGACCGACGTCTCACGTGAGCCGGGCAGCCGGACGAGCACCCGCCCCATCTCCCGCACGACCAGGCGATGCCGCTCGGGCTCCAGCTCCAGCCTCACGCAGCAGCCGTCCGCGTAGAAGAGCAGCTCCTCGCCCTCCTGCCGGGCGAGCTGCCCCCAGCGCGGGTCTCCCGCCGGCAGGTGCTCGGCGGCCTCCGCCAGCCGTGCCAGCCGCAGCTGCACGGACATGCGGGCCCGGGAGGAGAGGGACTCCATCATGGACGTCAGCGCGGAATGCATGTGGATGGCGTAGGACATTGGAGAGGGCGCGACCGTCAGAGGGGGAATGTCAGCTACCCACACCATGGGGTCCAACCGCCTGGGGAGGAATTGGACCTGGGAACGAGGGGGTTCGATGACGACAGCCCGCAATGTACGAATCCCCCCCCCCCGGGTTGTCTTCCTTGCTGCCCTCCCAGAGCATGCGCTACAGCGGTAGCAACATGGCGACCCGCCCCGCGCGCGACAACGAGCTCGAAGCCATCCTGGAGAAGGTGCGCCAGGCGCGAAACTTCGACTTCCGGAACTACAAGCGCGCCACGCTGCAGCGGCGCATCGAGCGGCGCATGGCCGCCACGCGCTGCCGCACCCGCGCGGCCTACCTGGCGCTGCTGGAGCGCGAGCCGCAGGAGGTCAGCACGCTCGTCTCCTCCATGCTCATCAAGCTCACCACGTTCTTCCGGGACCGGGAGGTGTGGATGGGATTGGACCGGGTGCTGCGGGAGCTGGCGCAGCGGCGCCGGCCCGAGCAGGAGCTGCGCATCTGGAGCGTCGGCTGCGCCACGGGCGAGGAGGCCTACTCCATTGCCATCGCCGCCGCGGAGGCCCTGGGCCCTGGCTACCCCGGCGCCGAGCTGAAGGTCTTCGGCACCGACGTGGACGAGGCCGCCGTCGCCTTCGCGCGCCGCGGCATCTACTCAACCGCGCAGCTGGAGAATGTCTCCAAGGAGCGGCTCGCCCGCTGGTTCACTCCCGCGCCCGGCGGCTACGCGGTGCGCAAGGAGATTCGCCGCGCGGTGGTGTTCGGCGTCAACAACCTGGTGTCGGACGCGCCCGTCTCGCGCATCGACCTCATCCTCTGCCGCAACGTCTTCATCTACCTGGACTCGGAGCTGCAGAAGCGCGTGCTGGGCCGTTTCCACTTCGCGCTGCGGCGCGAGGGGCTGCTGGTGCTGGGCCGCTCGGAGCTCATCCCCTTCGCCGCGCGCCTCTTCGAGCCGCTGGATTTGCCGCGCCGCATCTACCGCAAGGACTTCCGCCAGGAGGTGCCCCTCACCCCGCAGCAGCGGATGATGAACCTGCTGGAGCCGGCCCCGCTGGCCTCACAGCCGTCCGCGCCCCCGCGTGAGCCCGCGCGCTCGCCGCCGCGCGACGTGCTCGACTCGCAGCCCTGCCCGCTCATCGCCACGGAACCGGAAGGCACGGTGACGCTGTGGAACCGGGCCGCCACCCGGCTGTGGGGCTACAAGGAGGCGGACGTCGTCGGCAAGAAGCTGGCGTCGCTGGGGCTGCCCGGCCTGGGACAGGACCTGCTGGTGGAGCAGACCGCGCGGGTGCGCAGCGGCCGCTCGGAGCGCGAGGTCGCCGACGGCGTCTTCGAGTCCATGGAGCGGGACCCGGTGCACCTGCGCGTGCAGGTCAGCCCCCTGCGAGGCCCCGAGGGCGAGCTGCAGGGCCTCGTCTACGTGGCCCACGACATCACCGCCCTGCACGGCCTGGAGCTGAACCTCCAGCGCGCCACCGAGGAGCTGCAGTCCAGCAACCTGCGGCTGCAGTCCTCCAACGAGGAGCTGCGCGCCTCCAACGAGGAGCTGGAGACGACCAACGAGGAGCTCCAGTCCGCCAACGAGGAGCTGCAGACGACGAACGAGGAGCTCCAGTCCACCAACGAGGAGCTGGAGACGACCAACGAGGAGCTGCAGTCCACCAACTCCGAGCTGGACGCCACCAACCGCGAGCTGGCCCACCGCACCGAGGAGATGGACGCGCTCGCCTTCTGCCAGCGCACCATCATCCGCACCCTCTCCGTGGCGGTGCTGGTGCTGGACGGCCAGGGCCGTATCACCACCTGGAACCTCGCCGCGGAGCGGCTGCTGGGCCTCACCGAGCGCGAGGCGGTGGGCCAGGTGTTGTGGACGCTGCGCATCCCCGCCCTCAAGCGCGCCCTGCTGCAGCAGCTGCGCAAGCAGCTGTCGGAAGGCCGCTCCGTGCGGAAGGAGAACGTGGGCTACCAGCTCCTCCATGGAGGCCTGGGCCATGCCACCGTGGTGGCCACGCCGCTCGTCACGGACTCGGTGGTGCTGGGCAGCGTCATCCTCTTCGAGGACACCACCCGCGTGACGGCGCTGGCGCAGGAGAACCGCGCGCTGAAGGAGCGCGCCGGGAAATGAGTCCCCCCCGGACACCCCCGCGCGCGGACGGGGAGGAGGGCCCCACGCCGCTGCTGCGCAAGTACCAGCAGCTGCTCCAGAAGCATGACGCGCTGGTGCGCCGGCTGGCGGAGCACAACGTCGAGCACATCTCCACGTTCAAGCTGTCCACCTGGGCGCTGGAGACGAGCTCCAGCGGGCTGGCGCTGCTGCGCGGGGGCCGGGTGGCGCTGGCCAACTCCCGCTGGCACGAGCTGGCCCACTGGCCCGGCCCCTGGCAGCTGCAGAACGGCGAGCACGGCGAGGTCCCCCGCATGGTTCGCACCCTGCGGGAGGTGGCCGTGCTGGAGACCGCCACCGTCCTGGCCGCGGGCGGCCCGCGCTTCATCCGCTACCGGCAGGCCGTGGGCGGACACGTGGTGGAGGTGAGCGCGGAGCGGGTGGCCGCGCCCGGCGAAATGCTGGTGCTGGTGCTGGCCCGCGACATCACCGAGCAGGCCCGGTCCGAAGAGGAGCTGGAGCAGGCCCGGGTGGCGCTCACCCAGCGCGAGCACCTGCGCTCCCTGGGAGAGATGGCGGCCGGCATCGCGCATGACCTGAACAACACCCTCAACGCCATGCGCCTGCGGCTGGAGCTCCTGGGCCGGCACCCGGCGGTCGCCGCCGCGCCGCCCTCGCACCTGGACGCGCTGGTGCGCATCGTCACCGACGCGAGCACGCGCATCAGCCGCCTGCAGTCCTTCGCGCGCCAGCAGCCGGAGGACTCCAGCGAGCAGGTGCGGCTCGACGAGGTGGTGCGCGACGCGCTGGACATCGCCCGCGGAGACATCGACCACCGGGCCACCCGCGAGGGGGTGCTGGTCCACGTCGAGGTGGACCTCGCGCCGCTGCCTGCCGTGCGGGGCAGCGCGACGGACCTGCGCTTCGTCTTCATCAACCTGCTGCTCAACGCGCGCGACGCCATGCCCCTGGGCGGCACCATCCGGCTGTGCGGGCGCCACGAGGAGGGCCACGTCCTCCTCACCGTGGAGGACGAGGGCACCGGCATCCCCCCCGAGCACCTGGCCAACGTCTTCCGGCCCTTCTTCACCACCAAGGGCGACAAGGGCACCGGCCTGGGCCTGTCCATGGCCTATGGTGTGGTGTCCCGCGCGGGGGGCACGCTCACCGCGGCCAACCGGAAGGAAGGCGGCGCCGTCTTCACCCTGCGCTTCCCCGTCGTGACGCCGGACGCCCCGGAGAAGGCGGGCACGGCCCGCCGCCGCAAGCCCCGGAAGAAGGCCGCCTCCCGGAAGAGCGGGCGCACGCGCGCTCCGAAGAAGCGCTCCTGAACCGAGGGCCCGTGCGGCCCCGCGAGGCAGGTCCGTGCGAAGGGCGCTACGTGCCTCCGCCCAGTCCCTGCCGACGGGGGCTGAGCTCGTCTTCGGGCAGGGTCTCGGCGTCCTGCGACATGCCGCCGAGCACCAATTCGCGCAGGACGAGCACCTGCGCCTCGGCGGCTTCGGCGCGCTCCTCGAAGCGGTTCGCCGAGTGCTGGTGGTGGTGCTCCTTCGCGCGCGCGGCCATGCGCCGGGAGAGGGCCGCGCTCTCCTCCAGGGCGCGCAGCGCGGCCCACAGCGCCTCGTCGATTCCCACCTGCTGCCCGGCGGCCAGCGCCTTGCTGGTGTAGCCATGTCCGGTGCGGCACCGGAAGCGCAGCAGGCCCTCGTCATCCATCTCGAAGAGCACCCCACCGCAGTCGGGACAGGAGAAGTGCGAGGGCTCCCCATACTTCGGCGGCGCTCCGGCCACCGTGTCTTCGTCCAATGTCAGGGTCTTCACTTCCGCCTCCAGCTGTCGCGAGGGCCGCTGGCGCCCCACCTCACGCGGTTTCACCGGGGTGACAACCAGCCGCTCCAGCAGCGGCCCCAGCTCGCGCAGCCGCACGCAGTGGTCCACCGCCACGTACTCCAGGGCGCTGCGGGGCATATCCGGGCAGAAGGCGTCCTTCGGGTCCTGCACCACGGCGATGCCGCCCTGCCCCTTCACCGCCAGCAGCCCCGCCGTGCCGCAGTCCAGGGCGCCGGTGAGCACCACGCCCACCACCCTGGGGCCATAGGCGCGCGCCGCCGAGCGGAACAGCGTATCCACCGCCGGCCGGTGGCCATTCTCCCGGGGCCCCTTCACCACCCGCGCCTTGCCAGGCTCCACCACGAGGTGCCGGTCATTCGGTGCCACGTAGATGCGCCCGGGCTCCAGCGGCTCGCCATCCTTCGGGTGGCGCGCGGGCAGGTCGCCTGACCGGGTGAGGATGTCCGGCAGCACGCTCTTGTGCTGCGGTGCCAGGTGCAGCACCACCAGCACCGTGGCGGGAAGGTCCCGGGGAAGCTGCCCCACGAGCGCGGTGAGCGCCTCGACGCCCCCCATGGATGCCCCGATGACGATGATGTCGTGGTTGGCCATATGCCTCCGCCTTCCCTCTCAACGTAGGAAGTCCGCCGGCCCCTGCGCAGGGAGTCCCTCACGGCGCTCCAGCCATCCGCTCCCCTGTCCCCCTGCCCTCCCTTGAACCCCGGGGTTGTCCTCGGCCCACGGTGTCACGCGGTGTCGTGCCGGGTGCATCGCCACCCGCCCTTTCGCGAGCTGCACTGCTTATCCAGGGAAGCTTCGCGGTGTGGCGGTGTCGTCGAGGAAGGACGTACCGGGGGGGTGGCGACATGAGGGCGCGGGTGCGGGATACTGAGGCACGCATCCATCCGCACTCTCGGGGGAGCAGTCATGTCGGAGATGAAGGTCCGGGTCCTGGTCGTGGATGATGATCAAGACCAGCTCGTGCTGGCCGAGCGCACGCTGTCCGCCTACGGCTTCGACGTCCGCACCCATCGCTCGTCGCTGGGCGTGTCCAACCTGGTGCGCACCACGGCGCCGGACCTGGTGCTCCTGGACGTGAACATCCCCGCGCTCACCGGGGACAAGGTGCTGGCGCTCGCGCGCTCGCAGGCCCCGGCGGCCACGAAGTTCATCCTCTACTCCGCCTCGGACGAGTCCAAGCTGCGCGCGCTGGCGCGCGAGTCCGGCGCGGACGGCTACATCACCAAGAGCGTGCAGGGCGAGGAGCTGGCGCAGCGGCTGATGGCGCTGCACCAGAAGGCCCGCGCCGCCGAGGCCAC
>JBKGHK010000436.1:0-8607 GCA_046520375.1 Pyxidicoccus sp. 3LFB2
TCGGCTGCTACTCCCCTCCCTCTAGAGGGGTCGAGACAGAGCCAACGTTCCTTCCGCCTCCACCCGCTCCGGCCCGACAGGTGCTCCACGGCCCTGGCGAGTCCTGGTGGGGCTCGCGCTTCGACCTGAATCAGGCCGCCTGGGTACGGAAGGGACCTGTCACCTCGTAGGTGATGCCCCGCCCATCGGTGCCGCGCTGGGAGCTGATGTAGAGGCGCCGGCCGTCCGGGCTGAACGCCGCGCCCGCCAGTTCCGAGCGCGAATGCCCCACCACCTGGAGGAAGGGCGACACCTTCCGCTCCGGCGTGAGGAGGCACAGCTGCATGTCATCCCCGTCCTCGCAGACGAAGACTTCCCGGCCGCGCGACACGGTGACGTTGTCCACGCCCGCCAGCGGCGCGCCGGGATAGCGCGACGCCTCGTAAAGCACCTCCAGCCGGTTGTTCGCGAGCGTGAGCGCCCAGACGCGATTGTCCCGCTTGGTGGTGAAGTAGACGACGCCACCGTCGTACCAGCAGCCCTCGCCACCGCGGAACGCCGTCGTCTCTCGCGCCGCCGGCTGCTCGGAAGCGGGGGCCTTGGGCGACACCGGCACCCAGTCCACCTTCGCGCCCTGGTGGACATCCCCCAGGACTCGCGCGGCCTCCAGCGTGCCCGTCTCCAACGAGGGCCAACTCGACGGGGTGAAGCGGTAGAAGCGTCCGTCCCCCGTGTCCTCGGTGAGGTACAGGCTCCGGCCTATCGGGTCCACCGCCACGGCCTCGTGCGTGAAGGCGCCCAGCGCGGGCCTCGCCACGCCCTGGCCCGCGCGAGTCGGGTCGCATTCCCAGACAAGGCCCCGGGGGTGCTCCTCGCAGGACAGCCAGGTGCCCCAGGGCGTGGGCCCTCCGGCGCAGTTGACGTTCGTGTCGGAGAGGATGCGGTACGCGTCCGTCACCTCGCCCTCCGGCCCGAAGCGCACCGCGGACACGCCACCGTTCGGCGAGGCCTCGCTGTTCGACGCGTACACCCAGCCGCCATCCGGCAGCGTGAAGCAGGCGCCACCATCCGGCGCCATGTGCCACGTGTAGCGCGTGCCCGGCACCACCTCCCTGCTGCGAGCGATGACGCGCGAGGTGAAGCCCGGGGCCAGCAGCAGGCCGTTGGCATCCGGAGCGGCCGCCAGCAGTCCATAGGGGCCAGGGCCCGGCTGCGGCGCGGTCGCATAGACGCACCGCCAGAAGCCGAGGCTGCCCAGGGCGAGCGTGCCGCCTCCGAGGGCGGTGAGGCGCAGGAAGTGACGGCGTTGCATGAGGACGAGTTGTCGCTCAGGTCGCGCCCGTGGGGAAGCCCCCCGCGAAGGTGCCCGCCGGGCCCATGGCCGCGCCGCGTGTCATCCCTGCCTGGAGGGCAGCCAAGGTTCCGGGCCAGACGTCCTGGGTTCGCGAACGCCCCTGCGTGCGCGAGCTGTCCCAGCCCTCTCCCAGAAGCAGAGGACGCATGTCGCAGCCTCAAGCCACCTGCGTCGCGCTGTCAGCCAGTCCTCGCGGCCCAGCAGGCAGCTGCGGAGGCCCCCTGCCAGCGCCAGCCGTCAGGGCTCGCGACTCAGCCGGTCCACGCGGTTCAGCAGGGTGGGGATGCGTGAGTGGCCGTGCATCCGCCGGACGCAGTCCGCGGCTGTCGCGGGCTCGATGCCGACGGCGGTGACGAAGAGGGGCCGCAGGCTCTGGCCGCGCAGCACGAGCACCGCCGGGCCGGTGGAGTGGTAGGCCGTCTTCGCCACGCCAATGACAGGCACGGTCCGGTTGAGCGCCTCGTACAGGTGGGCGCCCAGGCCGGGCCTGTCGTCTCCGAGCCACACGTAGCCGTCCACGACGATGGCCTGCAGCGGCTCCTGCACGGCGGCGAGCACTCGCAGCAGGTGGGGCAGCTCCCGGCGGTAGAAGTGGCCGGGCTCATAGGGTGCGGCCGGAGGGCCCCGGTCGATGAGGTGTGACGCCTCCGTCCCGTGCGTCCACTCGCGGAAGAGGACACACGCGGCCACGGTGACGTCGGGTCGGTAGTCCACATCCAGGCAGGCGAGCATCCCGTCTCCTCGGAGGGCGTGGCCCTCTCGCCGGGCCTGACGCGGAGGCATCAGGCCGACTGACCGCGAGGACCCGGCGACCTGACCCCTGTCCGTCCCCGAGCCCACGCGGCTCCCGGGAACGGTGGGACTCTACCCCGGCCCGCGCAAGGCGCGGCGTCACAGCTCCAGGAAGGTGAGCAGCGCGCCCAGGTCCGCGTCGGACAGGGCCTCCGTGCTGTACGGAGGCATGTTGCCGCCAACGCCGAAGAACTGGCCGTGCCGCACCTTCTCGATGACCACCAGCGATGGAGGCACGCCCGGGAACAGCTCCCCATAGTCCGCCGTCACCTCCGGAAGCACCGAGGCCAGCTCCGTCAGCCGGCCCGCGCCCGTGTGCACCTCGCCGTGACAGCTCTGGCATGCCGCGCGGTACACCTCCTGGCCGCGCGCCCGGTCTCCCCGTGCCACCTCGACGGTGTTCTTCACCACCGTGAAGGGCAGCGGCTGGGCGTCGCGGTTGGGGCTGATGCTCACGAGGTACTCGTAGAGCGCGCGGCTCTGGGGCGAGTCCTCCGGCAGCGGCGCCACGCCGCGCATGAAGTTGACGTAGCAGAAGTTCACCGCGTCCAGCAGGCGCGTCTCGTACCCGCCCCACCAGCTCTTCCGGAACGCCGAGTCATGCAGCGTGTAGCCCGAGTCCATCCGACCCGCCGGAGGCGTGGGGGTCGTCGCATGGCACGTGGCGCACGAGAAGCTGTTGAACCCGCTCTCCGACAGCCGCGCGTCGTTGAACAGCCGCTCACCGTACTCCGCCGCGGGCACCGGCCCGTCCTCGCCACCGCAGGCCGACGCCAGCACCGCGAGCGCCGCCAACGCCCCGAGGGCTCCACCCACGCGCCTCATCGCTGCCCCCGGAAGATGCTCACCGAGTCAGGGACCACCGCCATCACCCCGAAGACACTTTCTGAGCGCCTCATGGCCGCCCCCGCACAGGGACCGACGCCAGCGCCTCGAAGACATTTCCGGCGCGCCTCATGGCGCCCCGCGGGATGCTCACCGACGTCAGCACCGCCTGCACCCCGACGACACTTCCCGCGCGCCTCATGGCCGCCCCCGCAGGATGCTCACCGAGTCCGGGAAGATACCCACCCGCACCGTGCCCACCACCGCGCCCTCGGCCAGGTCCACCGCGTGCAGCGTGCCCGGACCCTGGTGGTCGCCCTCGCAGACGACGAGCCCGTGGCGCTCATCCGGCGTCAGCGTCACCTGGTGCGCGTTGAGGCAGCCGGCCGACGCCAGGTCCACCTCGCTCCGCACGGTGCCCGTCGCCGGGTCGATGACCAGCAGTCCATCCCCAAGTTGGTAGGGCAGGTACAGCGTGCGCCCATCCGAGGTGAAGGCCCCGAACATGGGCGGGCCGCGCAGCCCCTGCACCGTGCGGGTGGCGTCCATGGTCCGCGTGGTGGGGTTGAGCACCTGCACCTGCCGGCTGGCCATGGAGCTGACCCACGCCTCGCCCGTCGTGGGCGACAGGGTGAGCGCGTAGGGCTCGTGCCGCGGGCTCACCGCCGTGCCCGCGTTGAGCGCCACCTTCACCCGCTGCACGCCGGGCGGGCTCGTCGTGAGGTCGACCACCGCCACCTCGTCGGACCAGCACGCGACGTAGGCCGTGCGCTCGTCCGCGGACAGGCGCACCGCATGTGGCGCCGGGCACACGGGCACCATGGCCTTCCGGGTCATCGTCTCCGCGTCGATGATGGCCAGCCGCGCCACCATCTCCGTCTCGGTGCCGCCCCGCCGCGCCACCTCGGCAATCTTCAGGGTGTCGAAGTGCGTCTGGTACAGCGTGCGCCCGTCACGGCTGACGATGACGTCACCGGGGTTGGGGTCCACGCGCACCGAGCCCACCAGCCGGTTGTCCCGCGCATCCAGCTTGAGGCAGTACCCATCCTCCGAGCCCGAGCCGTGCGTACCATGGGGCCCCGAGCCTCCGCCCGGCACGTAGTTGGAGATGCCGACGTAATAGAAGGCGCCATCCGGAGCCACCGCCGTGTGGTGTGGCCCCTCCAGCTCCACCGGGTTGAGCCCCACCGGCACGCGCGCCAGCTCCTTGAAGCCGGGCGTGCCCACGGTGTCCAGCTCGATGAGGCTGAGCGTGTCGTCCAGGCTGTTGGTGATGAGGATGCGGCCCCCGGGCCCGGGCGGTGGAACGACGGTTCCTTCCGCCCACGGGTCCGGGTGCGCGTACTCGAGGTCCTCCGGCGGCGTCACCCCGTCCACCGGGTCCGGGTCCTCACTGCATGCGGCCAGCGCCAGTGCGAGCGCCGGCACCCACCGGCGGGCCCACGTCATCGCGCGCCCACCACGCGGATGGTGCGCGGCGCCGCCAGCCGGTACGGCCCCTCGCGAAGCCGGTTCTGCACCAGGTACGCGCTCGTCACCTGGACGGACAGGTCCTGGTCCACGTAGCCACGAATCGTGTCCCACGTGGCCGCGTCCAGCTGCCATTCCAGATTCGAGGTGAGCAGCTCCACCGGGCACTCACGCCCCGGCAGCGTCACCTGCACCTGGTAGATGTCGCCGGTGAAGGGCGGCAGGTGCGCCTCGGCCGAGGGAAGAATCAGGTTCCCCAGCCACGCCAGCATGGAGCGGCCCTCATCGCGCGGGCGAGACGGCGTTCCTTCCGGCGCCGAGCCCGGGACGAGCGACGCCAGCGGAGACGTCCACCGCCACGTGGGCGGCGCGTCGGTGGAGGAGTACGTCTGGTCCACGGCGGGCGACTCCAGCGTCACCGCCTGCGAGCTGTCCGCCGGCCGGTCCTTCGCGTCCACTAGCGTGCGCCACGCCTCGTCGGTGGCGTCGCCGCCGTAGAGGGGCTCACCGCACTCCGACGCTGGCTCGTCGTTGTCGCAGGCGGGGGCCAGCGCCAGCAGCGCGGCCGAGAGGGAGGTCCACAGCAGCTTCCGGTTGAGCGTCGTCATGATGAAGGCCTAGGCGTCCGAGCGCCGCCGGCCGCGGCGCCACAAGGTGAGGGTCGAAAGAAATACCAGGGCCGGCACCGCATTCCCGGACGCCGCGCCGCAGCCGTCCGATTTTCCGGCGGGCGGAGTGCCTCCCGCGTCGGGGACGTCCGGCTGTTGGGGCCCCGCGTCGGGTGTGCCCGCGTCCACGGGCGGGGGTGGGGGAGGCGGCGGCTCCTCCACACCGCCGTCGGGGTACGGGTCCGCGCCGAGCTGGTCCGCGAGCGTGGGCCACAGCGCCGGGCAGAGTTTGCGCACCGGCGTGCCCGCGGGACAGTGATGGGTGCCCTGGATGCCGTAGAGGGTGAAGAGGGGCTCCCAGGTGGTGCCCTGGTCGGGGCTTCGCGCCAGGGCCCAGTCATGCAGCCACGTGGAGCCGCAGGCGTAGAGCGTGTTCCCGGTGCGCAGCACGCACGCGTTGCCGGTGGGCAGCGGCTGCTTCTCCAGCGGGCCGGCGCGCGGGCCCCGGAAGAAGAAGTTGAGGGTGCCCACCCAGACGGTGCCGCCGTCGGCGGACAGCTCCATGTTGATGAAGACATCGTCCAGCGCGTGAACGGGCGTCAGCGTGCGGCCGCCGTCCTCGCTGCGCATCAGGTGCGTGTAGCCCTGCGAGGCCACCCGCACCCAGACCGCATCCACCGAGGCAGGGTCCGCCGCCGTCACCACCAGGTCATACGGCCGGGTCAGCTCTGGCAGCGTGTGGGCATGCTCCTGCCAGGTGGCGCCCGCGTCGTCGCTGCGGAAGAGGAGCATGCGGCCCGCCTCCTCGCCGGAGACATAGAGGCGCCTGGGGTCCACCGGCGAGACGCGGATGGCGTTGAACACCGGCCCCAGCCGCAGCAGCGAGGTGGGCTCCCACGTCTCGCCTCCATCCTGCGAGCGGTACACGCCGTTGGTCAGTCCCGTCCTCCCGGTGATGGCGTAGAGGATGCGGTCATCCGTGGGGTGTGCCGCGAGCGCCGCCACCCAGTTGCCCGCGAAGTACGGGTGCGTGTTCCAGCTGCAGCCACCGTCGGGCGAGCGCAGGATGGCGCTGCCGGTGGCGGCGATGATGTCTCCGGCCTCGCGCCACAGGAAGGACTCCGGGCGCCAGCCGCCGTAGCCCATGGCCTGGTCGCATATCCACCGCCACGTCTGGCCGCTGTCGCGCGAAATCACCGCGCCGAACGTCGCCCCCACGAAGAAGTCCGCGGGGTGGCCCCGGCGCACGGTGACGTTGGACGTTTCCGGAAGGCCGGCGTGCGCGTGCGCGACGGTGGAGGTGCCCAGGGCCAGCATCATCGAGGCGACGAATTTCCCTGTAACCGTGTTGCGAGAGTTCATCTCCAAGACTCCAAGGAAGGTGCCGGCCCCGGGCAACACGATAACGCTCCCCGGGCCCGGGCATAGCGGCGAGCGTGCGCGAAGGGCTTCGATATGCGCGCGCTCCCCCGCTCGTTCAGCGGAGGGGCAGGGGGGACGAACCGCGCGACCGGGCGTGGTGCCCAGGGCTTCCGGTCATCAATGGGAGACAGACTGCGATGAAGCCTTGGATGCGAAGCGTATGGGCCGTGGTGCTGACCGGGGTGCTGGGCGGGACGGTGGGGTGCTCGGACGCGCTGGTGCCGCCCGAGACGGCGAAGATGGACGTGGCACCCGCGCTGGCGGACGGCCCGGACTGGGCACACCCGGGGCCGGTGACCGGGTGCAAGCCGAAGCCGGCGGCTTACACCCAGGCCCCCTGCGGCACGTACGAGTCCTTCGACCTGTCCGCCTGCAATGTCGCCTCGCTGGGCCGCGTCAGTGGGGCCGGCCTCTACGCCGCGCACGTGGTGTTCCACGTTCCCCGGCTGGAGCCCATCTCCTTCCCGAGCGCGCTGCGGGTGAGCACGGATGGCGGCGTCTCCAACCTCGACATCGTCTCCTTCAACGAGCAGCAGCTGGCGGACGACCGCTTCTACCTGGCGAGGACGTCGAGCCGCCCGGACGGAGGCTCGTCGGCGGTGGTGCTGGTGGGGTGCGAGGCCAGCGCGGACGGGCTCTCGGTGAACGGCTGCTATCAGCAGTGCAACAACGGGCGCTCGCGCTTCGTCGGCACCTTCGAGGCCGTGCGCTCGGAGCGCCCGGCGGCGGAGGCCGAGGGCTCCGGAATGACGCTGCTCTCGGAGTCGGACGTGGGCTCGGAGTTCGCCGCGGACGTGTACGTGACGAAGGGGCATGCCTACGTCGTGTCCATCCCGCAGGGTGATGAGCCGGGGGGCCTGGCGGTGCTCGACGTGAGGGACCCTCGCGCACCGGTGCTGCGCAAGACGATGGTCTTCCCGCAGGACAACTACTGGAATGGCGTCTGGGCGAAGGACGACGCGCTGTATGTGGCGAGCGGCGACTCGGGCGTGCTGGTGTTCGACATCTCCGAGCCGGCGGACCCGCGGCTCCTGCGCGCGGTGCCCGGGAGCGAGGGGCCCCTCGACGTGCACACCGTCATCGTGGAGGGAGACCGGCTGTACGCCATGTCGCCGTACCCCAACGCGGAGACGCTCATCTTCGACGTGAAGGACGCGAAGGCGCCCCGCCTGCTCACCCGCTACGTGCTGCCAGGCGTGGACCCGTCGCGGGGAGACCAGTACCCGCATGACGCCTTCCCCTTCGAGAACCGGCTCTACATCAGCCACCTGGGCGCCGGTTACGTCATCGCGGACGTGCGGGACACCGAGGCCGTGCACGAGGTGGGGGCGTATCTCTACCCGCGCTCCACCAGCCACGCCAGCCGGGTGATGCGCCGGGGCCGCCAGCTCATCGCCTTCGAGGGCGGCGAGGACTGGAACGCGCACCTGCGCGTGCTGGACGTGACGGACCCGGCGGTGCCGCGCCTGCTCGGCGAGTACCGCCTGCGGCCGGGCATCTCCATCCACAACATGGAGCTGAAGGGGAAGCGGCTGTACCTCAGCCACTACCAGGGCGGCGTGCGCGTCCTGGACGTGACGGTGCCGAGCCTTCCGAGGGAGGTGGGCCACTACAACACCTTCGCGCCGGACCACCCGAAGTCAGGCAAGACGTTCTACGAGGGCGCCATCGGCATCCGCGTGCCGGGTGACGGCTACGTGTACGTCGTCGACTCCGCGCGCGGCCTGCTCATCTTCCCGGAGCTCTAGCGGCGCGTGGAAGGTTGGCCAGGCGTCACAACCCCAGGGGGTTGGACGCGCCGGGGGCGGTGTGTGCCTCGCGCGGGGCTCGCCTCCCCCCGTCCGGTCTGCTACGGACGCGGGGAAGTCCGGTTCGGGGCCGCTTCCGGGGAGCGGATGTCCTCGGGGAGTGCGACATGGCGGGGTCCACCTTGGAGCCCAGGCTCATCGACGATGGTGCGGGGCAGGCCGACGTGCCCGCCGGGAGCGCCACGCGTGCCGTCTGGGAGGCGGTGATGCAGGGCGCGGTGGAGGTGGCGGTGCGGGCCTATGAAAACCTCGCGGCCCCGCAGCGCGAGCGCGTGCTGGAGGAGTCCTCGGGGCTGCCCGCGCCGACGCGCGCCTCGCTGGTGGACGTGCTGCGGCGGGCGCGTGACTT
>JBKGHK010000437.1:0-8604 GCA_046520375.1 Pyxidicoccus sp. 3LFB2
CCACCTGCTGGGCGAAGACCTCGTGGATGCAGGCGTCGCGCGGGTAGTCGTAGGCGGTGGCGTTGCACGCCTCCAGCACCTGGTGCCGCTCGTCGCCGCCGAGCAGGCCGTGCACGGACAGCGGAGCGTCGGGCCGCGTGGCGAGCGCCTCGAACAGGCCCTGGGCGTAGGCGGCGATGCGGACGGCGGTGGTGGTGTCGAACAGGTCGGTGGCGAACTCCAGCACGCCCCGGAACCCCTCCTCCGAATCCAGCAGGGTCAGCGTCAGGTCGAACTTGGCGGCGATGCCTTCCGACTCCAGCGGGCGCAGCACCACGCCGGGCAGGGAGAGGGTGGTCATCGGCGCGTTCTGCAGCGCGAGCATCACCTGCGCCAGCGGGGTGTGGCTGAGGTTGCGCTGGGGCTGGAGCGCGTCCACCAGCTTCTCGAAGGGGAGCTCCTGATGGGCGTAGGCGCCCAGCGTCGTCTCACGCACCTGGCCCAGCAGCTGGCGGAAGCTCTGCGTCCATTCCACCCGGGAGCGCAGCACCAGGGTGTTGATGAAGATGCCGATGAGCCCGGCCATGCCCGGACGGTTGCGGCCGGCGATGGGGGTGGCGACGGAGATGTCGTCCTGCCCGGAGTAGCGGGCCAGCAGCACCTGCCACGCGGCCAGCAGCGCCATGAAGGGCGTCGCGCCCTCCTTCTGGCAGAGGGCCTTCAGCGCGTCGGAGGCCTGCCGGGACAGGCGCACCGGCACGTTGGCGCCCCGGAAGGACTGCACCGCCGGACGGGGGCGGTCCGTGGACAGCTCCAGCACCTGCGGCGCCCCGGAGAGCTGCTGGCGCCAGTAGCCGACCTGGGTTTCCAGCACCTCGCCCTGGAGCCAGCCGCGCTGCCACACCGCGTAGTCCGCGTACTGCAGGCCCGGCTCGGTGAGCGGAGAGGGGCGGCCCGAGAGGAAGGCGTCGTAGAGCGCCGCGAACTCGCGGATGAAGACGCCCATGGACCACGCATCCGAGACGATGTGGTGCATCGTCAGCAGGAGGATGTGGTCCTGGGGCGCCAGCCGGAGCAGGGTGCCCCGGATGAGCGGGCCCTGGACGAGGTCGAAGGGACGCAGGGCCTCCTGGCGCGCCAGGCGCAGCGCCTCCTTCTCACGTGAGGCCTCGGGCAGGTGGCCCAGGTCGATGACGGGCAGCGTGACGGGCGCCGCCGGCGCGATGACCTGGAGCGCGCCCTCCGGTCCGTTCCGGAAGGTGGTGCGCAGCGACTCGTGGCGGCGGACGACCTCGGACGCGCTGCGCTCCAGCGCCGGCACGTCCAGCACGCCCTCCATCCGGACGGCGGCGGGAAGGTTGTACGCCACGCTTCCCGGGTCCAGCCGGTCGAAGAACCACAGCCGCTGCTGTGAGAAGGAGAGCGGGTAGGCGTCCGCGTCACGCGGGTGGACGGGGATGGTCGGCTGCTGGGTGCGCGTCGTCTTCTCGCGCAACTGCCGCATGAGCTGCTCCCGCTTGTCCGCGGGAAGAGAGGCGAGACGCTTGAGAATGTCACTGCTCATCTGACTTCACTCCAGGCGCAGCGTCCGTGCCGTCCAGGTCCGCGAGCAGCCGCTCCCGCAGGTGACCTTCCGGAAGAGAAATGGATTCAGCGGGCCGACGCGGCCTGTCGAGGGCCGGAGACGGTGGGGGCGGGGCTCACGGACACCTGCAGCCCATGGAGCGAGCGGAGCGTGACGACGGGGTCGACAACCACCGTCTGGCCCGGCGCGACGTTCACCTTGAAGCGCTGGAGCATCATGGTCAGCGCCACGGTGGACTGCATCAGGGCCATGTTGCTGCCAATGCACAGCCGCTGGCCCGCGCCGAAGGGGAAGTACGCATGGCGCGGCCGCTTCGCGGACGTCTCCGGCATGAAGCGCTCCGGCATGAACTTCTCCGGCTCTTCCCAGAACGCCGGGTGCTTGTGGACGATGGGCTGCATCATCAACACGATGGTGCCGGCCGGCAGGTCGAAGGGGCCCAGCTTGTCCTGCTCCTTGGCCTTCCGGGCCATCACCCACGCGGGCGGGTAGAGCCTCAGCACCTCCTCGAACACCGAGGTGACGTAGCGCAGCTTCGGCAGGTCCATCAGCTGCGGCGGCCTGTCGCCGAGCACGGAGGCAATCTCCTCGCGCATCCGCTGCTCCACCGCGGGGTGCTGGCTGAGCATCAGGTACGTCCACGTCAGCGCCACGGCCGTCGTCTCATGGCCGGCGAAGAAGAGGTTGACGCACTCGTCGCGCAGCTGCTCGTCGTTCATGGCCTCGCCCGTCTTCGGGTCTCGGGCCGCCAGCATCTGGCCGAGCATGTCGGGGTGGGCCGTGGGGTTCGCGCGGCGCTTGGCGATGGCCGCGTACACGGCCGCATCCAACGTGGCGATGCCCGCCCGGAAGCGCTTGCGGCGCTGCGTGCGGAGCCTCAGCAACTGGATGAGGTACGTCTGCCACCACTTGCGGGTCATGTTCTGCATCCGGACGATTTCCTGGCACGCCTCCAGGACCTCCGGCTGCTCTTCGATCATGTCATCGGTGAAGACGCCCCGGCCGACGATGGAGAGCGACAGCCGGGTCATGTCGTTGGCGATGTCGAAGACCTCGCCGGAGCGGGCCCGGGCGTCCCACCGGTCCAGCATCTTCCTCACGCTGTCCACCATGGTGGGGACCAGCGCCGCCATCCGCTCGGGGTGGAAGGCGGGCTGGAGTGCGCGCCGCTGCTGGCGCCAGGCGTCGCCCTCGCTGGGGAACAGCCCCTTTCCGAGCAGCTTGCCCGGCGGGTTGTGCGGCTTGGCGTAGTTCTGCGCGTTGTCCACCAGGATCTGCCGCACGTAGTCCGGATGGCTCGCCAGCACGACGCGCTGGCGCGGCCCGACGCGAATCTGGACCGCGTCGCCGTACTGCTGGAAGGCCCGCACGAAGAAGTCGAGCCGCGCGTTCTGCGCCTCCATCATGCTGCCGAAGAACGGCATTCCCTTGGGCCCGGGGGGCAGGTTCAGGAGTTCTTTCCCGGTGGTCATCGTGGTGTCTCCGGCGGAGCGCGTCAGGGCTCCAGGCGCGGATCGCGCCCGTGCCGCGTGCGTGCGGGTGGCTTTGCGAAGGGGTGGGGGGGACTCAAAAGACGCTCCAGCGGAAACGGGGGCCGCGCCCGCGAAGAGGCGCGGCCTTCCACTGGCGGGCGGCCTACTTTCCGACGGGCATCGCGCGCCGCGCGGGAGCGGGGGTCTTGCCGGGGATGAACCAGCGAGGCCCGCCGAAGTACATCAGCGCTTCCTGCTTCTTGATGAAGATGTCCATCGCGATGGAGATGCGCTCATGCTTGCCCAGGTACGGCCGCACCTCGTGCCGGACGTAGCTCGGGAAGAAGAAGAGCTTGCCCTCCGTGGGCGTGACGCTGACGCGCCAGTCGTTGTCCCACGGGCTGGTCTGCCCCGCGGCCTTTCCACCATGGCTGCGGTCGAGGAAGCCGGGACGGTAGTACACCGTCTGCCCGCCCTCGGACTCGTCCGGCGTCTCACCCGGGCCGTAGCCCGTCTGCACCTGGTAGTGGCCGCTGATGTACGAGGGGTCGTGGTGGTGGACCTCGAGGAACTCCCCGTACCGCAGCACGTTCGCCCAGCAGGAGATGCCCATGATCTGCATGCCGGGGTCGTCCGGATTCTCGCCCTGCAGCTTGAACGTCTCGCGGATGCCGTCGAGCACCAGCTTCCGGAACTCGGCGATCTCAGGGTAGTCCCAGTTGAGGACGTTGAACTCCAGCCAGTACGCCGTCAGGCCCTGCTTGATGCCGGCCACCAGCGTCGGCTTGTGCCTGGCGAGAATCTCCTGCTCCTTCTCCCGGATGATTCGCGCCAGCCCCGCGTTCAACTCTTTGGAATCCTTGAGGTGGATCGCCAAGGTGGTAGTCGGCCACATCACTTCTGCCTTGACGATTTTCTCCATCGCTTCCGTCCTGTTCCTTTCCGGTGGTTTCAAGGAACGCGCAGGTCTGTAAGGTTCAACCGTGCGGTTCTTCGGTAATTGTAGCAGAAGCCCCGAATAGCTGGAAATAGCCCTGATATATGAGCCCCTGGAATACTTGTAGACACCTGGGTGAGAAAAACTCCCGGGGTGAGGGTCTCCCGGACGGGCGGGCTCTGGGGCCCGTGGCCGAAAAGCCGGAGGGCCCTCCCGTCGCGGCCCCTCCAGGAGGCGCGTGGCCTACCAGCGGCCCGCCACCTGCCGGATGAAGGCATAGGGGGTGCCGGGCACGAGCGCGCCTGCGTCATCCAGCCGCTTCAGTTGGGCGGCGTCCAGCTTCAGGGCCGCGGCCTTCACGTTCTCGTCGAATTGACTCACGCTGCGCGCCCCGAAGACGACGGACGTCACGGCCTTCTTGTGTAACAGCCAGACGAGTGAGACCTGGGCGGGTGTCGCATTGAGTTCCCTGGCCACCGCCTCCACCTCGGCCAGGACGCGCCAGTTGCGAGGGGTGTCGAGCTCCGACAGGCGCCCATTTTCCACCGCCAGCCGGGTGGCCTCTGGCGGCGCCTGGCCCTGGCGATACTTGCCGGACAGGAAGCCCGCGGCGAGCGGCGCCCAGGCGAGGAGGCCCACACCGAAGTGCTCACAGAGCGGCGTGTATTCACGCTCGGCATCGCGCACCACCAGGCTGTATTGCGCCTGCAGCGACACGAACCGTGGCAGCCCCAGGTGGCGGCTCGTCCACAGGGCGTCCACCATCCGGTAGGCGGCATAGTTGCTGGCGCCGATGTAGAGCACCTTGCCCTGGCGCACGAGGTCTTCCAGCGCCCGGAGCGTCTCTTCCACGGGCGTCTCGGCGTCCTGCACGTGCACCTGATACAGGTCGATGCGGTCCGTGTTCATCCGCCGCAGGCTGTCCTCCACCGAGGTGCGGAGGTTGATTCGCGACGCGCCCGTGTTGTTCGGCCCGGGCGTCACGGGGAGCCGGAACTTGGAGGCCAGCACCATCTGGTCCCTCCGGCCGTTGCCCTGGCTGAACCAGTTGCCGAGCGTGCTCTCCGAGAGCCCCATGCCGTATACGTTCGCGGTGTCCAGGAAGTTGACGCCCGCCTCCAGGGCCCGGTCCAGGATGGCAAAGGAGGTCTTCTCATCCGTGCCAAAGCCCTGGCTGGCCGAGCCCTCCATCGGCTCGCCGAGCGCCATGGTCCCAAAGCACAGCGTCGACACCTTCAGACCGCTTTGCCCCAACCTGCGGTACTCCATGCGCATGCCGTAGCTCTCTGGTTTCACCCCGCGTCCGGGAAGGATGGCGGCGCTTCCGTGAATTACTCCAATTCACGGAGGGTCCGCCATGGGTGTTTCAGGACGCGCGGCTCACGCCAACCGTCGCATGAGACTGACCAGGCAGACGGCACTGTTTCAGCGCGACGAGGACTGTTGTGTCGTTCTTCTCTCGTGCAAACGCTTTCAAGCGCTCCGTGACTGTGTTCGTCAGGGTGTCTCGTTCTACCAGGCAGTTCATCGCGGACAGGCCCGGTGGGCGCGTGGGTGGAGGCCCTTCCGCCCGGCGTCACTCCCGGTAGAGCGTGCGCCTCAGGAAGCCGAGCGCCCGCGCCCAGGCGTCGTTCCAGTCCTCCCCACGCATGTAGTGGTCCGACTCCGGGTACTCGTAGTGGCCGACGTGCGAGCCCAGCCAGGGGAACTCGCCCCAGACGCGGTGGGCGAAGTCCCGGGCCTGGTGCGCGGGGACAAGCGGGTCCTTGCCCGCGTTCAGCAAGAGCAGCGGGTGGCGCGCGCAGTCCCAGGGACGGTGGACGGGCGCGTCCTGCATCAGCCAGCGCAGCTCGTCGGTGACGTAGCCATCCCGGGGCGTCCAGTCCGGCGAGCCGAGGATGGACACCGTCGCCTGGACGCGCGAGTCCCGGGCCGCCACGGCCAGCGCAGTGTACGCGCCGAACGACACGCCCGCGAGCCCGATGGGGCCATGGCCCTCGCCCACCAGATGGTCGATGACCCGTGAGACCTCGGGCACGGCCTCGCGGATGAAGTAGAGCAGGCGCGCGTGGTAGTCGGTCGGCCCGAGCGAGGGCATCCCGTCCAGCCAGCTGTCACGCCGGGCGCCATGGTGCGGGGCGTCCATGCCGACGGCGGCCAGGCCCCACTTCGCGAGCGCGTCCAGCTCCCAGCGCTGCGCGTCGGCATTCGAGTACAGCCCATGCAACACGACGACGGCGGGGCCGGGCCGAGGCTCGTAGTGCACCTTGAGGACAGGGATGTGACCATCCACGTGGAAGCGGTACGCGTCGGGCATGCGAGGAGTCTGCCCGTCCCCGGTGCTCGCTGGCGAGCCCTCCGCGACTGTTGGCGTTCCACTGCGTGGAATCCACAAGTCCCGCCGCCGCAGACGGGCCCGTGCCCGGGCAGGGGCTCGCCGCTCCTGCACGGTGGCGCCGGCCCCGTGAGCTAGTCTGCCGCCATGCTCACACCCCGGCGCTCCACCTCTACCATTCTCCTCGCGGTTCTCCTCTGCCTCGGCACTTCGGCGGCTCGCGCGGCAGCCCCCTCCGCCGAGCAGAGCTTCGAGCACATGCGCGGCCTGGTCGGGACGTGGACGGCGCCTGTCTCCGAGGGGAAGGAAATCCGGGTGAGCTACCGGCTCGTCTCCGGTAACAGCACGCTCGTCGAGACGTACACAGTGCCTTCGGGCCGGGAGACGCTGACGCTCTACCATCTCGATGGCGCGCGCCTGCTGGCGACGCACTACTGCGCACAGGGCAACCAGCCCCGGCTCCGCCTGGCCTCAGGCTCCCATGAGACGCGGTGGGTCTTCACCTTCGTGGATGTCACGAACCTCAAGACGCCTCGCGCGTCGCACCTGCATCGCCTGGAGATGACGCTCGACGACGCGGACCACTTCACGAAGGTCGAGACCTACCGGAGCAACGGCAAGGACGAGGCGGAGACGCTGCGCTTCACCCGCGTCAAGGCGCCCACCGGCACCTGACAGGGGCTGCCGGGGGAACGGCCGCTGCCGCGCGGCGTGGCGGCTCGAGCGGTTCGGCTGGCACTGGCGGCTCGCGCCGCCATGGCCTGGTGCTCGGGGAGGGGACGGCCCCCTCAGGGCAGCGTGCGCAGCAGTCCCTGTGCGTCCGGCGCGCCCCAGCCCGTCACCATGTCCCAGCCGGGGCCTGCGCGGTACTTCAGGTTGCCGTGCTTGTCGACGGTATGGCCCTCGGTGACGTCGCGGAAGGTGCGCTGAATGTCCGGGCGCGTGTAGAGCAG
Source organism: Pyxidicoccus sp. 3LFB2 (assembly GCA_046520375.1). GTDB lineage: Bacteria > Myxococcota > Myxococcia > Myxococcales > Myxococcaceae > Myxococcus. The sequence goes on from JBKGHK010000437.1 coordinate 7,262, forward strand.
CGAGTTGAGGAACCCGATTCGCGGCTTGCCCTGGTCCTCGCGCGCGTCGTTGACCACCGCCACCAGGCCCGCGAACACCGGTGAGGCGAACGACGTACCGATGTTCGAGTACCACCGGCCCAGCCACAGGTACCAGTAGCCCATGCCCGAGTTGAGGGCGAGGTCCACGGTGGCACGCTTGTCCCCAACGCCCTTGAGCCCCTTCTGCCACTCGGGCACGTCGAGCGTGAGGCTGGGGCCCGAGCCCGAGTGCGACCAGGCCGTCTCCCACACCACGCGCTCGCCGATGAGGCCCAGCAGGGTGCCGCCCACCGCCGTCACCCAGGGGCTGGAGGCCGGCACGTCCACGCCGGCCGAGTCGCCGCTCGCCGCCGCCAGGGTGATGCCCAGCGCCGCGCCCATCATCGACGAGGCCGAGTACTGGCGGCGCACCGCCCGAGGCTCGCTGTCCTCGCGGTGGGCGAAGGAGTTGGTGATGACGCTCACCTCGTTGCGCGCGATGGCCTCGTTGTAGTTGAAGAGCATCGACGTGTTGCGTGCGTCCGGCGCCGAATAGACGACGAGGTCCGCCTCGGGGGCGAGCGCGCCGGCCCACTGCACGTCGAGGTTCGCCTCGCGGATGCGATAGCGCGCCGGCCCCAGGATGGACACCACCGTGGGGTCCTCGCGGTCGATGCCCCACGTCCTCCAGAAGGCGCGCGTGTCCTTGAGGTGGAAGGTGCCGCCCACCACCACGCCCACCTTGATGCCGCCGCCCCGGAAGCCCTGCTCCCACAGCGGCTTGACGCCGTAGCCCGCGGCAATCTGCTGCGGCGTGTAGCCATCCTCGACGTTGGGCGGCGCCACCGCTGGCGTGTCGTTCTCGGGTGGCACCGTGTCATGCGCGTCGTCGTCCAGGTCGAGCGAGGCCAGGGCGAGGATTCGGTCCTCGATGTGCTTGGGCACGGTGATGGTCTCCGTGAGGCCAAACACGTCGTGCGGCGGGTTGCCCGCCTGGGGCGCCTTGCGCTCCAGGATGCGAACCGTCACGCCGAAGGCATCGTTGAACTGGCCCACCGTGCCGGTGAAGTGGATGAGCAGCCGGTTGGTGGCCACCGCGCCCACCTTGAAGCCCTTGCTCACGAGCCAGTCGGTGACGACCCGCACGTCGTCCTCGGGCGGGGCATGGCGCTGGTGCAGCTCGTCGGCGCTCAGGTACTGGCGGAACCGGGGGCTCGTGGGGTCATAGAGCTCCTGGATGGTGCGCACCAGGCCGGGCTCGTCGCGGATGGGCAGCGAAATCAGGCCGCGCAGCGGCTCGCCGCGCGGCGCCACGCCCCGGTCCGTGTAGACGCCCTCGAGCG
>JBKGHK010000438.1:0-8597 GCA_046520375.1 Pyxidicoccus sp. 3LFB2
ACCCGCGCGGCAAGACGACCCAGGTCGTCGCCGGCATCGGCATCGAGAAGGCCGCTCGCATCTTCTACAAGGCGAACGTGGACCTCCTCCTGCCGTCGTCCAACTTCGAGGCCGCGAAGACGGCCACGGAGCAGGCGGCCGCGCAGCTGGGCTACGACGCGGCGACCGTCGCGTCGGTGGGCAACGCGTGGAAGGCCGTGGGCGTGGGCGTGCCGGTTCCTCCTCCGGTCTCCACCCCCATCGAGAAGGACGTGCCGGCCAGCAACCTGTCTGGCGCTCGCGGTGAGAAGCAGTACTTCTCCGTGACGGTGCCCGAGGGTGCGTACGACCTGACGTTCACGCTGTCTGGTGGCACGGGCGACGCGGACCTGTACGTTCGCCGCAACAGCGCGCCGACCACGACGAGCTACGACTGCCGTCCGTACCGCGCGGGCAACAACGAGAGCTGCGCGTTCCCGGCTCCTCAGCACGGCGTCTGGTACGTGATGCTGAACGGCTTCAGCGCGTACACGGGCGCGACGCTGACGGTCACCTGGAAGGGTGGCTACGTGGCCCTGGAGAGCGGCGTGCCGATGAAGCCCCTGTCGGGCGTGGCGGGCTCCTCGCAGGTGTTCACGATTGAGGTTCCGGAGCGTCGTCCGGGCAGCGGCACCAACAGCCTGTACATCCAGACGGGCCAGGGCTACGGCAACCCCGACCTGTACGTCCGCCAGGGCTCGGCCCCGACGAAGTTCGAGTACAACTGCCGCAGCGTGAAGGAGCACATGTCCGAGGTGTGCAACCTCCTGAACGTGCCGGCGGGCAAGTACTACATCGAGGTCTACGGTGCGAAGGGCGGCTACGAGGACATCGCGCTCATCGCCTCGTTCCTGAAGTAGTCGAAGTCTGAAGTCAGGGCGCGGCGAGAGCCGCGCCCTTGAGGCCCCGGGCAGCCCGCTTCAACGCGGCGCCCGGGGCTTCGTATTTGCGGGGTGGCTGACGGCCGGCGCTGGTAGCGGGCTCGGCTGCACGACAGGCTGCGTTCGTCATCCGTGCGTCGGAGCGAACCGGCGGTTGCCGCCTGCGGTGGCCTCAGGCCGGACGCACCGCGGGCCCGGGGAGGATTTCGCGCATGAATCGCTCCAGGCTGCCCGCACCGCGGTGCTTCCACTGCATGGGGTAGCCGAGCGACACCTCTTCGAAGCGCACGCCGTCGCGCCAGAGCGTGGCCGGCATGTGCAGGTGTCCGGAGACGACGACCTCCGCCCGGAAGCGGGTGTGCCAGTCCTCGGTGCGCTTCGTGCCGCACCAGATGGAGAAGCGGGGGATTCGCGGCAGGCGCACGTGCTCGTAGCGCAGCGGGTAGTGGTTGATGAGCACCGTGGCGCAGTCCGCCGGCAGTGCCTGCAGGCGCGCCAGCGTGGACTCGACACGCGCGGCGCACCAGGCCGAGCGGGTGGGGTACGGCTCGGGGTGCAGCAGCACCTCGTCCGTGCACAGCAGTTCGTCTTCCCACGCCCACTCCAGCGCCTTGCCCTCGGGCACGTGGTCCGGGCGGAACGAGTAGTCGTAGCCCAGGAACATGGGCACCAGCACCCGGGGCGGCCCCTCGCCGGGCCAGCGCGGATACGGGTCCTCCGGAGTGAGCGCGCCGTAGCTGCGGCACAGGGATACCAGCCGCTGGTAGCGCGCCTCGCCGCGCAGCTGCGGCTGCTCCGACGGCATCGTCCACAGCTCGTGGTTGCCCGGCACCCACAGCACCTGGCGGAAGCGCTCGGTGAGGGTGCGCAGCATCAGCTCCATCTCCGGCAGCGTCTCGCCCACGTCGCCAGCGACGATGAGCCAGTCCTCCGGGTGCGCGGGGAGGGACTGGAGCGCCAGCTTGTTGTCGGGGTGGCGCAGGTGGAGATCGCTGATGGCGTAGAGCTTCATGGCGCGAGGGCCGGCACCTTACTCCTCCAGGCAGCCGTCGTCTCCGGCGTGTCCTTCGGGTGGCTGTCGTGTCCTCCAGGCGTTGGAAGTCCTCCGCCAACAACCCGACCTCTCACGCCGGACTGACACTCACTCTGGCCCCCAGCGCGCGCAGCAGCGCATGCACCTCCGAGGGCGGCGCGGCGCGGTCCATCCAGGCGATGCCGCGGGCGAGCGCAATCCACGGAGGCTGCACCGTGTGCAGTGCGCACGCCGTGCGTGGGTAGTGCGCGCGCACCTGCTCCAGCAGACCCAACCCGTCACCATCCGGTAGCAAATCGCCGCTCACCACCACCGAGGGAGGCTCCTCCCGCACGAGCGCGAGCGCTTCCGCCACGCCACGCGCGAAGCGCTTGCACCCGGGCAGGTCCCTCACGAGGCGCCGCAGCGCCGCGAGTGAGCGAGGGTCTTCGTCCACGAACAGGAACGTCAGCATGTTCTTCGCTTCCACCACGACATGACCCGTGCGGTTGGCGTGACGCACGAGGTTGCTTGCCCACAAGACTACTCAGGAAGTTCTTGGATGCCAACCTCTCAAGTCATATCGACATAGGCGGACCCGGTAGGTTAACGAACATGGAAAAGACCCTCGCATCCCGACTCGGAGGCGCCGCGCGCCTCGCCCGGACCCGCCTGAACCTGACGCAGGCGGACGTCGCGGAGCGCATCGGCATCGCGAGTGAAGTCTATGGCCGACTGGAGCGCGGCCACATGCTGCCGAGCATCCAGACGTTCCGAAGGCTGTGCGTGGTGCTCTCCATCTCCGCCGACGAGGCGCTGGGCCTCAAGCCGTCTCAAGAGGTGAAGTGGGCCGCGGAGCCCCCGAGCGACTACGGCGAATCCGCGGAGCTGCGCCGCCTCATGCGCCGGGCCCGCCAGCTGGACCGCAGCTCCATCCGCATCCTCAGCGTGCTCGCCGCCCAGTTCAAACCGAAGGGCAGCTGACGCCCGCCTGCCGTCGCCGCCGCTCATCTCCCGGCTCCCTCTCCGCCCAGCCGCGCCAGCCGCTCGCGCAGCTTCTTCGCCGAGGGAAAACCGTTGAAGAGCACCACCTGCGGGTGGGTCTCCAGCGCCTCGCGCTCCCCCGCCGCCTTCGCCAGCGCCCGGTCCACGCCCAACAGCAGCCCGCCGTCCGGCCGCGAGCGCAGCTCCTCCAGCCTCCGCGCCAGCGGTGCCGCGTGCCACGCGTGGAACAGCTCCAGCGCCACCTCGCGCCGCGACTCGCGGTGGCGGAACGTCAGGTCCGGCACGCACAACCCCGAGGCGCCCATGTGCCGGGGCAGCGGCGTGAGGTCCAGCTCCCACGCCTCGTCCTCGAAGCCCTCGGCCAGCGAGGCCACCTCCTCGGGCACGTGACCCAGCGCGGTGGGCAGGGGCGACAGGAGCGGGTCCTTGTCGCTCAGCGCCAGCGTGGCCTGCTTGCGCGCCGTCTCCACCGTGGCCGTCAGCTCCCAGTGCGCCAGCACCGGCACCACCGAGAGGAACGAGGCCAGCTGCAGGCCGTACTTCTTCTGCATCGCCAGCATGGCGCCCGGCCCTTCCACCTCCAGCGTCCAGTCGTCGCCGACGCGCCGCACCTCCGCCACCAGCCGGCAGAACTTCAGCCACCGCAGCACCTTGCGCACCCGCAGCAGCTCCGGCGCCAGGGCCCGCAGGGTGAGCCGCCGCGCCGTCAAGAGCGGGCCCTGCGCCAGCGCGAGGTTGTAGCGGTCCACCAGCGCCTGCGCCGTGAGGGGCTCGCCGTCCCAGCCCACCAGCCGCCGGTGGCCGGGCAGGTCCGCGTACAGCGTCTCGCGCACCTCGGGCAGCGGCACGGGCAGGGCCTCGGCCAGCCGCGCCTCGGTAGGCCTCCACCGTCGCGTCGGGCGTCATCGTGCGCAGCACCCCGGCCGCGAGCTTCAGCCGCGCCCAGCGCGCCTCGCCCAGGCCGGGAGAGGGCTCGTCGAAGAGCAGCCGGTCCACCAGCAGCTTCACCAGCCCGCGCGCCACCTTCGGCCGGGTGAAGGCGCCGGCCTTCAGCCCGAAGGACTCCTCCACGTCGTCCAGCTTGAAGCCGCGCGAGGCCTCTACCTCCGCCAGCAGCTCCTGCGCGAAGCCCAGCAGCGCCGCGTCGTCGCGCTTCACGTAGGCGGGGCGCAGCACGCCCTCACGCACCCGGTAGGAGAGGAGCTCTTTCGTCAGCACCTCAGGGCTCCTCCTGGTAGGCGTCGTGCTGGCGCCGCCGCTCGCTGATGCCGCTCTCCGCCGTCTGCGCCGAGCACACTTCGTACAGGAGGGCCCGCTTCCCGGGGCGCTTGCGGAGGATGCGCCCCAGCCGCTGCACGTGCTCGCGCACGCTGCCACTGCCGCTGAGCACCACGCCCACGCGCGCCTCGGGCACGTCCACGCCCTCGTTCAGCACGCGCGAGGTGAGGAGCACCGGCAGCTCTCCGCTCGCGAAGGCGGCCAGCAGCGCCTTGCGCTCCGGCACCGGCGTGTGGTGCGTGAGGGCGGGCAGGAGCAGGCGCCGCGCCAGCGTGTACACCGTCTCGTTGTCGTCGGTGAAGACGAGGACGCGGTCCTCGCGGTGCTCCACGAGGATTTTCCACAGCACCTCCTGCTTGCCGCTGGAGGTGAGGGCAATGCGCCGCTGCTCGCGGTAGGCCCGGTACGCGGCGCGGCCCTCGTCGCTGCGCTGGCTCTGCGCCAGGAAGCGCGCCCACCCGTCCGGCGCGGAGAGCTGCACCCCCAGCCTGCGGACGAACGTCACGTAGAGCAGCCGGGCCGCGTCGTAGCGCGCCTTCTCGTCGGGCGTCAGCGCCACCTCCACCCGCTTCACCTCGTAGGGCGCGAGGTACTCGCCCTGCAACTCGCGGATGTCCGTGCGGTGCACGCGCGGGCCCAGCAACTCCTCGCACACGCGCTCGCCGCCGTCGGTGCGCTCCAGCGTCGCGGTGAGTCCCAGCCGGTACGGCGCCAGCGAGCCCTCCGCCACGAAACGGTAGCTGGGCGCCGGCAGGTGGTGGCACTCGTCGCATACCAGCAGGCCGAAGCGGTTGCCGTGGAACTCCGTCTGCAAGGTCGCCGAGTCGTACGTCGTCACCGTCAGCGGCTGCCTGTCACTCACCCCGCCGCCCAGCAGGCCCACCGGCACGGAGAAGTGGCGGGCCAGCACGCCCTGCCACTGCGCCATCAAATCCAGCGTGGGAACCACGACGAGGGTAGGGCGCTTCACGTGGGCGATGGCCAGCACCGCCATCAGCGTCTTGCCCGCGCCGGTGGGCAGCTCCACCAGGCCCCGGCCTCCCGCCTTCGTCCACGCGTCCAGCGCCGCACGCTGGTGGGGGAAGGGGGTGATGGGGGAGGTCAGCTCCAGCTCCAGCGGCTCGAAGCGCTTCGCCTTGTCCTCATAGGGCAGGCCCAACTCGCGCAGCCGCAGCACCACGTCGCGGTAGTGCCAGGCCGGGGCGCGATACACGCCGGTGCGCCCGTCCTTCTGGAACAGGGCGAGCAGGCGAGCGTCGTCCGGCAACACGGGGGCCACCAGGGTGCCGCAGTCGAAGTGGAGTTCCGTCGAGGTGGCCATTGAACGCGCAGGGGAAGTAGCCCGGTAACCCGCGTTTCGCCACCATCAAGAAAGACCTGGAGGGTTGTATCGGCCGCTCGTTCCCCCGTCCCCCCGGCTTCGGGAGACATGGCTTGCGGAGGTGGGAGCGTTCACGGTACCCAGCGCGCGACATGCGCCTCATCTCGCTCGTTCCCCTGCTGTGCGGCCTGGCCGTGGTGGCCCAGGCTGGTCTCAACCGTCGCTTCGCGGGCCAGTCCGGGCTGCTGAGCGCCGTCCTCATGAACATGGTGGTGGCAACGGTGGCCACCTTTGGCGTGTACGCGGTGGCGCGCACGGTGCCGGGCTTCTGGCCCGAGGCCTCTGGCGGTCAGGGGCGCTTCTTCGACGGCTTCACCCCCTGGCACCTGGTGCCGGGCCTGTGCGGTGTGCTCATCGTCATCGGCATGCCGTGGGCCATCGGCCGGCTGGGCGCGGTGCAGTCCGCGCTGCTGCTGATGGCGGCGCAGCTGCTCACCAGCCTCGTGTGGGATGCGATGGTGGAAGGGCGTCCGGCGACGCTCGCTCGGGTGGTGGGTTCGGCGGTCGCCTTCGCGGGGGCCGCAATCGCGGTGTGGAAGGGCTAGATTCATCAGCAAGATGCGCCGCGTCCTCATCGTCAGCCCCCACAACCCCTCGCGCGAGCTGCTGCGGCGCATGCTCGAGGAGCCGGGGGTCGCCGTCTCCGCGACGGGCGACACGGATGAGGCCTTCGCGACCATCACCTCCCGGCGGCCGGTGCTGGTGGTGGTGGACCTGCGGCGGCCCGATGAGGACCATCCGCTCTTCCTCGGGCTGCTGCGCAAGCGCCACCCCGTGCTGCCCGTCATCGCGCTCGTGCCGGGCCGGCTGCGCATCTTCGACGGCCGCCATGAGCGCGTGCGCGAGGCCTACGGTGACACCACCGAGGCCCTCCATCACCTGCTCAGCGCGCTGAAGCAGGCCATGGACGACCTGCTCGCGCAGGACTTGATCCGGGTGCTGCGCACGCCGGTGGGCGAGGCCTGACGGTTGTTCTAGAGGCGCAGCCGGTAGCCCACGCTCGCGAGGAAGCCGCCGACATTCACGTCCCCGGTGGTGACGAGGTCCAGCGGCGCGAAGTGGTAGTGCGCCTCGAAGAAGGCGCCTCCCGGTCCCAGCGGCATTTCCAGTCCGGCCAGCGCCTGCAGGCCGAGGCCCCCGTCGCTCTCCGACGACACGGAGCCGAAGATGTCCGAGGTGGCCTGGTGCAGGTACAGGCCGGGGCCTCCGCCCACGTACGGGGTGAGCATGCCGAGCGCCTTCTCGAAGCGGAACACGGCCGACAGCAGGAAGGCCACCTCGCTCACCGCCACGGTGTAGCGCCCATCCGGCGGCGTGCCGAAGCCGCCCAGCTGAGGGTCCGTCAGCGAGCCCGACAGCTTCGGCCGGTGGTAGTTCACCTCCAGCACCACCGCGAGCCGCCGATTCAGCAGCGGGGTGACGTAGCCCACCTCCGCCGCGAGATAGAGGTCGCCACTCAGCGGCGTGGTGCTCTTGAAGAAGCCCACCTTCGGGGCCAGCAGGATGCGTCCGTTGGCGGGCGGAGCGGCCGCCTCGCTCTCGGGCGTGACGGTGGGCTCGGCCGCGGACAGCGCGGTGAGCGCGACGAACAGGGCCAGGGCGTTCATGGTTCAGACGCTCCGCAGGGCTGGGCGGCGCCTGCACAGTCGGGGGCCAATCCTTCCGTGCCCGCTTCGGTGACGGTGAAGCCCTCGATGCCCGGCACCTGGCCCACCGCGCCACCGGGGTCGGCGACCTCGAGAGCGTAGGGGCCACCGGGGACGATGCCGCCGCGGCACTGCGGGTCGGCGGAAGGCTCCTCGAAGCCGGAGCAGGTCGGCACCACCGCCCGCACCTCGGTGGCCGAGACGAAGGTGATGTCCCGCAGGGGAATCCGCTGCGTCTCCGAAGGCGCCGCCTTCACGGGCGCCAGCAGGAAGATGGCCGGTGCGCCGGAGAACGCGCGCTGCGCTCCCGTGGGCGCATTGGTGAGGGTGATGGGCTGGTTGGTCCGCTCGCTGCCGGAGCGTGGCGCCACGGTGAGGGTCCCCAGCCGCGAGTAGATGACGGTCAGCGCCTGGGAAATCGAGGTGCCACAGCCCTCCGGGCTGGTGAGCACCACGTCGTAGGTGCCCTCGGGGGTGCCGGGCGGAATCTCCGTCTCGATTCGCGTGGGCGACGCGACGCTGAGCGTGAACAGCGGCTGCGTCGTCCCATCGGCGGCGCGCAGGACGATGACGGGGAAGGTGCCCGGCTGGAAGCCCGTCCCCTCGACAACGATGGGGCTGGCCTCGCCGAAGGAGTACCCATTGGGCGGAGGCACCACCCGGGTGATGGCCGGCGGGCCCACCACCACTAGCGCTTCCACCAGCGAGGCGCTGCCCCCCGCGGGGTTGCGCACCTCCACCTCGTAGCTGCCCTCGGGGAGGTCCACCGGAGGCGTGGAGTCGCGCGTGGGCAGGTCCACCACCAGCAGCTCCGGGCGCACGTAGAAGACGCGCTCTCGCTCCAGGGTGAGCGTGGTGGGGCCGCGGAGCGTCACTTCCGGCAGGGCCGCTCGCGGTTCCTCGGTGAGCGCCTCTCCGGGCACGGGGGCGAAGCCCTCTCCAATCACCTCGAGCCGCCAGCCGCGCTCGCTTCCCTGCCCGTTACAGACGCGCGGGGGCGTGACGTTGCGGGTGCGGGGGTTGACGACCCCCTGCAACCGGGGTGTGGGGCCTTCCGTCGTCCGGGAGCAGGCAACGAGGGCAAGCAGGGCTGCGGTGAGCGGCAGGCGCAAAGCGGGAGTCCTCCACCTCGACAGGCGGAGGCCACGTTAGGACGCTCACCCCGGAGGGCCGGAGTTTTTTCCGGTTTCCCTCGGCACCCTGCACCCCCCAACCCCCTGGGGCCTGCGTAACCTGCCGCGACTCCAGCGTTTTCGGGCTCCGTTGAAGGCTGGCACGGCGGATGCTTATGGTCAGGACAGCTGGCAACGGCGCGGGACGGCGGCAGGGGCAGGTGGGGGGGAGCGGGGGCGTCGGACCGCGCTGGGGTGGTGGGG
>JBKGHK010000439.1:0-8572 GCA_046520375.1 Pyxidicoccus sp. 3LFB2
GGCGTGGGCCGCCGCAGGCATCGCGTCCACAGCGCGCGCCATGAGGGCTTCGCGGCTTCCGTCCCCAGCGCCGCCTTCCACGCCTCCGCGGGTTTCAGCGCGCTCGACTCCCGGTAGCCCAACGCGGGGAGTGCCAGCACCAGGTCCGCGGACAGCTCCCAGACCAGCGCCAGCAGGCGGGCCAGCCGGGTGCGCAGTTCCAGCGATAACCACTCCACCATGGGCGCGGTGACGTCGAAGCGCCCGGCGAGCGAGTCGAAGGCCGCGTCCACCCGGTCCACCACCGCGAGCAGCCGGTCATCCAGCGTGTCCGCCGCGGAGTGGACGCCCACCGCCACCAAGGCCAGCAGCCCCAGCGGCATGAAGGCCCACCGGAAGCCGCCCAGGAAGCGGGACACGTCGGCGATGAAGCTCGAGGTCGGCGGTGAGGCGACGGGCGGGCGGGGCGGCACGGGGCCTCCGGGACGGGGCACGCACCTCCAACGCACGGCACCCACCCCCGGGTTTAAGCCATCCCCCGCCGGAACGAAAACGCCCCCTCCCACACGGGGGCGGATGGAGGCCCGGACGAGACGGCGTGGGCCGGGGGCGGCGTGGAATGAACGTTCCTTCCGCGCCTGCCCGCCTGCCGGGTGAAGCCCCAGGCCCCGCCAGAGAACAAAAACGCCCCCTGCCGCACGGAGGCGGAAGGAGGCGCCGACGCCACCCAGGCTTTCAGCCTCCGCGGGGCCTACCCGTCCCGCGCGGCGGAGGAGGAGCCATCCAGGTTTCCGCCACCACGAAGCATTCCCCTTCCGCGCGGCGGAGGAGGAGCCACCCAGGTTTCCGCCTCCCGGACGCAAGAACGCCCCCTCCCGCACGGTGGCGGAAGGAGGCGTTCAGGGGCTCAGGCTCCTACGAGCCCGAGCCAGCCAGCGTCAGGCCTCGACTAGGCCTTCGCGTCCGGCTGCGTGGCCTCGGGGGCCGGCTGCGCGGCCATGCCGTCACCGGCCGGCTGCTGGGCGGCGGCGCGCTCGGCCATTGCCTCCTTGCGGGACAGGCGGATCTTGCCCGTCTTGTCGATGCTGACGACCTTCACCAGCACCTCGTCGCCCTCCTTCAGCACGTCGGAGACGCTCTTGACGCGCTTGTCGGACAGCTCGGAGATGTGGATGAGGCCATCGGTGCCCGGGAACAGCTCCACGAAGGCGCCGAACTCGGCAATCTTGCGCACCGTGCCCGTGTAGACCTTGCCAATCTCCGCCTCGCGCGTGAGCGCCTGAATCATGGCGATGGCGGCCTTCACCGCGTCGCCGTTCGCGCTGGCGATGTCCACGCGGCCCGAGTCCTCGATGTTAATCGCGGCACCCGTGCGGGCGATGATGTCCTTGATGACCTTGCCGCCCGGCCCGATGACGTTCTTGATGAACTCGGGACGAATCTGGATGGTGGTGATGCGCGGCGCGTACTGGCTGATCTCCTTGCGGGGCTGCGCCAGCGACTTGAGCATCTCCTCCAGGATGTGGATGCGGCCCTGACGCGCCTGCTCCAGCGCGCGGCTCATGATCTCCGTGGTGAGGCCGGTGATCTTGATGTCCATCTGGATGGAGGTGATGCCCTTCGTGGTGCCGCACACCTTGAAGTCCATGTCGCCCAGGTGGTCCTCGTCACCGAGGATGTCCGAGAGGATGGCGATCTTCTCGCCCTCCTTCACCAGGCCCATGGCGATGCCGGCCACCGGAGACTTGATGGGGACGCCCGCGTCCATCAGCGCCAGCGTGCCGCCGCAGACGGAGGCCATGGACGACGAGCCGTTGGACTCGAGGATGTCCGAGACGAGGCGCAGCGTGTACGGGAAGGACTCGCTCTTGGGCACCATGTTGCGCAGCGCGCGCTCCGCCAGCGCGCCGTGGCCGACTTCACGACGGCCCGGGCCGCGCAGCGGCTTGGTCTCGTTCACGCTGAACGGGGGGAAGTTGTAGTGCAGCATGAAGCGCTTGAAGGCCATGCCGCCCAGCATCTCCAGGCGCTGCTCGTCGTCGCTGGTGCCCAGGGTGGCCACCACCAGCGCCTGCGTCTCGCCGCGGGTGAAGAGCGCGCTGCCGTGGGTGCGCGGGAGCACGCCCACCTCGCACGTAATCGCGCGGACCACGTCGTGACCGCGGCCGCCGATGCGGCCACCGTTGACCGTCATCTCACGCATGTGCTCGTACTTCAGGTCCTCGACCACCGCCTTGGCGTGCTTCTCCACCAGCGGGGTGTAACCATCGCCGAGCTGCTCCTTGAGCTTGGCAATCGTCTCCTTCTTCGCCTTGGACAGGGCGTCGTAGCGGGCACCCTTCTCCTTGATGCCGTAGCCCGCCTTGATGCTGTCCATGGCCAGCTCGCGCACCTTGGCGCGCAGGCCCTCGTCCACGGAGGGGGGCTTGTCGAAGGAGCGAACCTGCTTCTTCAGCTCGCGGCGGAACTCGTCCTGCAGGTCCAGCGCGGGCTGCGCCGTCTTGAAGCCGAACTCGAGCGCGGCCACCATGTCCGCCTCGGACACCTCTTCCGCGCCGCCTTCGACCATGACGATGGCCTCACGGCTGACGGCCATGACCAGGTCCAGGTCGCTCTGCTCGCGCTGCTTGGAGGTGGGGTTGGCGACGAGCTGCCCGCCAATGCGGCCCACGCGGATGCCGGCGAGGGGGCCGTTGAACGGGATGTCCGACACCCACAGCGCCGCGGAGGCGCCGGTGATGCCGTGGATGTCACCCTCGTTGTCCGGGTCCGAGGAGATGACGCTGGCGATGACCTGCGTCTCGTACGCGTAGCCTTCCGGGAACAGCGGACGCAGGGAGCGGTCCACCAGACGGCTGGCCAGCGTCTCCTTCTCCGTCAGCCGGCCCTCGCGCTTGAAGTAGCTGCCGGGGATGCGGCCCGCCGAGTACAGCTTCTCCTGGTACTCCACCGTGAGGGGGAGGAAGTCCACGTCCTTCTTCTCGCGGGCGCTCACCGCCGTCACGAGCAGCATGGTGTCGCCATAGCGCACCACGACGGAGCCGTCGGCCTGCTTCGCCATGCGGCCCACTTCAATGCTCAGCTCGCTCTCACCAATCTTGACGCTCTTCTTCAGCATGTCCGTGCCTCTGGGTACTTCAGGGGCGAGGACCCCACCGCACGCACCCGGCCCGCAAAGGGAGCCAGGCACCCCGGGAGGGCCCTCGGGGTGTATGAGCGGTCGCCAGGGCCTGGGACAGGCGCACGACAGGCAACCGCCAGCCTGTACTGCGGAAGGGCGCTTGCGGAGCGCCGGAGGGATGTCTCGGAACTTTTGATCCCTGATCGCACCGGCTGACCTCGTGTGTCAGCCGGTCCGAACGGAAACCAAAACCTCCGACGGCACCACTCCCTTGCCCGCCACCACCCACCGCGCTTCCTACAACGTCACTTCCTAACGGCTACGGCTCAAACGCGCGGGGCGCTGGTTGTGCCAGCGCCCCGGTTGCTGCTCAGCGGACTACTTGCGGATGCCGAGACCCTCGATGAGCTTCTTGTACCGCGTCACGTCCTTGGACTTGAGGTAGTCCAGGAGCCGGCGGCGCTGACCGACCAGCTTCAGCAGACCGCGGCGCGAGTGGTGGTCCTTCTTGTGCGTCTTGAAGTGCTCGGTGAGCATGTTGATGCGCTCGGACAGCAGCGCCACCTGCACCTCGGGGGAACCCGTGTCCGACTCGTGCGTGCGGAACTTGGCCACCAGCTCCGTCTTGCGCTCGGTATGCAATGCCGACATGTGTTTCTTCCTTCGCCCACTCCGGTGGAGGACTGCCCGAGTCACCACGGTCCGCGGAGGGGTACAGACCGGGTCTCGTCCTTCTTCTAACGACGGGGGGGCTTATAAGCGCCGCCCCCCGTAGGGTCAACCTTCGACGCCTGCCTGCCGCGGGCCGGGCGCCCTCGACAGTGCGAAGAAATACAGCTTCAACCCGGCGGATAGTCCCCTGCCCCCACGGGCCAGCTCCTCGGCCGCCCGCTCGTCCATGGCGATATGGAGGTAGAGCCCCGAGCCGCCCCGCTCCCCCTTCAGGTACTGCCGGACGCGCGGGTAGAGCTTGAAGAGGGACTCCAGCACGTCTCCCACCCCGGCGTGGGCGGGCATGCCCAGGCTCAGCTCGCGCCGGCCCTCGAAGGCGCCCCGCAGCGCGGGCGCCACCACCACCGAGACTTCGAAGGCATGGGCCACGGAGGACAGGCGGTGCCCCCGTCCTAGATGAGCACGCGCAGGTAGCGCAGCCGTCCGGCCACCACTTCCGCCACGGCCAGCAGCGCCCCGTCGGGCCCCATGACGCGCACCTTGCCGGGACTGCCCGCGGGCACCTCCACCGGAACGCCATGGGACACGCGCTGGGCCTCGGCCGCGCTCACCCGGACCTCGGGCATCTCCACCAGCGCGTCGGCCATGGACAAGAGCCGGGGCGCCAGGGCGCCCTCCCTCGCCAGGGCCGGCAGGTCCGCCAGCGGCAGCGCCTGGGCCAGGGTGAAGGGGCCGCTGTTCGTGCGCCGCAGCGCCTCCAGGTGGGCACCACAGCCCAGCGCCCGGCCCAAATCGAAGGCCAGCGTGCGGACGAAGAAGCCCTTGGAGCAGCGCACGGAGAGCTGCAGCCGGTCGGCCGAATAGTCGCGCAGCACCAGCTCGTACACGGTGACGTGGCGGGCGGCCCGCTCCACCTCCTCACCCGCGCGCGCCAGCTCGTACAGCCGCTTCCCGGCAATCTTCACCGCCGAGTACATGGGCGGCACCTGGTCGAAGGAGCCCCGGAAGCGCGCCAGCGCGGCCTCCAGCAGGGCGGGCGTCAGGGGCGGCACCGGCGCCTGCGCCGTCACCTGCCCCTGCGCGTCCTGGGTGTCCGTCTCCGCGCCCAGCCGCACCGTGGCGTCGTACGCCTTGTCTCCCTCGGTGATGAAGCCGGCCACCTTGGTGGCCTCGCCCAGGCACAGCGGCAGCACGCCGGTGGCCATCGGGTCCAACGTCCCCGTGTGGCCCACCTTCTTCAGCTTGAGCAGCGAACGCACCTGTCGCACCACGTCAAAGGACGTAGGGCCTGAGGGCTTGTCGATGACCAGGACGCCGTCCATGTCACGCCAATATTGTGGGCCCGGGGCTGGAACTACCAGCCTTCCTTGCTCCGGACCTCGCGGAGGAGCCGGTCAATCTTGTCTCCCTCGCCCACCGACTCGTCGAAGGAGAAGAAGATTTCGGGCGACACGCGCAGGTTGACGGCGGACGTCACCTCGCGGCGCACGAAGCCCTTGGCGGCCTCCAGCCCCTTCTGCGTGTCGGCCCGCTCCTGCTCGGTGCCAATCATCGAGTAGAAGACCTTGGCCACGCGCAGGTCCGGGGAGACCTTCACGCCCGTAATCGTGATGTAGCCGATGCGCGGGTCTCTGAGCATGCCTCGGGCGAGCAGGTCGCCGATGGCCGCCTGGATTTCCTGCCCCACCCGCTCCGGTCGGGAATGCGTCGTCATTTCTTCTCCCAGTCTCGCGGATTGCGCAGGGTGCGGGCCCGAGCCCGCGCCTCGTCCAGTGTCATCCGTCCACCGCCCGACGGAGACGGGCGACCCATGGCCGGGCCCCCCTCGTTGTCGCCTTCATGCCGGCGCTCCCACTCCCCCAACCCCTCCGCCTCCGCCAGCGACGCCTTGTCGCCCCGCAGGAAGCGGGCGATGGCTGCCTCCGACTGCGCCGCGGCATCCAGGCCCGAGTCCTCCTCGTCCCAGCCGCCCTCGTCGCCGTCCTCTTCATTCATGGAACGCGCGCCCGGAGCCCTGCCCGGGGCGGGCGGACGCGTCCCCCCGCCCGAGAAGAGCTGGTCGCCGAAGCCGAGGATTTCCGTCTCCCTCGCCATCAGCGGGGCGACGTACATCTCCTCGATGAAGTGGATGATCTTCTCCAATTGCTCGTCCACGTGGCGGCGCTCGTTGCCCACCACGGCCAGGGCGAGCGCGGCCTTCTGCCAGAGATCCTGGTCATCGACCTCGGCCACGGCCACGTTGAACCGGGCCTTGACCCGTTCCGTCACCCGGCGGAGCACCTGTCGCTTGGACTTCAGCGAGCCGCTGTCCGGAATCTGGAGGGTCAGGCGTGCGACACCAACAAACATAGAAGTCCCCCAGCCGCCAGCGGCCGCGCCTGTGAGAGGCCGGCCGCCGGGGCATCAGCACCCTGGGAAGATGGGGTCTTCCCAGGGGTTCGGTGAGGGCACGGGACTGTCGACTACGTGAGGCTCTGACGAGTCTCTTCGATCTCGTACGCCTCGATGATGTCACCGGGCTTGAGGTCGTTGAAGTTCTCGATACCGATGCCGCACTCGAAGCCCTGCGCGACCTCCTTGACGTCGTCCTTGAAGCGGCGCAGCGACGCCATCTTCCCGGAGAACAGCTGCTTGTTCTCGCGCATGAGGCGCACGAAGGCGCCACGCTTGATGACACCGTCCAGCACCGCCGCGCCGGCGATGGTGCCCAGGCGGGGCACGTTGAAGGTGTTGCGCACCTCCGCGCGACCCAGCTTGCGCTCGGTGCGGATGGGCTCCAGCAGCCCCTCCATGTCCAAGCGGACCCCATCGATGAGCTCGTAGATGATGGAGTAGCTGTGCAGCGTCACGTCCTGCGCCTTGGCCGCGGCCTCGGCACCGGACTCGGGGTTGACGTTGAAGCCCAGCACGACGCCCTTGGAGGCCGCCGCCCGCATCACGTCGCCCTCGGTGATGGCGCCCACGCCCGAGTGGATGATCTCCACCTTGACCTTGTGCGTGGACAGCTTCTGCACCGCCTGCTTCACGGCCTCGGCCGAGCCCTGCACGTCCGCCTTGATGACGACGCGCAGCTCCTTGGGACCGCCGCCCGCCTTCGTCTTGGCGAACAGCTGCTCCAGGGACTCGCGGCTGACCTTGCTGAGCTCGGTCTGCCGCTCCTTCATGTTGCGGTGCTCGGCGATCTGCTTGGCCGCCTTCTCGTCCGCCACCACGTTGATGGCGTCACCCGCGCTCGGCACACCGGACAGGCCGACGACCTCGGCGCAGTAGCCCGGCTTGACTTCCTTCACCTGCTCGCCGCGGCTGTTCGTCATGGCGCGGACACGGCCGTAGTGCGGGCCGGTGACGATGGCGTCGCCCAGCTTCAGCGTGCCCTCCTGCACCAGCACCGTGGCCACCGGGCCACGGCCGCGGTCCAGCTTCGCCTCGATGATGGCGCCCACGCCCGGACGGCTGGGGTTGGAGGTGAGCTCGAGCACCTCGGCCTGCAGGGCCAGGTTCTCCAGCAGCAGCTCCAGGTTCTCCTTCGTCTTCGCGGAGACGGGCACCATGATGGTCTCGCCACCCCACTCCTCGGGGACGAGCTCGTGGGTGGCCAAGTCCTTCTTCACGCGGTCCAGGTTGGCACCCGGCACGTCCATCTTGTTGATGGCGACGACGATGGGCACCTCGGCCGCCTTGGCGTGCTTGATGGCCTCCACCGTCTGGGGCATCACGCCGTCGTCCGCGGCGACCACCAGCACCACGATGTCCGTCACGTCGGCGCCACGGGCGCGCATGGACGTGAAGGCCTCGTGGCCCGGCGTGTCGAGGAAGGTGACGTCACCGCGCGCGGTGGTGATGCTGTACGCGCCGATGTGCTGGGTGATGCCGCCCGCCTCGCCCGCGGCCACGTTGGCCTTGCGGATGGCGTCCAGGAGGCTCGTCTTGCCGTGGTCGACGTGGCCCATGATGGTGACCACCGGCGGACGGGGACGCTCGTCCTCGGGACGGGCCTCCACCTCGGGCAGGAAGTCCTCCACCTCGAAGCCGACCCGGTCGATCTTCCAGCCGTAGTCGGTGGCAATCATCTCCGCGGTGTCCGCGTCCACCAGCTGGTTGGCCGTGGCCATCTTCCCCAGGCCCATCAGCTTCTTGATGATGTCCGCGCTGCGCACACCCATGCGCTGGCCCAGGTCGGACACCGAGATGCCCTCCTGCAGCTTGATGACCTTCTTCTCCTCGGCCATCTGGGTGATCTGCGTCTTGGCGCCCTTCTTCGTGGGCTTCTTCTTCTTGCCACGGATGGGGATGGTGACGCGGCCCCAGACCATGTCCGTCAGTTCCTGCTTGGACACGCTGGTCGTCTCACCACTGGTGCGCTTGCGCTGGCCGCGCTCCTTGTTCTTGGAGACGTCCACCAGCTCGCGGCCACGACCGAGGTGGTCGGGGACCACCTTGTACTCACGCCGCTCGGGGATGCCGTTGCGGCCCGGCGCCATGGGGTACTGCTTGGCCTGACCGGCCGTCGGCGTGACGCGGCGGACCTGGATGAGCGGACGCGAGATGACGACGGCCTGCGTCGCCGTGGGACGCGCCGGGCCACCCGTGGGGGTCACCTGCGCGTGGGGAACGCCACCCACCATGATGGTGGGCCCCTGCGGTGCGGGGGTGCCGGTGGCCGAGGCCTGGACACCCGTGCCCGGCGCCCCGGTGGGACGCACGGGGGGCTGGCCCGGACGCGAGCCCGGCCCCTGATAGGACGACTGCCCCTGATAGCTGGGACGACCGCCGGGGCCACCCGGACGACCGCCAGGACCG
>JBKGHK010000043.1:0-27724 GCA_046520375.1 Pyxidicoccus sp. 3LFB2
GCAGGTTGCCGGGCCAGGCATGGGCCGCGAGCGCCTCGGCGGCGGCGTCCGACAGCAGCCGCGCGCGCCCGTCCGGGCACAGGTGGGCGCACTGGTTGAGGAAGTGCTTCGCCAACAGCGGCAGGTCCGAGGCGCGCTCGCGCAGGGGCGGCAGGCGAATCTCCACGCCCTTCACGCGCCAGTAGAGGTCCTCGCGGAAGGTGCCCTCCTGCATCATCCGCCCCAGGTCCTGGTGCGTGGCGGAGATGAGCCGCACGTCCACCTTCACCGGCAGGTCCGCGCCCACCGGGAGGATGTCGCCCGTCTCCAGCGCGCGCAGCACCTTCACCTGGAGCGACGGCGTCATGTCCCCCAGCTCATCGAGGAACAGCGTGCCCCCGTCGGCTTCCGCGAAGAGGCCCCGGTGGTCCTTCGTCGCGCCGGTGAAGCTGCCCTTCACGTGGCCGAAGAGGGCGCTCTCCAGCAGCGACTCCGGCAGCGCGCCGCAGTTGATGGGGACGAAGGGCCCGGCATGGCGGCGGCTCTTGAGGTGCACGCTGCGCGCGAGCAGCTCCTTGCCCGTGCCGTTCTCTCCGGTGACGAGCACGGGAAGGTCGCTGGCCGCCACGCGCTCGGCCAGGGAGACGGCGGCGAGGAACGGCGGGCTCTGCCCCACCATCGCCGAGTCCCCCGCCGCGCGGGTGAGCGATGTGCGCAGCGACTCCACCTGGCGCTCCAGCGTCACGCGGGCCAGGGCGCGCTGCACGACGACGAGCAGCACGTCCGGGTCCACCGGCTTGGTGAGGAAGTCGTAGGCGCCCAGGCGCACGGCCTCCAGCGTGTGGCGCGTGTCCCCGACTCCGGAGATGACGATGACCTTGGTGCCGGGCCGGGCGGTCAGCAGCGCGGCGAGTCCCTCCAGGCCCGCGGACACGCTGCCGTCGGGTGGCAGCATCAGGTCCAACAGCACGAGGGGGAAGGCGCGGGCCTCAAAGGCGGCACGGGCGGACGGACGGTCCGCGGCCTCCACCACCTCGTAGCCCGCCTCGCGGAGCAGGCCGCCGTAGACCTTGCGGAAGGCGGCGTCGTCATCCACGAGCAGCAGCGCGTGCGGTGCGGGCATTCGGGGGTCTCCAGCCTTCAGTCCGGCAGCGGGCTCTGGCGCGGGGTGCCCATCAGCTCCAGCGCGCGCAGGGCGACGCGGATGAGCGTCTGGGCGCAGGGCTCGCAGCCTCCGCCGCAGCAGCGGGGCCAGCGGCCCTCGGGGTTGCGCAGCAGCGGGCGCACGGTGGACTGGTAATAGCTGGGGAAGCCCAGCTCCTCGCTGGCTCGGGCCAGCGCGGCATCGAGAGATGGCGGCTCGGTGACGTCGGACACGCCCGCTTCATAACAGCCGCCCGGCCCCGCGCACACCCGGGCCCGTGAAGACTCGGGGGACGGGGGTAATGGCTCACAGCAGGGACGACTGCGCCGGGGGCTCGGCCGGGGCGCCCTCGGTGGGCTGGCAGGTGGCGCACCAGTGCGTGTTGCGTCCGCCGATGCGCAGGTGCGAGACGGGCGTGGTGCAGCGCGGACAGGGCGCGCCGGTGCGACCGAAGACGTTGCGGCGGTGCTTCGCCTGCCCCTGGACGCCGAAGAGGTCCTTCTGCGTGCCTCGCAGGCTCAGCCCCTCCTCCAGCACATGGCGGATGGCGCCATGCAGCCGGACCACCTCCGCGGGGGTGAGCGAGGACGCGAGCCGGCGCGGGTCCAACCCCGCCTGCCACATGCTCTCGTCCGCGTCCCGGTTGCCCAGCCCCGCGAGGACGCGCTGGTTGAGCAGCACCGTCTTGAGCGGACTCCTGCGGCGCCGGAGCTGACGCGCGAGCACCTCCGGCGTGAAGGTGTCCTCCAGCGCCTCGGGCCCCAGCTCGTCCAGCTTCAGGCGCGCGGCCAGCTCGGAGGCGCGGCCCACCGCGGCGCGCGCGTAGCCCAGCGTGTCGGTGAGCTGCAGCTCCTCGCCGCCCTCCAGCGCGAAGACGACGAGCGTCGCGGGAGCCGCTCGCTGCCCTGGGGACGGAGCTTGAGGTCTCCCCACAGCATGAAGTGGATGGCGAGCGTCTTCCCGTCATCGAGCGGCAGCAGGATGAACTTGGCCCGCCGGTACGCAGCGGTGACGCGGCGTCCGCGCAGCTCCTCGATGAACTCCGGCGTGGAAGGAAAGCGCACGGCGACCGGAGAGAGCACCTCGGCGTCCGTGAAGCGCCGCCCCACGACGGCCTGCCGGAGGTCTCGGACGATGATTTCCACTTCGGGGACTTCAGCCACGCGACCACCTCCGCACATACACTGCTGCGTAGGTTGGATTTCGCGCTACTCAACAGGTTGCGTGGCGGAACGGCCCGGCTGCTGCCCGGGCAGGCACGCTCCTGACGCGGCAACCGCTCCGCCCCTCCCCTGCCGTCCACCAGGGGGCGAGGCCGGGCGCCAGCAGGCCTATTCCAGCGTGCGCAGGAGGACCTGGGCCAGCCGTCTCACGGCGTAACCCTCGAAATCATCGACAGGGTCGAGACTCGAAGGAAACACCTCGAGAAGGCTGCCCAGGAGCACCTTCACCTGCCGCTGGCGCTCCTCCAGCTCCGGCGGGCCGCCCACGGCGTGTGCGGCCCGCTCCGCCTCTTCGATGAGGAAGGAGGTGTGCAGGAGGTGCTGCCAGCGGTCCTCGCGCATGGTGTCGTTTCCAGGCTCGGAAGCGCTCACAGGTGGAAGTGTCCCGCGGCCTCGGGCTGGTAGGGCACGGCCACCACGCGCAGCCGGCGCTTGCGGCCACCCGGAACTTCCAGCTCCACGCGCTGGCCCAGCGACAGGCCCAGCAGGGCGATGCCCACGGGCGCGAGCACCGACACACGGCCGGGACCGCTCCCCGCGTCCTTGGGGTAGCAGAGCGTCACCTGCTGGAACTCGCCCTTCCCTTCATCCTCGAAGAGCACGGTGCTGTTCATCGTCACCAGGCCCGGCGACACGGCCTCGGAGCCGGTGACGATGGCCTTCGAGAGCTTCCACTCGAGCGCCTCGGTGTGCTCGATGCTGGCGGTGTTTCCGTAGAGGTCCAGCACTCGCTGCAGGCGCTCCAGGTCCGTCTCGGTAACGGCCACGGTGTGGGGAGTAGCGGCAACGACATGAGGGGTCTGCATGGGGTGGTCCTTTGTGCTGAGGGGTTGGCAGGGCGAAAGCGCCCTGGGGGTGGAAGAGGTGTCGCCCGTGGCTCAGCGACCGGGGCCGCGCGGCAGGCTGACGGTGAAGCGGGTGCCCTCGCTGACGCTGGAGTGCGCCTCGAGGCTGCCCCCGTGGGCGAGGACGATGTGCTGGGAGATGAAGAGGCCAAGCCCCCAGCCTTCCTGACCGTGCTCGCCCCGGGCCCGGCGGAGCGGGTCGAAGAGGTGGGGCATGAGGGCCGCCGGGACAGGCGCTCCCCAGTTGTGCACCTCCACCGTCACCGTCTCCCCGCCGCCCGTGCAGCGCAGCAAGACGTCCGTGTCTCGCGGGCTGTACTTCAGCGCGTTGTCCAGGAGGTTGCCGAGCAACTGCTGGAGGCGGTCCGGGTCCCACGCCCCGTGGCAGTCTCCCTGGGACTCCAGCCGGACTCGCGACGCACCCTCCGCGACATCGCGCGTGGCCTGCTCGCACAGCTGGCGCAGGTCGCACAGGCGCGGCAGCACCGGCAGGCTCGCGCCCTCCTCCAGCAGTCGCTCGTTGAGCAGGTCCTCCACCAGACGCGTCATCCGGCGCGTCGTCGTCTCCAACCGCGCCAACAGTCTCTGCTGCTGGGCGGAGAGCGGCTCGCTCGCCAGCAGCCGGCTCACCGTGCCCGTGACGATGCCGAGCGGATTGCGCAGCTCGTGCCCCGCCACCTGCAGCAGGTGGCGCTGAAGGACGCCGTGGACACAGGGACGCGTCGCCCCGTCCGCCGTGACGGCGGGAGCGCTGCGAGCAGCGGGCAAGGAGAGGACGGACATGACAGGTGCTCCGACAAGATGAACGTGCGTCCCCGTGAGGACGCGGCAGGGCCTCGCGAGGCGCTTTTTCCGGGCCATGCGCAGGCCGCTCCGACAGCCGTGGCTCCGGGGAGCACAGCGGGGAACGACACGCGAAGGCCGGAGCGCACGGGCGCGGCTCGCGCGGAACCACGCGCGAAGCGCCTCGGGAGGACTCAGGGCGGAATGGGAGAGAGAGGACGCCGCACGCTAGGGAATGCGCGGGGCGTCCGTCCCAAGCCAGGCAGCAGCCCGGCCGTGCACGAGCATGACGCGACCGTCCGCGGCCTGGCGGGCTTCAACACTCACCAGGGCTGACGTCACGAAGGCCATGAGGGCGGTCACTCAGCGGACGGGCCGATGGGCCCTCCGCATCCATGCTGCGCAGTCTAGTACGCCAGATCCGTTTGGCAACCCGTCGGGGCTGAGCGTCCAATCCCACACACGTCTGTGCCAGGGCATGTAACGCGCACTCGCGCGCGGGGCACGAGCATCTGCCTTGACAGGGGCGGAACGCGGAGGCCATTCGTGGCCCATGGCCCCTTCGCTGCCACCCGGGAATGCGCCGACCGGGAAGATGCTCGCCCTCGCCTTCGCGGCCGTGGTGAGCAGCTTCTTCGCGGCGAACTTCATCGTTCAGCGCGCGTCCGGGGACATCGGGGCCCTGTCCGAAGCCATCATCTACAACGCGAGCCCGAGCATCGAGCACCTGGCCCAGGTCCGCCGCGTCGTGCTCGAAGCCGAGCTGACCCTGTCGAACCTCCTCCATGAGCCCACGCGCCGTTCCGAGGAGGCACGGCACCTGGAAGCGGACCTGAAGCGCCTGAACGAGTCGACGCGCGCGTACCTGGGCCTGCCGGCCCTGCCCGGCGAGCAGCCCCTGCGGCTGGAGGTGCAGACGTCCTGGCTCCGCTTCGACGAGGTGCTGCGCAAGGCACGCACCCTCGCCGGGTCAGACCCGGGGCCCGAGGCGGTGGCCGCGGCGAGCCAGGAAGCGGAGTCCACGCGCCAGCACTTCCTGGAGGCCGTCACCCGCGCCATCGAGCATGACGCCGTCTATGGCCGGGAGCTGGCGGGGAAGATTCGGGAGACGCGCGAGCGCAGCCGCCGGCTCGCCAACCTCCTCAACGTCGTCTGTGGCGCGGTGGCCGTGGCGCTGGCGTGGTTGCTCCATCGTCAGGCGCGCACGCGCCAGGCGCTCTACGACGCGCATGCGGACTTCCTCCGCGAGCGGGCCGCGGAGATGGAGCAGTTCGCGGGCCGCGTCGCCCATGACATCCGCAATCCCCTCTCCGCGGCGCGCATGGCCGCCGAGCTCGCCGTCCGCAAGAGCCCCGAGGAGAGCCCGGCCCGCCCGCCCCTCCAGGTCATCATCCGCAGCCTGTCGAGGGCGGATGCCATTACCGGGGCCCTGCTCGACTTCGCCCGGTCCGGATCGAAGCCGGACCCCGGCGCCCGGACCGAGCCGCGCACCGCCATCACCGACACCCTGGACGGCTTCGCGGCGGAAACGGAGCAGGCGGGCATCGAGCTCAAGCTGGAGCAGGTGCCGCAGGTCCTCGTCGCCTGTGGCACCGGCGTCTATCTCAGCCTGCTCGGCAACCTGGTCCGCAACGCCGTGAAGTACATGGGCGAGGCGACGACCCGACGCATCACCATCAAGGTGGTGGACGAAGGGCCCTTCGTTCGCACGGAGGTCAGTGACACGGGCCCGGGGATTGCCCCGGAGCTACTGCCTTCGTTGTTCGAGCCCTACTTCCGTGGCCAGAGCGGCCGGGCCGAAGGGCTCGGGCTGGGGCTTGCCACCGTCAAGAAGCTGGCCGAAGGGCACGGTGGCCGGGTCGGCGTTGCGTCCGAGCGGGGCCGGGGCAGCCGGTTCTGGTTCGAGCTTCCCCGCGGATGAAGTCTCCGCCCCCTGCGCGTCCATGGGCCAGCCCCAGGGGACGAGCAGCATGAGCGCGGCGAGCATCAGCGCGGTGAGGGGCCCTCCGAGCCGGAAGAAGTCGCTGAAGCGGTAGCGCCCTGGCCCGAACACCAGCATGCAGCTGGGCTCGAGCGGCGTGAGGAACGAGCACGACGCGGCAAGCGCAATCCCCATGGCGAAGCCGCGAGGGTCCACGCCCAGCCCCGCCGCCGCGCTCAGCCCCACCGGCAGCATGACGAGCGCCGAGGCCTGGTTGCTCATCGGGATGGAGAGCCCGACGGTCAGCAGCATGAGACACAGCAGCACCAGGCGGGGGCCGCCCACGTCCGCGAGCCCCGCCGCGAAGCCGCCGAGCAGGTGCCCCGCCCCGCTCTTCTCCATCGCCAGCCCGAGCGCCATCATCGACCCGATGAGCAGCACCACCCGCCAGTCGATGCGGAACACGAGCTTCGCGTCCAGGCACCCGGTCATGACCATGAGCAGCACGCCGGCCACTCCGGCGAGGGCCAGGGACACGACCCCGCTCGAGCCCACCACCAGCGCCGAGACGAAGATGAGGCCGGTGAGCAGCGCCTTGGAGCGACGCGGCAGCGGCAGGAAGTCCAGGTCTGGCATCAGGAGCAGCGAAGGCTCGTTCACCAGCGCGTGAAGGCGCTCGCGCGGCCCCGCGAGCAGCAGCGCGTCGCCTGCCTCCAGCCGCACGTTCCGCAGCGAGCCCAGCTCCCGCGACTCCAAGGGACGATGGAGGGACGGGTGGCGGTGGAGCGCCAGCAGGCGGACGCCCAGGCGGCGCGAGAATCCCACGTCGCCCACCCGGACGCCGACGAGCCCGCTTGTCGGCTGCACGATGGCCTCGGCGAGCACGGGCTCCAGCCCGCGCCGCGAAGCCCGCACGTCCAGGTCGTGCGCCGTCACCAGTCCATGCAGCTGGCTCGGGCGCAGGATGTCCCGGCGCCGCCCGCTGAGCAGCAGCCGGTCCCCTGCCGCGAGGAGGACGCCCGGCTCCGGCGCGAGGGGAGCGCCGTCGCGCGTGAGGGACACCACCTCCAGCCCCACGCGGCGCTCGAGCCAGCACAGCTCCCTGCCGACGAGCCGGGAGCCGTGAGACACCTGGGCCTCGGTGACGAAGGCACGGCCGCGCACGCCCTCCGACTCCGCCCCCGCGCGTGCGGGGAGGAGGCGGGGCGCCAGGAGGACGACCAGCGCGATGCCCAGGAGCGCCAGGGGCACTCCGGCGGGCGTCAGCTCGACGAGACCGATGGGCCCGAGGCCGAGGTCCTCGAGCCTCGCGGACACCACCAGGTTGGTGGAGGTGCCGTAGAGAAAGCCCATCCCGCCCAGCATGGACGCGAAGGCGAGCGGCATCAGCACATGGCTCCGGCGCAGCCCCGCGGCCTTCGCCCCGCGCAGGACGACGGGCAGGAAGGCCGCCGTGGTGACCGTGTTCGAGACGAACGCGGAGAAGGCCGCGACCAGGAGCATCACTCCCAGCAGGAAGCCCCTGGGGCCGAACCGGCCCAGGTGCGACAGCCAGCTGCCGGCCCGGTGCATCACCCCCGCGGAGGCCAGCCCCTCGGTCATCGCCAGCAGGGCGAAGATGAAGATGACCGTCTCGTTGGAGAACCCGGCGAAGGCCTCCGCCGGGGTCAGCACGCCCGAGAGCCCCAGCAGGCACACCACGCCCAGCGAGGTGACCTCCAGCGGGATGCGCTCGCAGGAGAACAGGAGGATGGTCACCAGCACGATGGCCAGCACGAGCGAGATGTCGGTCAGCATGAGGCGCTCCTGAGGGGATGCTCGGGGCGCCAGCTGGCCCGGGCTCAGGCCGCCAGCGCGTAGTGGTGGGCAATGGCGCCGCACACGTCGCGGCGGCTGTCGGCCGCGGGCAACTCGTAGCGGCACTCGATGGCGGCAATCGTCCGGGCGAGGGCGTCCTCGTGCAGCGTGTCCCGGAGCCAGCGGGAGAAGTCTCCGTGCCAGAGGTGGAAGAGCCAGGTGTCCTCATCCACCTGCGCGGCCTGCCGGCAGAAGGCATCCAGGTTGGGGGCGCGCACGTCGGGCCGCCCCAGGGTGCCCCGGAAGATGAAGCTCCGGGAGCCCAGGTCTCCCTCCACGTGCTCTGGAACCCGGCGAAGGCGCTCGGCCCGCCGCCGTGGCGGCCTGAGCCGCAGCGGCCAGCTCCCCTCGGCGACGAACCAGGCGAGCACCGAGTGTTCCGAGCCCCCGCACATGGGCAGGTGTGGCTCGGGTTCGCCGAGTGCGTGAGCGAGCTGCTCAATGGCCCGGCCGGGCGCCGGCCCCACCCCCACCACGACATCCATCTGCTGGAGGATGGGACGTGCGACGGCCTCCGCGTCGTCGACGCGCAGGAGCATTTCTCCGAGCGTCGGCGCGTCGCGATGGGAGGGCTCCGCCCCCGCGGGCCACAGGCGCTGGGCGCCGTCCACGAT
The DNA here is from genome assembly GCA_046520375.1 of Pyxidicoccus sp. 3LFB2. Taxonomy (GTDB): domain Bacteria; phylum Myxococcota; class Myxococcia; order Myxococcales; family Myxococcaceae; genus Myxococcus. Next base: position 8,367 of record JBKGHK010000043.1, read on the forward strand.
GAGCCAGTGGGGGCGCCCCGTCCGCAGCCGCATTCCTTCGATGGCGCGGAGCAGCTCCTGGAAGAAGCCGGGCTGTGCCTCGGGCGCCAGCGCGGCGAGGTTCACCACGGGCTTCACGGATGGCGACGTCAGGGCCGCCATCACCTGGGCCACGCGGGGGGCCTGGATGCGGCTGCCCAGCCTCACCATGTCGTCGCGCAGCTCGAAGTCTCCGAGGCAGTCGATGACACACGGCTGGTATCGCCGCTGGAGGAGGCGCTCGAGGAAGCCCCGCACATAGCGGCTCCCTTCGCCATCGCGAGGTCCGAGGACGAGCAGATTCTGTCCGTACGGGGCGATGCCCGCGCGCTCACCCGTCTGGTCATAGCCCAGCGTCAGCGCATCCTTCTGCGTCCATGCTCCGGCGACCTGGAGGTCGCGCTGGACCAACTCCTCGACGATTTCGGCCACGCCGACGCCCGCTGCGGCTTGCGTCGTGAAGACGGCCCGCTCCTTCAGCGCGGGCACCGCGTTGGCGACGGCCACGGCGCACTCGCTCACGTCGAGCAGCGAGTGGTCATTGGCGCCGCACCCGAGGCCGACGACCTCGTGCGCGGACAGGCCCAGCGACAGCAGCGCCTCCCGCAGGCCCTCACCCTTGTTGATGCCGGGCGGCACGGCCAGCACCTGCGCGCCGGCGAAGATGATCTGCAGCTCGAGGCCCAGCTCGCCCACGACCTCGACCAGGGCGCTGGCCCGATCACGCGGGGCGTAGACGACGGACTGGCCGCGCACGAGGGGCGTGACGCCTCGCTCGAACACCGCGCGGACGAAGGCCTCGGGCACCGGGCGGCAGAGGGACGTGCTCTCGCGGCGTGAGGGCCAGTGAAGAAGCGCGCCGTTCTCCGCGACGATGCAGTCGAAGGCGTCCAGCGACGAGAAGAGCGCGGTGAGCTCCACGAGCCTCCGCGAGGTGACCAGGATGGCGCGGCGGCCGGTGGTGCGCAGCCGCGCGAGCGCGTCCAGCGCGGCCCTGTCGGCAAGGCCGCCGGTCGCGAGGGTTCCATCCAGATTCATGGCAAGGGCGAGGTATCGCATGGGTGTCCCCGATTAGGAGAAGGGGTGAAGAAGCAGGAAGGGAGCGAGGCAGCGCATGGGGGCGCACAGGCTCCGAGAGGACGCACTCCACGGCCACGGCGGTGCGCGGGCATGCCAGGGCCTGGGTGGCCCCAAGCACGGCTGAGGCGCTGGCCACGCTCACTCAGCGAGCGCGAGGCACCTCTACGCCTGAGGTGCCCCGGGTGCGAGGAGCCAGGCGGCAGCTCTGTGGCGGACGCACGAACGCAGGCGCAGCCCTGCCTGGCGGGCGGTGTTCTTCCCGTGGGCTGGCAGCGACGACGTGCGCATCTCGACCTTCCTCCAGGTTCGGCGAGCCGTACTCGCCGTCCTCCTGGCCAACCACCCCCGCGCGGGCTTCTTCCCGCTGAAGCCCGCTGGAACACGGGTGGAGGCGTTCGCGTTACGACTGCGCACTTCGCGGCCCCGTCGGCAGCGCCCCGCGAGCGCGACTCTGGCCTTGCGAGAAGGGTCGGATTGGAGCAGGAGAGCGCGCAGCCCGCCCAGCCATGATTGTCCGTCCCCGTCCCGGCCCCCTGCAACTGCTGTTCGTCCTTCGCGGAACCATCCTTCCGCGCGTGCTCCCGCACGTGATGGGAATCGCCGTGCTCTCCTGCCTGGTGGTGTGGGGCTTCGAGCGCGAAGGGGGCGGGCTGCCACATCCCTCTCCCGCGCCCATGTCCCTGCTGGGCATCGCGCTCTCCATCTTCCTCGGCTTCCGCAACAACGCCTGCTACGACCGGTGGTGGGAGGCGCGCAAGCAGTGGGGCGCGCTCATCATCGAGCTGCGCTCGCTCTCTCGGGAGACCCTCGCGCTGCTGGACGACGGCGGCGGGGAGTCGGCCTCCGAGGGGCGGCGCGTTGCTCGACGCATCGTGTACCGGGGCATCGCTTTCGCCCATGCGCTCGCGGCGCACCTGCGCGGGCACGATGCCGCGGAGGACATCTCGCGCTACCTCGACGAAGCGGAGCGCGTGCGGGTGCTCGGCAGCGGCAACCGGCCGGACGCGCTCCTGCGTGAGCATGCCTTCGAGCTGGCGAGGCTGCGGCGCGACGGGGTCCTCTCGGACATTGCCTGGGCGGAGTTGAGCCAGCGGGTGCATGGACTCTCCGGCGTGCTCGCCGCGTGCGAGCGCATCCGGCTCACGCCCCTGCCCTTCGCCTATACGGTGCTGCTGCACCGCACGGCGTACCTCTTCTGCATCCTGTTGCCCTTCGGACTGGCCGACACGCTGGGCTGGTTCACGCCGGTGCTCGCGGGGTCCGTCGCGTATACCTTCTTCGGGCTCGACCTCCTGGGGGACGAGTTGGAGGAGCCCTTCGGCACCGCGCCCAACGACCTGCCACTCCTCGCGCTCGCACGCACCGCGGAGCGAAACCTTCTCGAAGCGCTCGGCGAGCCCCAGCCCGAGCCCCTGCAGCCCGTCGACTTCGTGCTGCCCTGATGCCCCCGGAGCGCCATGCCTGTCCTGCGCTGGAAGTCAGCCACGGTGTTCGCGGTGGGGCACTCGACGCGTCCCATCGAGGACTTCATCGCGCTCTTGTGGGCGCATGGCGTGGCGACGGTGGTGGACATCCGGAAGATGCCGAGGTCGCGCACCAATCCCCAGTTCAACAGCGACGCCCTGGAGGAGCTGCTCCCCAGGGTGGGCATCCGTTACCTGCACCTCGCGAGGCTCGGGGGCCTTCGCAAGAAGGGCGCGTCCACCAGCAGCGCGAATGCCGCCTGGCGGAACGCGAGCTTCCGCGCATACGCGGACTACATGCAGACCGCGGAGTTCGACGAGGGACTCTCGGAGCTGCATGACGAGCTCGCATTTGGCCCGCCGGCACTGATGTGCGCGGAGGCGCTGCGCTGGCGGTGCCATCGCTCCCTGGTCTCCGATGCGCTGGTGGCGCGCGGCGCGGAAGTGCTGCACCTCGAGTCCGTCACGCGTGCCACCCCGCACCGGCTGACCGCCTTCGCCAGGGTCCGGCGGGGGCGCATCACCTACCCGGTCGACGACAGCGCGCCAGGCGAGGCCCCTCGGTAGGGGTGCGCGGACCTGGTGAGGACGCTCCGCCTCCTCGACGTGTGGCCGTAACTGCTCGCACTGCGCCAAGCCTCGCGCTCACCGGCTCAGCACCGTGGTTCCAGCGGTTGAGGAGGATGATGACCTACGGTTCAGGTATCGAAGACGCCACAGTACAAGGTGCGACGGATTGGGTGACAGTAGCACTCCCTGCTCCCATTCCTGTCACAGCAGTCAGGGGTTGCTCCGACGGAGCACTCCGTTCCCACCATCTCCGCACAGGACGGCGTCTCCTCCGTGCAGCACCCACGGGTCACCGCATCACACGTCACGGATACCCCCGGATTCACCGAGCACGTCGAGCCCTCACAGAAGGCGTAGCTGTTATTGGGACAGTCAGTCCAACAAACGTCCAGGGAACTCACATCGTCTTCGGACGAGACAGAAACCTTGTTGGACTCAGCGCGACCACAGGCGAACAGCAGGCTGGAAAGCAGCAACGCGAAAATGACATTGAAGTGCTTCATGTATTCCTCTTGAGCCTCGGGCTGCTGCTTGACCATCATACTGCGGGACTTCGGCATCCTCGGACAGGAGACGAACGAAGGAAACCGCGTACGCCCTAGTGCGCGTTGGGCATGTGCTCGAAGGGCCAAGCCCGCTCGCGCGCTCCGTCCTTCCCAAGCCACAGGTCCGCGACCTGCTGCGCGAGCCGCCAGGGTTCGCCGCCCGCGCGGTTCGTCAGGACGATGACAGTGAGACGCTGCTCCGGGTACTTCACGATGGCGTTGGTGAAGCCACACGTCTCGCCGTGGTGGGACAGACGCTTGCGGCCGCCGTCCTCGTCGACGAACCAGCCGAAGCCGTAGCGACTGGTCGTGCCGTCCGGGAGCGGGGCCGGAGTCCACGCGGCACGTTGGGTCTCCGCGTCGATGAGCGCATGTGCGTCCAGCGCCCGGTCCCACGCCACCAGGTCCTCCACGGAGGTGTAGATGCCGCCGTCCCCCAGCACGGCGCTGGTGTTGCTCTGGTCTCTGGGGATGAAGCCGTCCGGGCCGACGGCATAGCCATACGCGCGCCTCGCCACCGTCGAGACGCCCTCCTCATGGGCCACGGTGGCGGACATGCCACTCGGGGCGAAGACGCGCTCCTGGAGGAACCGGGCGAACGGCATTCCGCTGACCTGCTGCACGACGAGCGCGAGCACCGCGTAGGCGGAGTTGCTGTAGCGCACCGCCGTCCCGGGCGCGAAGTACGTGCGGTCCGTGCGAGACAGCAGGTCCAGGACATCGCGGTCCTTCACCTGCACCGTCTGCGTCTCCGGGACGAAGGCTTCGTAGTCCCAGATGCCCGACGTGTGCTGGAGCAGGTGGTGGATGCGGACCTCGCGCAGGTACGCCGGGAAGCCGGGGAGCACCTCCACCACGCGGTCATCGAGACGCAGCTTGCCGTCCTTCACGAGCAGCAGGATGCCCATGGCGGTGAACTGCTTGCTGAGGGACGCGAGGCGGAAGTTGCTCTCGGGCGTGGCGGGCGCTCGCTTCTCCAGGTCGGCCAGGCCATAGGCCCGGCGGACGGCGACCTTCCCGTCATGAATCACGACGACGCTGGCCCCGGGGCTCTCCGGGCGGCGGTAGTCCGCGAAGAGTGAATCCACGGTGCTCGCCTCCGGGACAGGGAGCGCCCGGGTGCTCGACGAGGCTCCCGCACAGCCGATGAGGACGGAGACGGCGACGGCAAGCAGGGAGGCGTTCATGGCTCCAGGTTCCATGCCGTGATTATGCAGACATGGGGCGCCACAAAGGAGCGAAGAGATGAACCCATCAGCCAGTGAGCGCATCACCCTCGTGGAGGTGCTCGAGCTGAAGGCGCCCTTCGAGGTGTTCCAGGCCACCATCCAGGCCGCGGTGCGGAGGCTGGAAGCCGAAGGCGTGAGCACCCTCGTCGGAGTGCGCTTCTACGCCCGACCCGATGCCACGGAGGTGGGCGCGGTCATCACCTTCGCCAACGCCAGCCAGGTCATGGAGCACATCCGCATGATTTCCGGCTGGCCCGAGTTCAAGGCGCTCCTGGACACGGCGAAGCCCATCGACGTCCGGGTCTACGGGCGCCTCGGAGAAGAGGCGCACGCCTGGCTCCGGACGATGAATGTCGTGAGCAGGGTCTTCGAGGACTGCGTGGCGGGCTTCGTGCGCTGAGGCCCACTCTCCCCTCCGCGCGCTCGGGGCTACTGCGTCCACACCTCGAGGTCGGTGTAGTACACGGGCGTCTTCTGCGGCGCGCGGCCGGAGCCACCCCAGAAGTTGCGCAAGTAGATGCCCTTTACTCCCGCGAGGGCCCCCTGGTTGTTGTTCGCGCTGAAGTCGTCGGCACTGAAGTAGCGCACCTGCTTGTCGATGCCCTTCACGCCGTTGATCCAGAACCGCAGGGTGCCCAGGCCGCCCGCGGTGGTCTCGATGCGGTGCTCCCACTCGAGCTGGACCCACTCACCCTGATGGTTCTCGACCTTCCACAGTTCATTGGTGGCGACATCCCGCCAGATGGCGGGCGACGCGTACGCACCATCGCGCGGCCAGTTCAGGTCCTGGCCCAGCGCCACGTAGTTGTTGCTGTAGGTGCTGGCCCACTTCCCGGTCCAGATGGTCAGCGCCCAGCCGTCATTGCCGAAGTCGTCGCCGGTCGCGGGGGTGTTTCCGCCCCAGAAGCCCGCCGCCTTGATGCCGCCGTAGTCCGCATGGTTCTCACCGTCCGGACCGACGGGGTAGAAGCTGTACCCCTGCGGCCAGAGGACCTTCACGCGCCCGATGCTGTTGCGGGGGCCACCCGGCACGCCGGACGGGCCGCTGTTGGGAAAGCCCTGGATGAGCAGCCCGGTGTTCGAGCCTCGCGTCTGGGGAGCAGCCCAGATGCGGATGGCGCGGCGGCCGTTCACCGTCACGATCTCCGGCTCCGGCTGCGCCTCCGACTCTCCCCACCTCTTCGACATGCCGGCGCGGGTGAGGAAGCCAGCGAAGGTCGTGTCGCTGCTCAAGGGGGACGCGGCATAGGCCAGCCGGGGGTAGCCCGTGGGCTCGGGGCCGAGCTCGCCACCGCCCTTGTCGCCCGGGTAGCTCGCCGCCGTCGACACCACACGGTAGCCGGAGAAGGTCGAGGTGATGCTCCCGGTCGCGGTGTGCGGGGTATTCGCCAGCCCGTAGTAGACGGTCGTGGCGGTCATCGGAACCGTGGCGCTTGCCACCTGCGTCCAGATGATTCCGTTCTGCGACACGAACCCGGAGAAGGTGCTCCCGCTGCGGACCAGCTTCACCCAGTATGGCGCCGTCACCACCGGGCCAGCGAGAGAGGTCGGCGAGGAGCCGCCCGTCACGTCCCGGAACTTGAACCTCGCCCCATTCCCAGGCGTCAGCCCCATGAACGCGTGCCGGGAGCCCGCGGCGAGCGACTCGCGAATCATCACCCCCGTCTTCGCCCATGCGTCGGAGGTGGCCGAGCCCTGCGACGCAACCCGGGCGAGGACTTCACCGTTGCCCGAGAGGCTTCGGTAGACGAAGCCGAACCCGTCCGCCGTGCCGGAGATGTCGTCCCCCGTCGACGTCATGGTGATGACCCCAGCCGAGGAATCCGACACACCCCCGGTGGTGCCGATGTTGGCGCCCGTCCATCCGGTCGGTAGCAGCGCGAGCTCCTGGGACTCGACCTCCGGGGCTACACGCTCGACCTCCGGGCCGCAGCCGGAGAGGAAGGTGAGGCCCAGGACGACGAGGCATCTCTTCAGGACGGGACGGAGCACACGCATGGGAGGCCAATCTTTCCTGGATGACATCTAAAGCCGTAAGAGCAGATTACCCTTCTCTCTCCGTATGGCGCCACCTCGAAGAACGGCAGCCGCTCAGGCCCGCACCTCCACCTCGCGGGCCTCGCGCAACACCTCCCGGACCTGGACCCTCACTCCAAACGCTGTCGGCGTGGAAGGGGCCAAGCCGCTAACCTGGTGTTGATGCTCGCGACTCCAAGGCATTCCATTCTGAACCTCCCCGGCGAGCACCGGATGCTCGACGCCGTGCGAGCAGGCCCCGCATGGGCTGAAGAGGTCCGCTTCGCGGTCTCCTTCACCCGATTCAGCGGGCTGCAACTGCTCGTGGACCCTCTCAAGGAGATGCTGGAGCGGGGTGGCCGGGTAAAACTCCTCACCTCGACCTATCAACACCTGACCCAGCCCGAGGCGCTGGACATGCTGCTCGGGATTGACGGTGTCGAATGCCGGGTCCAGGAAGGCCGCACCGCCTTCCATGCGAAATTCTGGTGGTTCAACGCGAAGACGGGCGGTGAATGCTGGGCGGGCTCCTCCAATCTCACGAAGGGAGGGCTTGCCAGCAATCTCGAGTGGAACCTTCGCGCCCTGGAGCCTGAAAGCATCGAGCTGACCCGGCAGCAATTCGACGGGCTCTGGGAGCGACCTGATGTACGCCCCCTATCCCAGGAACTGATTCGAGGGTACCGCTCACGACGGTGGCGTGAGCGTGAGCCCGCGCCCCTGCTGTTGGTCGCGGACGCCGTGCGACCGCCACCTGAACCCAATCCCGCCCAGCGTGAGGCGTTGCAGAAGCTGGCCGAGCTTCGTGCGCGCGGAGGGCGCCGCGCCGCCGTCATCGCCGCCACCGGACTGGGGAAGACGTTCCTCGCGGCCTTTGACGTAGCCGCGAGCCGCGCACGACAGGTTCTCTACGTTTCACACCGCCTCGAACACCTCACCCAGGCCTTCAGGTCCTTCGGTCAGGTGCTGCGGGAGCATCGGCTCGGCGTGGTGGGTGGAGGGCACCTGGGCATGGACGCGGACGTGGTCTTCGCGACGGTGCACAGCCTCCGGGCGAACCCCGCCTTGCTCGGGCGCAAGTGGGACTACGTCATCATCGATGAGTTCCATCACGCGGAAGCGCCCAGCTATCAGCCGCTGCGTGCACTCCTTGAGAACGCCTTCCTGCTTGGCATGACAGCCACTCCCGAGCGCCAGGACGGGCACGACGTGCTCGAATGGTGCGACTGGAACATCGCCTACGAACTCCGCCTCCCCGAGGCCATTGAGCGGGGCTGGCTGCTGCCCTTCCACTACTTCGGTATCGCCGACGAGACTGTCGACTTCGCACGGATTCCCTGGCGCAACGGACGGTTCTCGGTCGAGGCGCTCGAGCGTGAGCTCTCCATTGATGCACGCGCCGAGCTGGTGCTGGAGCAGGCCCTGTTGCGAGGCTTCGACGGGCCAAAGCGAGCGACTGTCGGCTTCTGCGCCAGCATCCGGCACGCCACGTTCATGGCCGAGGCCTTCAAGCGGAGGCATCAGCACGCCGCGGTCGTTTCAGGGGACCAGCCCATCGAGGTGCGCGAGCACCTGTATCGCCGGTTGGCGGACGTGGCGGACCCTCTCGAGTGGTTGTTCGCAGCCGACGTGCTGAACGAGGGAGTGGATATTCCGGCCATCAACTCGATTCTCTTCCTTCGGCCCACGGACTCGGCGTCCCTTTTCCTCCAGCAACTCGGGCGCGGACTGCGGCTGTTCCCAGGCACGGAGGTGCTGACGGTCCTCGACTTCGTGGGTCACCATCGAAGTGGTTGGGAGACCTTGAAGGCGCTTCATTCGCCCAAGGGGACTGGCCCCCGAACCCATATCGGAGGATTCAGTCTGAAACCGCCTCGCGACTGCGAGGTGGTCCTCCAGCGGCGCACCCAGGACATCATGGAGAAGAGCCGCCATGCGGTGTCTCGAAGGGAGCGCTGTGAGGATGCCTACCGCACAATGCGCGACGAGTTGGGGCGGCCACCCCTCCCTCTCGACCTGTGGCACCGCGAGGAGCTTCCTCAGTTGAGCGACTTCCGCCAGGTGTTCCGCTCATGGCTCGCATGCCAACAGGCACAGCACGACCTTCCTTCCTGGTCCGTGGGACTCCGCAAGGACCATCCTGTGCGAAGCTTCCTCGCGGCCCTGGAGACTGACTGGCAGGCCGCACGCGTGTGGCCCTATGCACTGCTCTGGGGCCTCGTCACACGTCCGGACGACCCGGAGTCGGGCTATGACGAATTCTTCCTGAGATACCCTCAATGGAAGGTCGAGTACGCGCCGCTGGGCACGTCGGGGGCCTGGAAGACCCTCGCCAAGAAGCTTCAGCCGGGCCTGCTCTCTGAAGAACGCCTGAAGAGCTCACTCCACGAGGTGCTCGGAGCAGACATGCTCCCGCAGGTGGAGGGACGCGTGTTGTACACCGTGAACAAGGACTACCTGGAGCGCCACGGCGGTGTCCTTCGAACCCCTCAGGACCTGACGCTTCACGCCGCCTACGCGCGTCCCGAAATCATCCGCCACTTCGGAGAGCAATACGACCCCACCTGCCACAACGTTGGCATCCTGTGGTTTGGCTCGCATGGCGTCATCATCACCAAGCTCGACACGAGCGGCGCGAAGAAGACGCACCGCTACCGCAACCATTTCCTTTCATCCCGGCGGTTCTCATGGACCAGCCAGAACAAGATGAAACGCACCAACAATGCCGGCAGAAGGTTGCTGGAGCACAGCCAGCCGGGGCAGGCATTGCACTTGTTCGTCCAACGGCGCTCACACGAACCGGCCCTGTATCTGGGAGAGGTGCGTGTCGCTCAGGCCCGCGGTGACGCCCCAATGACCGTCACCCTCGACCTGGAGCACCCCACGCCACCGGACCTCCAGGGCGAGCTGGCCGGAACCACGCCGTAGGGCATCACCCCCGCACCTCCACCTCGCGGACCTCGCGCGACAGCTCACGGACCTGCACCTTCACGTCGAGGAACTTCGCCATGGTCTGGAGCTGCGTCTCCGCGTGCCCGTCCAGCGGCAACGTGCGGAAGCTTCCACCCTTCGCCAGCGCCAGGAGCAGCAGGAGCTGGTCGCACAGGTGCTCGCCCACCGGCACCTCCGCGTCCAGGTAGCGAGTCACCTCCGTCGCCACCTCCTCGGCCACCGTCTCCGCGCGCTTCCCCCGCTCGCCGAAGGCGGTGAAGACCTCCGTCACGTGCTCGCTCTCCACCTCGGCCACCAGCACGTTGCCCGGACCCGGCGAGCGCTTCAGCTCCTCCGTCCGGAACTCGTCCGGCCGCCACTTCAGCGCCCCCGCCACCGCGTCCAGCTCGCGCTTCGCCACGTCGAACGGAATCATCGCCACCACCGCCTTCACGTCGCGGCGCAGCACCCGTCCTCGCTCCAGCAGGCTCAGCGGCTTCAGCGGCGCGGGGTGCACGTCCACCCGGAACCTCCCGCCTCCCGCCGGGAAGAAGCCCGGCCTGTCCAGCGTCGCCTCCACCGCCGGCCCCATCCGCCGCAGCAGCGGCAGGTAGGCCTTCTGGAGGAAGTCGAACGGCGCGCCGCCGGGTTGTGCGTCCCGCCCTCCAGCATCAGCGTGGAGGGCCCGCCCGCCATCAGCAGCGCCGGCAGCACCGTCTGCAGCACCAGCGTCGCGCTGCCCGCCGTGCCCACCGAGAAGTGATAGTTGCCCGCCGCCAGCGCGCGCGGACGGAACGTCAGCTCGCGCGAGCCCAGCTCCGCGCCAGACACCTCGGCCGCGCCCACCGCCTCCGCCGCCTTCACCCCCGTGAGGTGCTGGCGCAGCAGGCCCGGCTTCTTCCGGCCCGCGCGGATGTTGGTGATGGTGAACGGCGTCCCCGTCACCAGCGACAGCGCCAGCGCCGTGCGCAGCACCTGGCCGCCACCCTCTCCCTCAGAACCATCGATGCGCACCATCTTCAGCCTCCTCGCTCCCCGCGACCCACGGACCACCCGGGACAGTCTGACACCTACCCAAAAATAGCGGCGCCCGCTCCCCCCATCCTGGCGGCCTTTCGGCCTCGAAGGGGGAAGCGGGCGCCTCGGTGTCTTCATCCCGGCATGGTCACCTCATGGAGTCCTCGGGTGGTCGGTTCACTCGCCCTACCCCTTCACGCACACCACCTGCTTCAGGGTGTGGACGACCTCCACCAGGTCCGCCTGCGCCGCCATCACCGCATCGATGGGCTTGTACGCAGCCGGCGTCTCGTCGATGACGTCCACGTCCTTGCGGCACTCCACGCCCGCCGTCGCCTTCACGTGGTCCTCCAGCGTGAAGCGCTTCTTCGCCGCCTCACGCGACATCACCCGGCCCGCGCCGTGGCTGCAGGAATGGAAGCTCTCCTCGTTTCCCTTCCCGCGGACGATGTACGAACGCGCCCCCATGCTGCCGGGGATGATGCCGAGGTCACCCTCGCGCGCCCGCACCGCGCCCTTGCGCGTCACGAAGCAGTTCTTCCCGTAGTGGTGCTCACGGGCGATGTAGTTATGGTGGCAGTTCACCGCCTCCTCCATCAGCTCGAACGGCGGCAGCTCACCGCTCAGCTTCAGGGCCTCCACCGCCGAGCTCAGCATCAGCTGGCGGTTGGTGGCGGCGTAGTCCTGCGCCCAGCTCACCGCGAAGACGTAGTCGTCGAAGTGCTCCGTTCCCTCGGCCAGGTACGCCAGGTCCGCGTCGGGCAGGTTGATGAAGAACCGGCGCATGTCCTCCTTCGCCAGCTCGATGAAGTAGCTCCCGATGCGGTTACCCACCCCACGCGAACCCGAGTGGAGCATCAGCCACACACCGTCCGCCTCATCCAGGCACAGCTCGATGAAGTGGTTTCCCGTCCCGAGCGTCCCGAGGTGCGCGAGGTCCGGGCCACGGCCGATGCGCGGATGCTTCCCGACGATGCGGTCGTACCCCTCCATCAGCCGCGCCCACGCGCCCTGGTGCTGGGCCGGAGCCACGCGCCACGCGCCCGCGTCGTTACGGCCACCGTTGTCCGTCCGGCCGTGCGGAACCGCCCGCTCAATCGCCGAGCGCACGCCACGCAGCGAGTCCGGGAGCTGGTCGGCGCGCAGCGTCGTGCGCACGGCAATCATCCCGCAACCGATGTCCACACCCACCGCCGCCGGCACCACCGCGCCCACCGTCGGCACCACGCTACCGACCGTGGCGCCGTAACCGCGGTGCACGTCCGGCATCACCGCGACCCACTTATGGATGAAGGGCAGGCCACGCAGGTTGCGAAGCTGCTTCTTGGCCTCGTCCTCGAACGGCACCCCCACCGTCCACGCCTTGATGGGGCGACCCGCCTCGTCCGACAGCACTTCGTAGTTCGCGTTGTTGCGGTTCATGGCCTGCACCTTTCGGTCGTCCGCCCGGGCTCTGCGTCCCGGGCACGTCGGGAGGTAGAGCAGCCGGCGTGCCAACCCTTCTTCCGAGGGAGAGCCCTCCAGACGGGGTGCCTTCGCCTATCCGTTGGGATAAAGTCCTATCCGCATGGCGAAAGCACGGGCGCGCAAGACGGTGGTCCTCGGGATGCTGGGGACGACGCTGGACACGGGGCAGGGGCCGCAGCGGTGGGCGAAGTGGCGGCCCACGGTGGCGCTGTGCCAGCAGGACGACCTGGTGGTGCACCGGCTGGAGCTGCTGCACCCGCCCAACGCCACGGCGCTCGCGTCGCTCCTGGTGACGGACATCCGCCAGGTGTCACCGGAGACCGAGGTGCGGCCCACGGTGCTGGACATCCAGAACCCGTGGGACTTGGAGGAGACGTATGGCGCGCTGCTGGACCATGTGCGCGGCTACACCTTCAATCCCGAGGAGGAGGACTACTTCGTCCACATCACCACCGGCACGCACATCGCGCAGATCTGCATGTTCCTCCTGGTGGAGAGCCGGCTCATCCCCGGCAAGCTGGTGCAGGTGTCCCCCGCGGGGACGGGGAGGGACCGCGGGGGCCCGGGCTCGCACACCCTCATCGACCTGGACCTGTCGCAGTACGACACCCTGGCCGCGCGCTTCCGGCAGGAGCAGCGCGAGGGCCTGTCCTTCCTCAAGGCCGGCATCGACACGCTCAACCCCGCCTTCAACCGGCTCATCGAGCGGATTGAACAGGTGGCCGTCCATTCGCGCGCGCCGCTGCTGATTACCGGCCCCACCGGCGCGGGCAAGTCACAGCTCGCGCGCCGCATCTACGCGCTGAAGAAGGCACGGCGCGGCGTGGCGGGTGCCTTCGTGGACCTCAACTGCGCCACGCTGCGGGGCGACGGCGCCATGTCCGCCCTCTTCGGCCATGTGAAGGGGTCGTTCACCGGGGCCCTGCAGGACAGGCCCGGGCTGCTGCGACAGGCGAACGGCGGCGTGCTGTTCCTGGACGAGATTGGCGAGCTGGGGGCGGACGAGCAGGCCATGCTGCTGCGTGCGCTCGAGGACAAGCGCTTCCTGCCGGTGGGCTCGGACAAGGAGGTGGAGAGCGACTTCCAGCTCATCGCCGGCACCAACCGCGACCTCCAGGTGGAGGTGGAGCGCGGGCGCTTCCGTGAAGACTTGCTCGCGCGCATCAACCTGTGGACCTTCCGGCTGCCCGCGCTGCGCGAGCGGCCCGAGGACATTCCTCCCAACCTCCTCTACGAGTTGGACCAGGCGTCCGAGGCCATGGGGACGCGCGTCACCATGAACAAGGAGGCGCAGGAGCGGTTCCTCGGATTCGCCACGTCTCCGGAGGCGCGGTGGTCGGGCAACTTCCGGGACCTCAATGCCGCGGTGCTGCGCATGGCCACGCTCGCCGCGGGTGGGCGGATTACGCGCGAGGTCGTGGAGGAAGAGATTGCCCGCCTGCGCGACAAGTGGCGCCCGGCGGGAGCACGGGACTCAGGCGCGGGGGCGGCGGACCTGGTGGCGGAGATATTGGGAGAAGGCCTGGCCCGGGAGCTGGACCGGTTCGACCGCGTGCAACTGGCCGATGTGCTGAGCGTCTGCCGCGCGGCGCGCTCGCTGTCGGACGCCGGACGCGTGCTGTTCGCCCAGTCGCGCACGCAGAAGAAGAGCACCAATGATGCGGACCGGCTGAAGAAGTACCTCGCGCGCTTCGGTCTCACCTGGGCGGACGTGAGCGGGCGCGGAGCGACGGAAGCGGCGTGAGCGTGCGCGGAGCGGCGAGAGCAGCGTAAGCGGACGCGGAGCGACGGAAGCGGCATGAATGCACGGGCCACACCGCTGCGGCCCATGACGGCGCTACGCGCCCTGCCCGGCAACCCCATACGGGTCGCTCGTGGCGGCAGCGGGGCGTGACGGTGCCGTGCTCCCTGACAGGGGCACCCTGCGGACCGCTCATGGCGACAGTGGGACTGGAGGCGTTTCCGTCCGCATGCTGAAGAGCACTTCGGGCGCGGCCGACACCACCTCCGGGTACTCATGGGCCGGGTCATCGAGGAGCGGCGCGGGCACGCCCTTCACATGACGGTCGAAGAAGGCGCGCAGGCAGCCGCCGAGCACCCGCCACATCCGGTCGCCGGTGATGGTCCCCATCGCCTGCCCCGCAGGTGACCAGTTGCGCAGGGGCAGCAGGCCGCAATCGGTGAAGCTCGCATGCCCGGCGCCATGAATCTGGAAGCTGTAGCCAGGGCGCGCCTCCGCGTACAGCCGCTGCCAGCCCCGCAGCACGTGGCGCTGGTCCGCCCGGCAATAGTCCTCCGAGCTGAACATGCCGCGCCGCACGGACTCATCGCACGGCTGCGTGTACTCCGGGTGCTCTCCAAAGACTTCGAGCACCGGACGCTTCACGCCCCCATGAGCCACCGCCGTCCAGAGCCCTCCGTCCAGGATGGCCACCGCCCGGCAGCGCCCGTCCCGGGCACACCATTCCGCGGCGGCGTTCCCTCCCATCGAGTGTCCCATGGCGCCCAGTCGGTCCGAGTCCAGCTTCCCAGCGAAACGTCCGGGCTCCGCACTCAGACGCGCCACCACGCTCCGCAGGTCATCCGCCTTCACCTCCACCACCGCCGCGCGCTTGCGCACGTCCTCCTGCTGCGGACCGCGAGACACCGAGAGCGCTCCGCCCACGCTCGACGGGCGGAACCAGCGCACCCGCCCGTCCGCGAAGACCGAGACAGGGAGCATCTCGTACGTATGGCTCACCGCCGCGACGACGTACCCATGGCTCGCCAGCTCCTCGAAGAGCGCCGTGTAGAAGGGCGGAGGAAAGCCCGCGGGCGAGAAGAGCAGCACGGGATGGGGCGCCTGCGCGTCCGCCACGGGCGCATCTGGGATGGCATGCGCTCGCACCCGCTTCGAAGGGAAGCCCCAGAAGTGCCCCGCACGTCGCCATGCCCCCGGCAGGTAGGCGCCTGCTCTCGCGCCCGGCTCCGGGCTCGCCGGGTACCAGAGCCACACCGACAGCTCCCGCGCGGGGCGTCGCGCATACGGCTCCTTTCGTTCGGGGGCCACCACGTCCAGCGCGCTCCGCCCCACCGCGAGCGGCCCTGTCGGCGTGGGCAACTCCACCGCACGTCTGCGCTGGCCCCACTGCGCCCATTGACGCTGGAGCGTCCCCACGGCGGGCGGCCGCCGGTCTTGCGAGGGTTGTGTCCCTGAGCGGAGGTCCGTGTTCATGGGAGCCCCCTACCTGCTGGCGTGGGGAGCACCGCGAGTCCCCCAGGAGGCACGCAAAGCCCCGGCCGCATCGAAGAGGCGGGCCCTCGCGTGGAGCTGGTGGGCAGCGTCCCGGCAAATCCCGTCGGGGGTGTGGAGAGCCCTGGCCTTGGCGAAGACGCGGGCACCCGAAGAGAGCCCGGGGTCGCCGCAGCTCCGTCGGCAACAGGGCGCCGCCGCTCCGGCCACATCACCGCGAGCAGCAACAACAGGAACGCCAGGCTGGAGGACACCAGGCGGACTTGATTGATGCGGAAGTAGCGCTGGCGCACCGCGAGCCAGTCCCCCGGCAGTGCCCGTGCGTCCCAGGCGAGGATGACGTCGTACAGCGGCTCGGCGGCGTACCGGGAGACCGCGAACGTCCCGGCGACGAAGACCAACGCGCCCACCAGGATGAGCAGGAAGCGCGCGCTCCCCAACTGCCCCCGCCCCAGCACCAGGGCCAGGACGGGCGCCACCATCGAGACCACCACCAGCACCTGATTGACCGGCGCCTTGCGCGCCACCGGCAGGAACCGCTGCATCACCACCGTGAACTCCGCCCCGGTGAGTCCCTTCAGCAGCTTCTGAAGCAGGAAGAGCACGGCGGCCAGCAGACCGCTGAACAGCCCGCTCGTGAATACACCGAGGGCCAGCGCAATCGAGGCGGCACGCATCGTCGCCCTCCTCCACCCAAAGCTGGCCATCCGACGCGCGGCGCGGGGCCTTCCGGTGACAACCGGGCACTGGACCGGACGTGCCGTCCGGAAAAAAGCAGTCCAACAAACGAGCGTGTGACCGTCTCTACCGTCGTCGGTGTTTCAAAAAAGGGGGGCCCGCGAGCCAGACAGGCTCCCGACGGGACGAGCACCATGAAGACGCCTTCGCATTTTCTCATCCTGCGTCGCCGGGCCGCCGCGTGGCTCCTGGCCACCAGCCTCGCGCTCGCGAGCACCGCCGCGTCGGCGCAGGTGCGCGAGCCCGACAACTTCCTCGCCACCACGCTGCTCTTCTCGTCCGCGCCCCGGCTGAACGACGTCTCCACGCGCCACTTCTCGCCCACGCTCTCCGCGGGCTTCAAGGTGTCCGAGCACGGCCAGCTGCGCCTGGACTGGGGCCTGCCCTACACCTCCGTGGCGTCCGGCGGCACGCGCGAGTGGAGCCATGTCGGCTCCTCCAACCTCCTCGTCGGCCTGCACCACGTCAGCACGGCGGTGAATGACAGCCTCTTCCTGCGCGTGGGCGCCGCCGTGGCCATTCCCATTGCCCTGCGCGACGACACGCTCCAGCCCGGAGGACCCTCGCTCACCGAGGGCGCCAACTACGCCGCCGCCACCGCCGTGCGCGGCCTGGCCGACCCGTGGCTGTGGGCGCTCGACACCACGTCCGTGGTGCTGCCCCTGGCCGCGGGCGTGGACCTGCCCGGCGTCCAGCTGCGCGGGGACGTGGCGGTGGGCATGCTGGTGCCCGTCTCCCGCGCCTCGGAGGACACCCACTTCGTCGCGCAGGCCAGCGCGGAGGCGTCGCTCGGGCTCGGCCTGCTGGAGCCCGGCCTGCGCGCCCAGGTCGTCTCGCCCCGCCTCACCCAGGCGACCTGGGACGGCAACGACTCGCAGCTGTCGCTGGAGCCCTTCGTCCGCGCCCGTCTCGGCGGGGCGTCACTTCGCGCGGGCGTGCGCATCGACCTGGGCCGGCCCGAGGATGGGCCTCGCCCGGGCGCCCACCGCATGTGGGCCTTCAGTGTAGGGGCGCTCCTCGGGTTGTGACGCCCTTGCGGCCGATGACGTAGAAGGCCTCCTGCCGGGGCACGAAGAACTTCCAGCCCTCAGGTGTGAGGTAGGCCGGGTCCTCCATCATCACGAACACCTTCTGCCCGTCCCACTCGGGCACCGGGGTGACCGTGTTCAGCTCGATGGCGATGTAGGAACCCTCGCGCAGCGGCTTGGGCTCCTGTTTGCGGCTGGCGGCGCGGAAGTCGATGCTCGCGCCCAGGCCGTGGCCCTGGTTGCCCAGCGGGTGGCTGTACACCATCGCCTCGATTCCCTTCTCCTTCATCTCCGCCATCGTCTGGTCATACACGTCCGCCGACGAGCGGCCGGGGCGCGAGGCGCGCAGCATCAGCGCGTCCTGCAGCGCATGCGTGTTGGCCAGCGCCCGCTTCAGCCCCTCGGGCACGTCCGGCTCTCCCTCGTGTGGCACGTACGCCATCTTCTGCCAGTCCGAATTCAGCCCCATGTAGGTGATGCCGAAGTCCACGTGGAGCAGGTCTCCCCGCTGGATGACCACGTCCTCCGTGGAGGGCGCCAGGAAGCCGTGCGAGGTCGTCGTGGCCAGGCCCTTGCGCTGCACGCGAAGGTCCGGCTGGAACCAGGTGTCCACGCCCAGCTCCCACAGCCTGTCGAACAGCCAGCGGCGCACGTCGCCCACCGTCGTCTTCCCCGGCACCACCACCGCGGGCGAGAGGGCCTCCTTCACCACCGCCTCCGTCAGCGCCACCAGCGTGCGGTAGTGCTCCTGCTCCTCGGGCAGCCGCGTGTCCAGGTACTCCTCGATGAGCGGCGCCGCGCTCACGAAGCGTGACTCGGCCTCCGCGCCCAGCGCCTCCACCAGGAAGACATACCCGTCGTGCGTCAGGCTGCGCGTCACGCCGCGCTTGCCACCAATGCCCAGGGCGATGGCCTTGGGCCGGTAGCGCGCGTCCAGCTCCGCCAGCACCTCGCGCGCCGGGCGGCCCTCTTCGGGCAGCTCGAAGAAGCGCTTGAGCACGGCCGCCGAGTAGCCCGTCAGCGCCACCCGCTTCAGCCCCTCGGTGCCCGCGTCCACGAAGACGAAGAAGTCCCGGTTGCCGGCATACGGCCGCGGCGGCGCCACGAACTGCGTGAGCGGGTCGTCATGGAACTCCTCGTTGACGACAATCCACATGCCCACGCCGTGACGGCGCATCATGTCCAGGAGCATGCCGTGGCGTTTTTCGAGCCAGACCTCGCGCACGGAAATCTGCTCCGACCAGGGCAGCAGTCGCGGCGCATCGGCCATCAGGCCTCTCCGGGCCGGCGTGGCACAGGCGGCCAGCAGCACGCACGAGAGGACCCACCCACTTCCACTTCGCATTCTCAGGGACTCCGCATCCAGAAGGAGCCCGCACCCTACCGCACGAAACCGGGGGTCCCCCTCCCCCGGCGCCCTACGCGCTTCCAGCGGACATCAGTAGCTCGCGACCGACTCCAGGTCGTCGTCACTGAACAACTCGGTGTCCAGCCCCCCCAGCCCCGTGCCGCCCCCCCTGGACGGCACCACGAACCACGACTTGCCCGGACTCGCGCGCCCTGCGGCCCCCTCATCGGCCTGCACCCTCGCCGCCCAGGGGCCCCCCATGGCCCCGCGCCCGTCCTCCGGCGCCCACATCCCATTGGCCTCCACATGGCCCCGCGCGTCGCAGCGAAACATCACTCCCCCTTGCGATGCCGGCGTCGCGGTGTTTCCACCGCGCCAGCCTTCATCTTCAAATACGTGCACAGCCTGTTTTCTTGTGCGCTCTGCTCAAAAAAGTTTCAGGGCACCTCCCTGGAGGGAGGCGCCCTGAAGGACAGGAAGTATGAATACAACCAGATAAAACAGGAAACGCGAGTTAACGCGTCTCTGCCCCGGAGGGCAGTGCCTCCGGCCGGTGGGTCCCCGCGCGCCCCGGGGGTCGTTCACACCCCGGCGCCGGCTCCAGCCCCAACCGGGCCCCCTTGGCCGCTGAGTCCAGCGCCACCCCGCCGCTCCGAGACTGCGCCTGCTGCCGGAG
>JBKGHK010000440.1:0-8571 GCA_046520375.1 Pyxidicoccus sp. 3LFB2
GCGCGTGGCGGCTGGCGCCGTGGGCGGTGGTGCCGGCGGTGGCGCTCATTGGCGCGGCGGTGCAGGTGGGGCAGGGCTGGCAGGGCGACGCGGCGAAGAAGCGCGCCAAGGAGTACTGGCAGAAGAACCTGGCCACGTGGAAGGACGCGCCGCAGCCCGCGATTCAGGACGTGGACCTGGACGTGGACCTGGAGCCCGAGGCCGGCACGTTCCGCACGCGCGGCACGTACACGCTGGTGAACCGGCACGCGACGCCGCTGGAGGCCTTCGCCCTCACCGGGGGAGACCACTGGGAGGACGTGCGCTGGACGGTGGACGGGAAGGAGGCCGCGCCGGAGGACCGCTCGCGGCTGTACGTCTTCCGCCCGTCCGCGCCGATGCAGCCGGGCGCGGTGCTGCGCGTGGGCTTCGAGTACCACGGCCGCTTCCCTCGGGGCGCGACGAAGGACGGCGGCGACGTGGAGGAGTTCATCCTGCCGTCGGGCGTGGTGCTCACCAGCTTCAACCCGTCCTTCGCGCCGGTGGTGGGCTTCCGCGAGGACATCGGCGTCGACTCGGAGGAGAACAAGTACGAGCCGCGCGTGTACCCGGACCGCTACTACGAGGGGCCGACGGAGCCCGCGTGGGGCACGGGCACGCCCTTCACCACGCGCATCCGCGTGACGGGGCCGGCGGAGTACACGCTCAACTCGGTGGGCGTGCTGGAGAGCGACGAGGTGAAGGACGGCCGCCGCACCAGCGTGTGGAAGAGCGACCACCCGATGAGCATGTTCAACATCGTCGCGGGGAAGTGGGCGGTGCTGCGCGGTGAGGGCACGGCCGTCTTCCACCACGCGGGCCACGGCTTCAACGTGGAGCAGATGCGGCGCGGGCTGGACGCGGCACGCCGGTACTACTCGGAGTGGTTCCACCCGTATCCGTGGAAGGAGCTGAAGCTGTCCGAGTTCCCCGGCCTGGACGCGTATGCGCAGGGCTTCGCCACCAACATCACCTTCTCGGAGAGCATCGGCTTCCTCTCGAAGAGCACGCCGAAGGCGAACGCGGTGCTGTTGATTACCGCGCACGAGGCGGCGCACCAGTGGTGGGGCAACATGCTCATCCCCGGCAAGGGCCCGGGCGGTGAGGTGCTGTCGGAGGGCACGTCGCACTACTCCGCGCTGAAGCTGACCGAGCAGCTGGACGGGCCCGCCGCGCGGATGGAGCTCGCGAAGCGGCTGGAGGAGCGCTACGCGAAGAATCGACGCGTGGATGGGGAGCAGCCGCTGGTGAAGCTGGACAACACGCGCGAGGGCGACACCACCGTCCTCTACGACAAGGGCGGCTGGGTGTTCTGGATGATGGAGGGGGTGCTGGGGCGCGAGCAGATGCACGCCGGCATCCAGGCCTTCCTGCGCCAGCGCATGAACGACGCGGACCACCCGGTGCTGCAGGACTTCACCGCGGCGCTGCGGCCCTTCGCGAAGGACCCGGCGGCCTATGACGCCTTCGTCCAGCAGTGGTTCCACGAGGTGCACGTGCCGGAGTACCGGCTGTCCGCCGCCACGGTGAAACAGGAAGGGCCACAGTGGGTGGCCACGGTGACGGTGGAGAACGCGGGCAGCGGGCGCATGCCGGTGGAGGTGGCCGCGGTGAAGGGCGAGCGCTTCCCGGAGCAGACGGAGGAAGAGGCCGCGAAGGGCCCGGCGCAGCCCTCACCGGACTACCGCGAGGCGCGGACGACGGTGGTGCTGGGAGCGGGGGAGAAGGCGGAGGTGACGGTGCGCGCCGACTTTGCGCCCGAGCGGTGGGTGGTGGACCCGGACGTGCGCGTGCTCCAGCTTCGACGCGAGGTGGCCGCGCTGAAGCTGTAGGCCCGGCGCGGCCCGTGCCGCTATTCCGAGTAGCCCGGCGTGGTGCTCGCGCCGAGCTGCGAGGAGGCGTAGCGGCCGTTCGCGTCGTAGTGCACGCTGACGTCACCGGGCTCCAGCACGGAGCTGTGGTCCTCCATCGTGCGAGTCACCTTGGGACGCGCCGCCTTCACCTGCGCGCGCGTCACCTGCCCCCGCAGCATCGCGTTGAGCCAGTCGCGGTGCGCCGCGCAGTCGGCGTAGCCGTCGCGCATGTAGGTCAAGCTCACGGCCGAGTCCACCACCGTGAACGCCCCGACGACGAGCGTCAGCAGCCACAGGACCAGCACTCCGAAGAAAGCCACCTTCCATCCATTCATGTCGGGCCCAGTCTGCGCCATCCAGGTCCGATTTGCTCGCTGCGAGGTGACACGGGCCCGGTGATGGAGGGCGCTCCGGTGGGGCCGTGGTGCGGGCCGTTCGGGGAGTCGCGGCTTTCTCCTGCCACGGCGCTTTTCACGGGGCCAGCGGAGTCCGTGCCAGCGTGACAGGTGCCCCTGGCGCGGTTTTGACACGGTGGCACGACTGAGTGCCATGAGCCCCAACGCTTCCTCTGACGAGGTGTTGTGCACAGCAGTTGCAGAAGGCCCGGGGCACACCCGGACCGCCGGGTCCATGCACTCGCAAGAGGGGGCTTTCACCGATGAATCACATCCACACGCTGTTGATGACCTCGCTGCTGTCCACGTCCGCGCTCGCCGCCGACTCCGCGGAGCCCGTCGTGCCGGTGCCCGAGACGCACCGGACGATTCTGGGCGTCTCCGCCATGCCGCTGCTCCTCGGGGACCGGGTGCTCCAAGTGGAGGGCGAGCGGGTCATGGGCCCGCGCCTGTCCGTGGGCCTGGGCCTGCGAATGGGCCTCAGCCATGGGGAGACCCAGATCGACGTCCCCGAGGACAGTGGCTTCACTGGCAGGTCCGGCCAGTCCGGCTTCCTGCTGGGAGTCGAGCCGATGGCCCGCGTCTTCCTGACGGGGACCGCGCCCGAGGGGCTGTGGGTGTCGCCCCGGCTCGGGTTCACCCATTTTCGGTCGGAGAGCCAATCCGAGATGGTGCCGTCGGGCAACGCGTTCGAGCGGCGGTCGTGGACTGTCAGCGGGGCCGCGCTCCTGGGCTACAGCGCCATCGTCGGGCGGGGGCTCGCCGTCCAGTTCGGCGCGGGGCTCGAGGCCCGCTCCGCTCGCAGCACCACGAAGTCGCGCCTGCCAGTGCTGGGCACCGGTGGGGAGATTGTCGAGAGCGAGAGCAGCGACCGCGCCTGGTCCGTGGGAGAGCGCCTGGACCTGTCGGTGGGCTGGGCCTTCTAAAGCGCCGCGCCTCACACGGGCAGGTAGCGCGGGCCTCCCCGCCGGAGGGGAGGCCGGGGCTTGCGGCCTCCGTCACGCCGCGCGGGCTCGGGCCGCCTGCGGGCACCCTCTCGCAGCGGCAGGTCCGCGAGCGCCTTCACGTCCCGCACCAGCCCCAGCGCGGCCAGCGCGCGCACCGTCCACCAGCCCGGGTCCGGCTGCCGCCAGCCGCGCCCCATCTGCGCCGAGCCCGGGTACGCGTGGTGGTTGTTGTGCCACGACTCGCCCATGCTCACGAGCGCCAGCCAGCCCGCGTTGCGTCCCTGCTCCGCGCAGCCGGGAAGCTCGTAGGGCTGCTCGCCCTTCACGTGGCTCACGTAGTGGACGCACCAGAAGCCATCCTGCGTGAGCGCCAGCCGCACGAGCACGCCCCAGACCACCCACGGTGCACCCCCGAGGGCGAACAGTACGAGCGCGAGCGGCACCTGGAGCCACAGTCCCGCGCGCTCCAGGAAGCGGAAGAACGGGTCCTGCGCCACGCGCGACTCCACGGGCGGGTACACGGCCGCGTCGCGGGCGTGCCACGTGTAGAACAGGGCCTGGGCCATGACGTGCGCGAAGCCGTCGCGGTAGCCGAAGTAGGGCGGGCAGTCGGCCTCCGGCTGGTTCTGGTGGAAGTCGCGCAGGTGGTGCATGCGGCTCATGCCGATGACACCGCCGAGCCCCGCCAGCGTGCCCACGAGCGCGAGCGTCCGCTCCACCACGAGCGACGCGCGGAAGGCGCGGTGGATGAGGCCTCGGTGGATGCCCACCGACACGCCGAGACACATCGTCACGCCCGTCAGCACGGCGAATACCGCCACCGCGCTCCACGAGAAGTACAGCGCGCCGCCGACGAGCGCCCCCGCGTGCACCAGCCCCCAGCGGAGCACCCTGCCTCCGTCCAGCTTCGCCTCGCCCCACCGCGTGTCCATGGCCCGCTCCTTTCGGAGGGAGGCCATCGCAAGCGCCCTGCCAGCCCGTGCAGGGCCTGATTCCGCGCGCTTGCACGGGCACACGGGCACAACTGTCAACGCCGTTCACAGCGCGCCGTGCACGGCGTGGACGGCCAGGGAGCTCAGCGCTCCAGCCCCAGCTCCAGTCCCGGGGCCCACGTCCACCGGCGGCGTCCATCCACGCGCACGCCGTCCAGGTCCAGGCCCACGGCGCCTCGCAGCGCGAAGTCCCCCGCCTTCCACCGCAGCCCCGCGGCGGTGCGCGCGGTGAGCCCGGCGGCATCGCCCTCGCGCCGGCCCGGCCTGTCGACAATGAGCATCATCCAGCCGGCCCCCACCTCCGCGAAGGGCGCCAGTGCGCCACGGGCGCTGACGCCTCCCAATGCGAGCAGGGAGGCGCGCTGCAGGGTGGACGTGTCCACCCACGCATCCGGGGCCAGCGCGTAGCTGCCTCGCACGCCCCAGCGCAGCAGCCCGCCGGGCCCGGGAGCGCGCCACGAGAGCGCCACGCCGCGCGCCAGGCCTCGCCCGTCCAGCGGTGATGCGCCCAGGGTGAGGCCCACGTCCAGTCCCAGCGCGCGCGACATGCCCATGGACTCCGGCGTCGGCTCGGGCCTGTCGAAGTCCACCGCCGGCACGCCCGCGGACGTGACATAGCCCTCGTAGAAGTCCCGGCCGAAGGGCAGGGCGAAGAGTCCCTGGAGGAGGCTCTCCTCGGCGGCGCCACGGCGGGCCACCTCGGGAGGGCCGGGCTCGGGCAGCCGCGAGGCCTCCAGGTCCGCGCGCCGCACCCGCGCTTCTCCGCCCGGGAGGCGCAGCCAGTAGGCGTCTCGCTCGGGCAGGGCCAGCACCAGCGCCTCGCCCGCCGTGCGGTGCGCATCCGCGAGCCGGACACCCAGCGTGTCCTCCACGGAGACGCGCGCACCCGCCGGGCTCGCGGGCAGCCTCAGGCGAGGCCCCTCGGGAGCCGGGCCCGTAAGCGCGCGAGTCGGATCCAACGCCGGAGGGAAGGTGCGCAGGGCCAGCCGCGCCCGGGGAGACTTCACCCCGCGAATCGCCGAGGCGACGAAGGCGTCCAGCTCGCTGTACTCCACCCGGCCGTCGGCATTCACGTCCGCGCCGCCCAGCAGCGCCGAGCGCGCCGCGTGGCTGAAGACTCCCGCGCGCAGGCGGGACCACTCATGCGTTTCGCCCTCGTCGCTCTCCGCGAAGATGGCGCCCACGCGCGGGTGGCCGGCCAGCCGCTCCTGCTCCAGCCGCGCGGCGCAGCCTCCGCAGCACGAGCGGTCCGCCTCCCCGACTGCCCACCACTCCCGCGGCGTGGCACGCGTCCACCAGCAGGTGCACGTAGTCCGCCTCCAGCCGCTCCACCACGCGGCCATAGAGGCCGTCCTGGTCCAGCTGTCCGTCCGCGAGCGTGAGGTAGGCGCGGCCCGCCTCGCCGGTGCGGCCATGGCCCACGTAGATGAAGAGGAAGTCCACCGTGCGTCCCTCGGCCCGGTCCGCGGCATTGCGCCGGGACAGCGTGGACACGGCTTCATCCAGCGCGGCCACGGTGGGGGCTCGCACGCCGGTGAGCCGCTCGCGCTCCGTCTCCGCGGTGTCCGCGTCCGGCACGGTGAGCAGCACCACGTCCACGCCCAGGCGCCGCAGGGTCTCCGCCCAGCGCACGCCGTCATCGTCCGCGAAGCGCAGCGGGGGCATGCCGGGCGCATCGCTGCCGTTGTGGGCCACCACCAGCGCCCGTCTCACGAGCGGCGCGTCCTGCCCGCTCGCGACGGTGGGCGCGGTGAAGGCACAGAGGAACGCGAGCAGCACGCCCTGAGATGCGGACCAGGAACGGGGGAACCTCACGGCGTCGACTCCACGCGCACGCGGTGTTGGACACGGACGATGCCCTCGGCGGGCTCGCCCCGTGCGGCGGAGAGTGCCGCCTGCGCGGTGGGGGCGAAGAAGGCCGTGACTTCCACCTCACCCGAGAGGGGCAGGCGGGGCGTCACGTCCAGCGCCGCCTCCGCGCCCGGAAGGCTCCGCACCTCGAAGGGGCCCTCGACGCGCGTGCCGTCCGCGCCGCGCAGCACCACCACCGCATGCGTGAGGGGTGTGCGTCCTCCAGCGGCGAACGCGAGCGCGGCGCCGGGTGGGCACGCACCTTCGCCCTTCACCTCATGCAGCGCCGAATCCTCCGGCACGCAGAACAGCCGCAGCACGGCGGTGCCGCCCTCTCCACGGCGCGTCCATTCCTCTTCTTCGCGGGGCATGACGAACAGGAGCAGCGCGTACGTCGCCACCGCCGCGAGCACCCACGCGCGGCCCAGCCCCGTCCAGGGAGTGATTTCTCCCCCTGCATCCGGTTGCTCCGGTGCTGGCAGGAGGCCGCGAATCGCAGAGGTGAGCCGAGCCCCCAGTCCGCGCACCCATTCGCCCACGCCACCGCGTGAGGGCACCAGGCTCCGGTCCTCCGAAGCCCCCAGCCCGCGCACCCACGCGCCGACTCCACCGCGCGCGGGCGTCAGGCCTTCCGCCGCCGAGGCCAGCGCGGCCCCCAGTCCTCGCGTGGCGACGGACTCCAGCTCCGCGGGCGTAGGCTCCGCGAGGGTGCCGTGGGCCAGCACGCGCTGCATGTGCATCACCCGTTCATACCGGGGACCACACCGCGCGCAGCCTCGCGCATGGCGCAGCGTGCGGTTCCATTGTCGTGGCGGCAGCGAGCCCGAGGAGGCGAGGCGTGCCAGGTGTCGGTCGACGTGCAGGTAGAGCAGGGGCATGGGCATCTCCCTTCAGGGCACGAACAGGGGGAACACGAGAGCCATCACCGCGGCGGTGGCGGCGGCGGAAGGGGCGGTGCCGGGCTCGGAGGTGAGCCAGCCCTCGGCGGAGAGGAAATCCATCAGCGCGCGGCGCAGCTTCGCCTCGCGGGTGCGCGCTTCCTGCCGTGACAGGCCGAGGGCCGCGCCCGTGCGCTCCTGCGACAGCCCCTGGACGAAGCGCAGGTCCGCGAAGTGGCGGCCCTCCGCGTCCAGTCCGTCCAGAAAGCGGCGCACCAGCTCGCGCGTCTCCGCTTCGAGCGCGCGGTCCTCGGGGCTCGGGCTGTCGGTGGCCAGCCGCTCCACCCACGGCGTGTCGTCCAGCGGCACCGCCTGTCGGGCAATCCTGCCCGCCGCGCGCAGCACGTCCACGGCGGCCTGCCGCGCCAGCGCGTTGAGCCACGCTTCGAAGGGCCGCGCGCCGTCATAGTCACGGCGGGCCTGCTCGCGAAACGCCCGCACGAAGGTCTCCTGGTGCGCGGCTTCCAAATCCAGCGGCCCCACGCGCGCAAGGCCCGTCGGCCCTCGCGCCACATAGGTGCGCGACAGGAAGCGGGCCACATGGGCCGAGTACGTCTGGTACACGCGGGTCAGGGCCGCGGGCTCGCCCCGGCGGAAGGCCTCCAGCAGCACCGCGTCTTCTTCCAGCCGCGACATGCCGTCCTCCTCAGGGCGCCTCAAGACCGTCCACCTCCACCGGAGACACGCGGTCCGTCTGCGTGCCGTCTCCCAGCTGCCCCGCCGCATTGCCGCCCCAGCACGCCACGCGCCCGTCGCGAAGGACGGCGCAGGCGCTCGTCATGCCCGCGGCCACGTCCTCGGCTTCGGCGTCCAGTCCCGTCACGCGCACGGGGGCCGCGCGGTGCAGGCGCGTTCCATCCCCGAGCTGTCCGGACTGATTCTGTCCCCAGCACTGCACGCCTCCGTCCGGGCCCAGCGCGCAGGTGAAGGCCCAGCCCGCGCGCACCTGGCGGATGCCCACGGGCAACCTCACCGGCCGCACCGGCTTCACGCTGTCGAGCGCGGTGTCGTCGCCCAGGGCCCCTGTCACGTTGGAGCCCCAGCACGCCGCCTCTCCGTCTCCCACGCGCGCGCAGGTGTGTCCTCCGCCAGAGGTGAGCGCGCGCACCGGCCCTGGCAGTCCCTCCACCCGCACCGGGCCCGACGAGCGCCCCACGCCGGACTGTCCGTCCCCCAGCTCGCCCGAGGTGTTGCTGCCCCAGCACCACGCCTCGCCCGCGGCGGTGGTGGCGCAGGTATGTGTGGCGCCCGCGGACAGGGCCGTGAGGTTGGCGGGCAGTCCAGCCACCAGCACCGCGCGCGTGCTGTGCGTGTCGGTACCGCCACCGAGCTGCAGCCGGTCATTCGCCCCCCAGCACGTCACCTGCCCACCCGCATGCAGCGCGCACGCGTGGGCCTGCCCGGCGGCCACCGCCAGCACGTTGGCGCCAAGTCCCGGCACCTCCACCGGCTCCAGCGCGGGCAGGGTGTCGCCATTGCCCAGCTGGCCGCGCGAGTTGTCACCCCAGCAGCGCACCGTGCCACCTTCCAGGAGCGCGCAGGTGTGCAGCTCTCCGGCGCTCACCGCCAGCACGCCC
>JBKGHK010000441.1:0-8569 GCA_046520375.1 Pyxidicoccus sp. 3LFB2
CGCGGCGGTGTACCGCGAGCTGGGCAACGCGCACGCGGAGTTGGAGTCACTGCGCGGGGTGCCTCCCGGGCAC
The DNA here is from genome assembly GCA_046520375.1 of Pyxidicoccus sp. 3LFB2. Lineage (GTDB taxonomy): Bacteria > Myxococcota > Myxococcia > Myxococcales > Myxococcaceae > Myxococcus. Next base: position 74 of record JBKGHK010000441.1, read on the forward strand.
CCGCGACGGCGCGAGGCGGTGCTGCGGATGAGCGCGCTGCTGGACGCGCTCGGGGACTCGTGGCGGGCGCTGGTGCTGCTGGCGGATGCGCTGCAGGAGTCTCCCAAGGCGAGGGAGGATGGCGCGCTCCAGGCGGAGCACGCGCGGCTGTTGCGGCACCTGGGGCTGGACGCGGCGCCGAAGGAGCCCGAGCGCGCGGCCACGCCCGTGCCGCCGCAGGACGGCTACGAGTACCTCAAGGCCATTCCCATCTTCGGCGAGCTGCCCATGGAGGACATGAAGGACCTGTTCCGCATGGCGCAGCAGGTGCTCATCCCCCAGGACACCACGGTGCTGGAGAAGGGCGCGCGGGGCACGGGGCTGCTGGTGCTGCTGGAGGGCACGGTGGACGTGTACAGCGGCTCGGGCGCGGACGCGCGGCTGCTCAACACGCTGGGGCCGGGCGCGTTCCTGGGGGAAATCTCGCTCATCCTGGACGGGCCCACGTCCGCGCATGTGCGGGCACGCACGGCGGTGCGGGCGCTGCGGGTGACCCGCGTGGACTTCCAGCACTACCTGGACACCCACGAGGCCGCCGCGCTGCGCATCTACCGGCTCTTCACCCAGAACCTCGCCTCGCGGGTGCGGGCCCTGAGCACGTGAGCCCTCGGGGGCTCGCGGGCAGGACGTAGGTCATCCCTGGAGGGGAGCTCATGAAACGCCGTGATTCCTCGCGGAGCGCGGGCCGCGCCGCCGTGCTGTGCCTGCTGCTGGCCGGCGCGAGCCTGGCCTGCGTGAAGCGGCCCATCGACTACGAGCGCGAGTACGCGAAGCAGCTCGCGCCCAGCAAGCTGGAGACGGGCTCCAAGTCCTCGTCCGGCCCGGTGCGGAAGCTGCGCGTCAGGGTGTACGCCGATTCCGACTATCGGGATCAGGTGATGCGCTGGAGGAGCAGCATCGTGGATCAGCTCCGGCGCGCCAGCGCGGTCGTGCGCGGCCCGCTCGGGGTGACGTTCGAGCTGGAGTCGACGCACCTGTGGGAGCGGAGGAGCTCGGAGTCCGAGCTGGACTCCTCGCTGACGGAGCTCGAGGCGCTGGATCCTGGCGAGGGCGTGGACCTCGTCATCGGCCTGGTGTCCCGGATGAAGGTCTTCAGCGCCGCACAGCACCAGCTCGGCATCGGGCGGATGTTCGGCCGTCACTGCGTGCTCCGCGAGATGGGGAACCCGGAGGAGGTCCAGAACATCATGAACATGCTCATCCACCTGCCAGCGGACGAGCGCGAGGCGCTCTACCACGAGCGCAGGCTGCACAAGGAGACCTCCGTCTTCCTCCACGAGTGGGCCCACACCCTGGGCGCATTCCACGTCCAGAACTCCGCGTGGATGATGTACCCGAGCTATGGGACGGAGCAGGCCGCCTTCGCCCCACGGACGCTGGAGATGCTCGCCATCAGCCTCCGCCACCTGCCCCAGGCGCACAGGACGCCCGAAGCGCGGGGGGCCTGGGCTCGTGAGCTGAAGGAGAAGCTCGCCGCCACCGTGTGGTCCGACTGGGAGGGGCCCGACAAGGAAGAGGTGGTTGCGTGGCTCGAGCGCATGGCGTCTGCACAGGCGAGCGTGGCGCAGGGCCCCGCGCCGCTCCCGTCCGCGGACCGCCAGCGCCTCGACGAAATCCTGGCGCTGGACCGCGAGGGGCGCTCCGAGGCCGCCGCGCAGCAGATGGAGTCCCTGACCCGCTTCTACCCGGACCACGAGCAGGTGCAGTCGCTGGCGTGCTACCTGGGCACGCGCGCCGCGCCCCGGCTGCCCGCCACGCGTGAGCGCTGCCAGACCACCGCCGCGCGCTTCCCGCGGGAGGCCGCGCCGCTGATGTACCTGGCCATCCTCCAGCTCCAACTGGGCAGTCCCACCGACGCCCAGGCCCACCTCGTCCAGGCCCGGCAACGCCTGGAGGCCCGCCCCGACACGGGACCGGACGTCTGGGCCGACCTGTCGGGCCTCTTCAAGCAGACCGCGAGCCTCACCTGGGCCGAGGAGACCGCGCGGAAGGCGGCCGGCGTGAAGGATGCCGGGAAGGTGCTCTCCTGGGCCCTGCAGACGCGGCGCTGGGTGGGGCTGCCGGTGGACCCGAAGCTGAGCGGCGTGGACGTGGCGCGAGAGGGCGAGCTCATCCGTGCGGCGAAGGAGGTGGAGACCTCGCTCGACAAGGGGAGCATGGCGAAGGCGCAGTCCCGCCTGTCCTGGCTGTCGCGCGAGTTCCCCCGCGCCGCTGTCGGACACGTGCTCCAGTGCGAGCTCCACGTGCGCTCGGGCCGCGCGAGCCCCGCGCGCACGGCCTGCCGCAAGGCGGTGGCCACACATGACGAGGCGGTCCAGGCGCATTTCATCCTCGGCTGGCTGGCGGTGAGCGCGGGCTCGCGTCAGGAGGCACGGACGCACCTGGAGCGGCGTCGTCACGCTGGAGCCGCTCCATGCGGAGGCGTGGCGGCTGCTCGCGGAGCAGTACCGCGCCGCGGGGATGCGCGAAGCGTTGGATGCGCTGAAAGGTCGCTACCGCGAGCAGTTCGCGCGCGAGCTGCCGGCGGGTTGACAACATGCCCTGGGTGCTTTAACTCATACGCATCATGAGGCCCGTCTCCAACATTGCCCTGCTGAGTGCGCGGTTCACCGCGCCGGCGGCGGACGTGTGCCTCGCCCCCCGTCACGAGGTTCTGCTCGACATTTGAGCAGGCGGACCGGTGTCCTCCGGCTCGCGGGTTGGCTGGTTCCCGCGTGCCGTGAGTCCCGGCTCCGCCCTCGCTCTCGCGGTGTCCTCGTGTGCCCTCATGCGTCCCTGAGCGGGCCCTTCGTGCCCCTCCGGCGTGTCTCGCGTGCGTGCTCCCGAGGGCACTGACGCCCTTCGTCCATTCACCAACCGGCGTCTGTCTTTTCGCCACCCGCGGGCCTCGCTGCCCGGCGGCAATGGGAGTCTTTATGTCTCGCAGCACGCGCATCGAGCGGTACCGCAACATCGGCATCATGGCCCACATCGACGCGGGCAAGACGACGCTCACCGAGCGCGTCCTCTACTTCACCGGCCGCATCCACTCCACGGGCGAGGTGCACACCGGCTCCACGGAGATGGACTGGATGCCCGAGGAGAAGAAGCGCGGCATCACGATTACGTCCGCGGCCACCACCGCGTTCTGGAAGCCCACCCAGGGCCATGCGGCGGGACAGCCCCACCGCATCAACATCCTGGACACGCCGGGACACGTGGACTTCACCATTGAGGTGGAGCGCTCGCTGCGCGTGCTCGACGGCGCGGTGGCGGTGTTCGACGGCAGCCAGGGCGTGGAGCCCCAGTCGGAGGCGGTGTGGCGGCAGGCGGACCGGTACGGCGTGCCGCGCATCGCCTTCCTCAACAAGATGGACAAGGTGGGCGCGGACTTCGCCATGAGCGTCGCGTCCATCGAAGCGCGGCTGGGCGCCCGGCCGGTGGCGGTGCAGGTGCCGGTGGGCGAGGGCTCGGAGTTCCGGGGCCTGGTGGACGTGGTGCGCATGGTGGCCATCGTCTTCGAGGGAGACGAGGGTCAGTACCGCGAGGAGCCCCTCACGGGCGCGCTGCGCGAGGAGGCGGAGGTGTACCGGCAGCGGCTCATCGAGGCGTGCGCGGACGCGGACGCCACGGTGCTGGAGAAGTTCGTGGAGGGACGGCTGGAAGAAGTCACCGCGGAGGACCTGGAGCGCGCGCTGCGCTCGGGCACCCTGTCGCGGACCCTGGTGCCGGTGCTGTGCGGGTCGGCCTTCAAGAAGAAGGGAGTGCAGATGTTGCTGGATGCCGTCGTCAACTACCTGCCCGCGCCTTCGGACCTGCCCGCCGTCGAGGGCTGTGTTCCTGGAAAGGAAGAGCGTGTCTCCCGTCCCGCGTCCGACGCGGGCCCGCCGACAGCGCTGGCGTTCAAGATGATGAGCGACAAGGCCGTGGGCGGCATCGTCTTCCTGCGGGTGTACTCGGGCACGCTGCGCGCGGGCACCGTCCTGCTCAACCCCGTCACGGGGAAGCGTGAGCGGGTGGGGCGCCTGATGTTCATGCATGCCAACCGCCGGGAAGAGGTGCCGGAGGTGCATGCGGGCGACATCTGCGCGGCGCTCGGCCTGAAGGGCGTGCGCACGGGCGACACGCTGTGCGACCCGGAGGCGCCGGTGGTGCTGGAGTCGCTGGGAGTCATGGAGCCCGTGGTGCAGCTCGCCGTGGAGGCGCGCTCGCCCGCGGAGCTGACGAAGCTGGAAGACGGCCTGCACCGGCTGGCGGCGGAGGACCCGTCGCTACGGGTGGGCGTGGACCCGGAGAGCGGCCAGGTGCTGCTGTCCGGCATGGGTGAGCTGCACCTGGAGGTGGTCGTGTCACGGTTGCTGACGGAGTACGGCGTGGAGGCGCGCGTGGGACAGCCGAAGGTGGCGTACCGCGACACGCTCCGGCGCGGCGTGCGCCAGGAGTACCGCCATGTCCGCCAGACGGGCGGGCCGGGACAGTTCGCGCACGTGGTGCTGGACGTGGGGCCGGCGCCGCGAGGGGCGGGGCTCGTCTTCGTGGACGACACGCGGGGCGGCAGCATTCCGAGGGAGCTGGTCCCCGCCATTGAAAAGGGCGTGGCCGGCGCCATGGAGCGCGGCGTGCGGGACGGCATCCCGCTGGTGGATGTGGAGGTGCGGCTGGTGGATGGCAGCACGCACGTGAAGGACTCCACGCCGCAGGCGTTCTCCATGGCGGGCTCGCTGGCGCTGCAGGAGGCGGTGCGCACGCGCGTGCTGGCGCTGGAGCCGGTGATGGCGGTGGAGGTGACGACACCGGAGGAGTACCTGGGCGACGTGCTCGGGGACCTGTCCGCGCGGCGCGGGCGGGTGCTGGGGATGGAGGCGCGTGGCTCCGTGCGGGTGGTCTCCGCGCGGGTGCCCATGGCCAACCTCTTCGGCTACGTGAATGGCCTGCGCAGCCGCACGCAGGGACGGGCCCAGGCCAGCATGCGCCTGGGCGCGTACGAGCCGGTGCCGGAGTCGCTCCAGACGGCGCAGGCCGAAGCGCGGGTGTGAGGTGAGGGGCCCCGGGACTGAGGTGTCGAGTCCCGGGGCCCCTTCCTTGTCAGCTACAGCTCCGCGTCCGTCAGCACATGCCCGTGCTTCAGCCGTCGGGGCACGGGCTGGTAGCCCCGCGCCACCAGGGGCACCAGCTCGAAGGGGAAGCTCCGCGCCAGCTCGACTTCCCGCGCGCTCGCCATCAACGCCGCGCGGGAGCTGGGCTCCGGGTGGGAGAGCCCCACGAGGATGCGGTTGGTGGTGGACTCCACGTCGAAGCGGTGCAGCTGCTGGAAGCTCACCTGCCACGTGCGCAGCATGGAGTCGAAGAGCGGGTTGGACAGCGACTCCCACACGTTGCCCACCACGGCGCCGTCCGGCGTCAGCCGGGCCCGTGCCGCCCCGAGGAACTCCCGCGTCGCCAGGTGGCCGGGGATGCTGTCGGGGCCATACGCGTCCAGGAAGATGAGCGAGTAGGGCGGCCCGGAGGCTTCGATGAAGCTCCGCCCATCCGCCACGTGCACGCGCAGGGACGCGTCCTCCTGGAAGCCGCAGTAGAGCTTCGCCGCCTCCACCACCTCCGGCTCCAGCTCCACCGCGTCGATGGCCGCCTCGGGGAGCAGGGTGCGCAGGAACATGGGAATCGCGCCGCCGCCCAGGCCCACCACGAGGATGCGCTCGGGCCTGGGCACGAAGGCCAGCCCCACCATGGACACCCGCGTATAGGCGGCCTCCAGGCGCAGCGGCTCTCCCGGCCACACCACGCTCTGGCGCGCGCCTCCCTCCTCGAAGCGCAGGGTGCGCAGGCCCTGGGTATCCTCGGTGACGACGACGCGGGGACTCACAAGCCCGGTGCCTACCACGGGACGTCCCTCTCCCGTGCTGTCGGGGCACCTGTCCTGTCGAGTGAACAGGTCCTGTCCTCGAAAGTGGTCAGGTGGGGGCCCGGGGGCGGGGCCTCACCGCCCACCCTCCTGGGAAGTGCGTGGAATTCCAGGAGCGCATGGACTGGCCCCGGGCTTGCTCAGGAGGCCTCTCGGGACGACGTGGTCCCGTATCCCCCTCTTGAGAGCCACCCATGCGAACACTCCCCGCAGTCCGCCGATTCTTCGGCCTGGTCTCCCTCTCACTGCTGGCCGCGTGCAACGCGATGCCGGAAGCAGGTGAGGCGGAGTCCCTCGAGTCCGAAACGCAGTCCGCGGTCCCCTCCAACTTCCTCTACCGCCAGGGCAAGCAGCTGTACCTCAACGGCGCGCCCTACCAGATGGTGGGCGTGAATGCCTTCTCGCTGACGGGCTGCGGCGCGTTCCCCAACGCCGCCCAGCTGGATGCCTTCTTCGCGGGGCAGCGTCCCAACAGCCTCACCCGCACGTGGGCGTTCAGGCCGCAGGGGCTGGCGAACCTCGAGAAGGTGGTCGCCGCCGCCGAGAAGTACAACCAGAAGCTCATCCTCACGCTCGCCGACGGGCGCAGCTACTGCGGCGAGTGGGACGGCTACAACGGCTCGGACGGCAGCGGCAAGCAGCCCTCCTGGTACTCCGGCGGTTACCGGACGAACTACATCCCCTGGGTGCGCCAGGTCGTCACGCGCTTCAAGGACTCCGCGTCGGTGGGCATGTGGGAGCTCATCAACGAGCCGGGCGACGCCGACACCGCCACCATCAAGGCCTTCTTCAACGACGCCAGCAACACCATCCGGGCCATCGACCCGAACCACCTCATCAGCTCGGGCTCGTGGGCGCCGTGGGCCTACGGCGGCGAGGCGGGGTTCCAGTCCCTGCATGACCTGCCCAACATCGACGTGGGCAGCCTCCACGAGTACGACTACGACTACAACAACGGCAACACCATCGTCTCGCCGCACTTCGGGCCGGCCGTGCGCGCGATGAACGCGCTCAACAAGCCGCTCATCATCGGTGAGACGGGCATCAACGCCGCGGACAGCAACTGCCGGACGAACCGCACCACCCGCCGGGACGCGATGCGCCAGAAGTTCCAGCAGTACCTCGCCGGCGGCGCGGCGGGCGTCTTCGTGTGGAACTGGGGCCCCGTCAACACGACGGCCTGCGAGCACACCTTCGGGCCGGCGGACCCCATCAACGCCATGATTCGCGACTTCCCGCTGGCGACGGTGCCGCCGCCGCCTCCTCCGGGGGACACGGTGCAGCTCAACGACGCCACGGTGGGCAGCGGGGTGGGGCAGTTCCAGTACGCGGGCACGTGGGAGTCGGGCACCGGCACCGGCAAGTTCCAGGCGGACGACCACTTCTCCAGCACGACGAGCTCCTCGTTCGCGGTCCTCTTCGACGGCACGCAGGTGAAGCTCTACGGCTCGGCCGCGTCGCACCATGGCATCGCGTCGGTCTCCATCGACAACGGCGCGGCGGTGGACGTGGACTTCTACTCGGCCACGCGCCAGGACCAGAAGCTGCTGTGGACCAGCCCCACGCTGGCCGCGGGCAACCACACGCTGACGGTACGGGTGTCGGGCCGGAAGAACGCCGCGTCCACGGGCTTCACCATCAACGCGGACCGCGTGGACGTGACGAAGCCGCAGGCCGGTGACACGACGGCGCCCACGGTGAGCATCACCCAGCCGACGGGTGGCACGGTGGCCGCGGGCAACGTGACGGTGCAGGTGTCCGCCGCCGACGCGGTGGGCGTGACGCTGACGGAGCTGTGGGTGGACGGCGTGAAGCTGGGCGAGGACGCGACGTCGCCGTACGCCTTCACGTGGAACGCCACCGCCGGTCAGCACTCGCTGCAGGCGAAGGCGCGGGACGCGGCGGGTAACTGGGGCACGAGCGCGGCCGTCACGGTGACGGTGAGCGGCGGGACGGTCGTCAACGTGCAGGTGAACGACGCGGTGGTGGGCACCGGGCTGGAGCAGTTCCAGTACGCGGGCACGTGGCAGACGGGCACGGGCACCGGCAAGTTCCAGCAGGACGACCACTACGCTTCGACCACGGGCGCCTCCTTCTCGGTGCGCTTCAGTGGCACGCAGGTCCGGCTGTACGGCTCGGCCGCGTCACACCACGGCATCGCGTCGGTGTCCATCGACGGCGGCGCGGCGGTGGACGTCGACTTCTACGCCTCCACGCGCCAGGACCAGAAGCTGCTGTGGACGAGCCCGCTGCTGAGCGCCGGGACGCACACCGTCACCGTGACGGTGGCGGGCCGCAAGAACGCCGCGTCGTCGGGCTACGTCATCAACGCGGACCGGGTCGACCTGACCGTCCTCCGCTAGGGCAGGAACGCAGGGCCTTCCCGGGAGCCGACGCTCCCGGGAAGGGTGGGCTGAAGGAGATGAGGCGTTGCGAATGAGGTTGTAGGCCCGGTCTGGCTCGAACCGACCCAGACCTTCTCGAGGAGATGACCATGGGTATCGGAAAAGCAGCCGGTGCAGGCAACAGTGGAGCGTTGGAGGCGGCGCGGCGCGCGGCGGCGGAAGCGGCACGGC
>JBKGHK010000442.1:0-8560 GCA_046520375.1 Pyxidicoccus sp. 3LFB2
TCCACCGACAGCGTCAGCGCATGCGGCATGGGGAGCGTGGCCCGAAGCCCGCGACGGGGCCGTGCCGCGCGAGTCCCGTGAGAGTCCGCCCAGCCCTGCAGCGACAGCTCGGGAGGAGGCCGGAAGCCGCGCAGCAATGTCAGGCCCGGCGAGTCCGGCGCGGACTCCGCCTCGAATCGCGCGGCGGCCCACTCGAGGAAGGCGCGCGTGTACGCGACGGCGGCGGCGACGCGGGCGTCCATGAAGGCGTCCACGCTGGCGGAGTCCACCGGGTGCGTGCGCCCCTTCCAGCGGACCTCGGCCTGGCCGAAGGCATTGCCCACGGCGCCATAGGCGCCGAACGCCCCCGCCGCGCCGGCCCGAGGCTCGGCCCAGAAGGCGCTCCACGGAATCACCCCGCCCTCCCGCGTGGACAGGGACTGGGAGCGCACCGCCTCCAGCGTCTCGCGAGCCAGGGCGAGCTGCGCGTCGGCGCCGGAGAGCGGGGCCACCTCGCGCTGGGGCCGCGCTCCAGCGCGGCGCGGGCGCCCATGTCCTCGAAGCCGTCGCCCAGGCCGTGCATTACCGGCACCACGTGCGGTGGCGAGGCCATGTCCTGCAGGTGGTGCGCGAGGCGCCCTGCCCTGTCCCACGCGCGGCCATGTCGCCGTGACGGGCCGCCTCCAGCGCCTCGTCCCACAAGTCGCGCACGCGCGCGTCCGAGCCCTCGCGCAGCGCCGAGTGGATGTGCCCCTCCGGCCGGTAGAAGTGGTGCCAGCCGGTCCACTTCACATGGAGGTTGAGGTCCTCCGCGGTGGACCCATGCAGCACCGCGTCACGGTACTCCGAGAGCCCCGAGGCCCCGGCCGAGTCGAGCGCCGCCTGCGTGAGGGCGCGGTGGTCGTCGACGGAGAAAGCCTCCACGCGCGGGGAGAGCCCCACGGCCAGGAACAGCAAGGAGGCAAGCAGGGCCCGAGTCACACCGCGCATCGTAGGGCAGGGGAACCCGCGCCACCGGGCCCGCGTTCCCCGGGTGGCTGCTCGCATGCTTCCCCAGGGTCTTCCATGTCAGGGGCTGTCGGTGAACCGGCCGCGCGCCAGGAAGACGTGGGCGTCGTCGATGATGATTTCGGCCCCCTCCTGGGTGCGCCACCGGGCGACGAGCGCCCCGACGTACTCGGGGGGAACGGGCTGGATGTTGCCCAGGGGCGGCTTCTCCACCAGCACCCAGTCGTAGACGAGCTGGAGGTCGGACTGGGGCCCGCCCACGGCGTACACCTCGTCACGCGAGGCCAGGGGGGTAACGAGGTTGCCGCCCAAGAGCGCCTTGCCCTCGCGGTGCGTGGCGAGGAACTCCACCGCGCGATTCACGCTGGCCAGCCGGTCGGGGTTGCCCGGGCACATGGGCGGGTACGTCGACGGGGACGCGAGCGTGCGCACCAACTGGCGCAGGTTCGACTCATTGGTGGTGACGAGCAGCAGGCCGGTGGTGGCCAGCACCCACGCGGGCAGGCGGCGGGCGAACAGCAGCGGAACCAGGGCCACCACCACGGCGGCGATGAGCGGCGCGCCATACTGGTGGCGCCACGCCATGCCCAGGAAGCGGATGCCGAGCATGGGCAGCAGCACCAGCAGCCACTTCCAGTCGGGCCTCAGCCGCTCGCGCCAGGCCCAGATTCCCAGGGGGAGCAACAGCAGCAGGAAGGTGCCCACGCGCGAGAGGTGGCGCGGCGATAGGCGCTCGACGAGGAAGGGCACGAAGCCCGCCTGCAGTCCGCGCTTGAGCCGCTCGCCATAGTCCACCACGGGGCCGAACTTCGGCCGCACGCCGATGACGAAGGCGAGCCAGGCCACGGACAGCACCAGCACGCCCACGGCCAGCCGGCGGTCCCCCCGCAGCCACAGGGCCAGCGCGAGCATGATGCCCACGTAGGGGAACTCCTCCTTGCAGGCGAACAGCAGGACGAGCGAGCCCACCAGCAGGGCGTCCTTCCGGAAGTGGAAGGCGAGGCCCAGCAGGATGAAGGGCAGCATGGACCACGTGGTGGGGTGGATGGGGAACATCACCGCATCCACGGCGCTGGGGCTCAGCAGCAGCAGCGCGCACAGCAGGGCCGTGGAGGTGCGGTCCAACCGGCCCTTCGCATGGAGCCACAGCAGGGGCGCGGTGGCGAGCAGGACGAGGAGCGCCTCCGCGACGAGGGCGGCCCACATGGGCGAGAGCACTCCGACGAGCGGCCGGGCCAACCAGAGCACCGGGTCGAAGTGGTCATTGAAGATGCGAATCTGCCGCGCGCTGAGCCACGGGTTGGGGTCGTCGAGGGACAGCCGCGCCAGGGCCTGGGTGTAGATGCCCAGGTCGTAGTGGGAGAAGCAGCCGTGCACGGACTGGAGCCAGATGGGAAGGACGACGAGTCCCATCCACACGATGAAGGGCAGGGCCAGCCCGAGCGCCCCCAGCATGCGGCGTGAGAGGCGGGCTCCGGGTTCAGCGACAGTCGGGTTCATCACTCCACAGCTCCGCGCGCCAGACCGTGGCCACGCGAGACTGCGTGAGCCGGGGCGGGTTCGGGGCGCGCGAAGATAGCAGGCCCGCCTGGAGCGCGGGGCCCTCGCCGCTCACGGCTTCGGCATGGGCGAGGACGTCCGGCAGCGCTTCGGGCGGGGGCCCACAGCCATGCGCGTCACCACCAGCCCGGAGTAGGTGTCCGCGTGGGCCGTGAGGTAGGCCGTGAGGTCCTCCTCCACGACCTTGCCGGCGAAGTGGTCACCGACAATCCACTTCCCCGCGCCGCTGTACACGCCGGTGTGCCACACCCAGACGGGCCGGCCTTGCAGCTCGGCGATGGGCGGCTCGGCGGGGTTGGCGGCGAAGCCCACCAGCAGCAGCACGTCTCCCGGCAGCAGCCGCGACACGTCGAGCGCGGAGGAGGCCACGGGCGCCAGGCCTTCCACGGTGGTCCCCAGCTCTCCTGCCGGGATGGACACCGTGGGCAGCACGGAGAAGGACTTCCAGCCGCAGCGACCGACGCGCTCCGCCGCGTAGAACAGGACGCCCTGACAGTCGATGCCCTCCCCTGCCCGCCGCATCCGTCCCCCCAGCGTGTACGGCACGCCGAGCAGCTCGCGAGCGGCGGACACGAAGCGCTCCGCCACGGGCGCCTTGGAGGCAGACTGCGCACTCGCGGCTCCGCCCAGGACGAATCCCCCCAGGAGCACCGCGACTTCAAGGCTCTTTCGCCAGGCCATGGCACCATCCTGGCGCACCCGCCAGCGGGAGCCCAGGCCCGGACGCGAGGGGTTGTCAGCCCACGCCCGAAGCGTCACGCTTCCTTCCATCTGGAGGAAGCCACGCCATGTCGCGAGACGACACTCCGTCCCTTGTGGAGCTGGAGGCAGCCATCCTGCAGGACCCGGACACGGTGGACGCGTACCTTGTCTACGCCGACGCGCTCCAACGGCGGGGCGACCCTCGCGGCGAGCTGATTGCGCGTCAGCACGCGGCGCTCGGGGCAACCCTCCGGTCCGAGGCCTGGCGGTTCCAAGGTGAGGCGGACGCGCTCATCTGGGAGCACGAGGAGGTGCTGCTCGGAGCGCTGGCGGACGCGGTGGAGTCCGAGGAGCTCCAGCTGGAATGGCACCTGGGCTTCATCCGGAGCGCGCGGGTGGCACAGGCGGACCCGGACTCGACGCTGGACGTCCCCGCCACGGTGGAGGCGCTGCTGGCGCACCCGTCCGGCCGCTTCCTGCGAGACCTCACGGTCGGCATGGTGAGCTTCGGGGACCTCAATCAGTACTTCGCCGTCATCCAGGCCGTCGAACGGGCAGGCGGCTCCCAGACGCTGCGGAGCGTGTTCCTCGGCGACTACGCCTACCCGAGCGAGTGGCCCATCTCCTTCACGCAGGTGGGCGACGTCTCCCCGCTCTACGCGGTCCTCCCGAGGCTGCGCACGCTGCGGCTGCGGGGTGGCGGTGTGGAGCTGGGCGACCTCGACCTGCCGGAGCTGCGCGAGCTGACGGTGGAGACGGGGGGCCTGCCGCTGGCGGCGGTGCGCTCGGTCATGAGCGCCCGCCTGCCGAACCTGGAGCGGCTGGAGCTGTGGTTTGGCAGCCCTCGATATGGCGGGGAAGCGGGCCTGGAGGACCTGCGGCCGCTCCTGGACGGAGAGGTATTGCCAGGCCTCCGCAAGCTGGGGCTGCGCAACGCGGACTTCATGGCCGCGCTGTGCCGGGAGCTGCCCCGGACGAAGCTCCTGCCCCGACTCCAGGAGCTGGACCTGTCGCTGGGAAACATGGCCGATGAGGATGCCCAGGTGCTCGCGAACCATGCGGGAGCCTTCCGGCACCTCGAACGGCTGGACCTCCGCGAGAACATGCTGACCGACGAGGGAGCGCAGCGACTGGCGGACCTGTGCGCGGACGTCCGCTACCAGCCGCAGCGTGGCTTCGATGAGAACGACGGCGACCGGTACGTCGCCGTCGGGGAGTAGCACCGCACGGCTCACCGCCTCGGCAGGACCTACCCGGCGAGGCGGTGCACGGTCCGCGCGTCCTCCACGACGTCCAGGCCCAGCAGCTCCGAGTAGCGCGCCAGTCGCGCCTGGAATTGACGTCGGCTCCGCCCCCAGTGCAGGACGACGGAGCGCGAGGCATCCTCGCCATGGCACAGGTGGATGCCGAACTCGTCCTTCGCGCCCAGCCAGTCCGGGTGGTGACGGTGCTCGACACGCAGCGCGGTGTAGCGCGCCAGCGGCTCGCTCCACGTCCTGCCTCGCAGCGTCCCACCGCCCCGCTGGAGGACATGGGAGTCCGTCACCTCGACCTCCAGCCGCGTCAGGAGACTCCGCAGGGCCCCCACCACGCTGAGCGCCCCACCCAGCGCGAAGGCGAGGGCCCACCACCAGTTCTCCAGGATGGAGGCCAAGGACAGCCCCCGGTCCAGCAGGTACGCGGCGGGAAGCACGCACAGCCACGTGCCGAGCAGGAGCGCGTAGACGACATCGCCGAGCAGGGGCCGCCAGATGAAGCGCAGCGGCAGGTGGTGGCCCATGTCGACCCCCGGAGGAGCCTCGGTGTTCACCTCGAAGAACCGCATGGGCGGCGCCTCCTTGAACTTCGGGGGGAGTGAAGGGTCGGCCTGTCCTGGAAGCCGACCACGCTCGTCGCCGTCCTGTCCAGTCGGGGCGCCACATCCATCGCTCGGGGCAACACTGCACAACCCTGGTAGCTTGCGGCGCCGTGCCGTCATTCAACTGGACGAGGCCGCCTTCACACGGAAGCAGGCCCAGGAAGCACAGGCTTCACCTTCTCGTCTCGGGCTGCATGCTGGTGGGTTGCGCAAGCGCCCCCATGGCGAACACCACCGCACAGAACGCCAGAATCGCGCGGGGCCCATGGAAGGAAGTGCCGGCCGTGGAGTTGCCCACCGGGGACCCCTCCATTCCGATTCACCTGCTTCGGGACGTGGCCAATGCACTCCTCGGACGTCCTGGCGCCAAGGTCTGTGAGCCTCTGTCGAAGCGGCCCATCGCGGGCCTGTCCACGGAATACTGCGCGACCGTCTATGTCGCGGGAGACCGGGACACGATGTCATGGCGGGTGTCTGAACCCTCTCGTGGGAACCATGAATCCTGCCGCCCGTACTCCGAGGTTCAGGATGATGACTACCCCGCTGCCCAGGTGTGGGTCGTGGGCTACATCCACAACCACCCGTGCGGCGCACCACCCTCCTCGCTGGACCTCAGGGCGTGGCCGACGGACACGTTCAAACCCCATGTGGCCATGGCGGAGGTCCGCCTCATTCCAGGCAACCCCGCCCCTGCGGTCTACAAAGGGACGGGCATCGAGATGGCCTCGGCCCTGGTGGCGGAGCGTCAGGACGGAGTGCGCATCTTCCTGCGCTATTTCCCCACGGGGGAGATTCAACAATGGAGTGCCATCAAGGACGGCTGGGTGACCCTCGGCCGTTGCAGTCCCCTGAGAACCCACCGCGCGCCACAATGCGATCAACCGCTGCGGCTGCTGAGCGAGTAGGCACGGTGTGCCTCCGGATGCGTCAGGAGAAAGAAATGCTCAAGGTGTGGCTGCACACGGTGCTGGCGGCGATGCTCGCCGGGTGTACCGCGCCCTCCGCCACATGGAGGGGCCAGGTCGAGTGGCCGGATACCGCAACTCGCACGAACATCGTTCCCTTCGCGGAGGCGGGGGCCGCTATCGCCGCGGCGGCAGCCATTCGGGAAATGGTGAAGGAGAATCCCTATCCAGACCTGTTCTCGGGCTGTGCCAGCCCTGAGCAGGGACTGGATGTCGCCGTCTTCACGGGCCCCACGCCGGGAGTGTACTACGTGCTGGTCGACCAACGCTTCGACCGCTGCGGCGGCCCCAGTGTGCGCGTTCTCGATGGCTGGTACGAGTACGCCGTCACGCCCCAGGGGCAGGTCATCGGAAAGGCACCGCCGCTGCCCGCGGAGGACACCCTCACGCCCCCTCACGGTCCACCTTCGCAGCCCGGCCAGACGCAGCCGCCCGCCGAGGCGCCCTCGAAGCCCACGGCCCCCACGCCCACTCCCGACGCACCGCCCGCGTCCGAGGCGGTTCCGGCACCGGCTCCGCCAGGCCCCCAGGACCCGGGGTGACGCCGAGCCCCGCTCCGTCCACCTACCCGACACGGCGGTGCCAGGGGGGCTGGCCTCGCACGGGGGTGTCTGGAAAGAATGCGCGCCGCATGAGCCATGAGCGCGTCATCTTCGGCAACACGGTGGACAGCCTGTACCGCAGGACGCTCGACGGGGCCCTGCCTCCGGACCTGCGGGCGCGGCTGAAGGAGCTGGGCATGGACCTGGACGCGCCGCTGCTGGCCGCCTATCCCCATGCCGTCTGGGTCCGCTGTCTGGATGAAGTGGGCCGCACGCTCCACCCGGAAGTGCCCCTGGACGAGGCGCGCCGCCAGCTCGCCCGGCGGATGATTGTGGGCTACGCGCAGACGCTCATGGGCGCCGCCGTGCTCGCCATGGCGCGGGTGCTCGGCCCCATGCGCTCCCTGGGCCGGATGACGCACAACTTCCGCAGCGGCAACAACTTCACCGAGACGCGCCTCACCGTCGTGGGCCCCACCTCCGCGGACCTCTGGTTCAACGAGCCCGAGGAGACCGAGGGCTTCGTCGAGGGCGTGCTCGAGGAGGGCCTCCACCGCATCGGCGTGCAGGGCCTCGTCCTCACCCGAGACCGGCAGGGCCCCGAGTCCTGCACCTACCGCGTCCAGTGGGACGACGCCTCGGCACGCTGACCCCCTCCCCTTCCCTCAGAGCCCAAGCCCCATGCCCCGCCTCCTCGACACCCTCCCCGAGCTCTATCGCGGCCTCCTCCCCGACTTCTTCCGCCAGGACGTCCCCGAGGAGACCAAGGCCACCTGCTCCACCTGCGCCATGTGCAAGGAGAACGCCCCGGGCGCCGTCGACTCCGTGGACGGGGTGAGCCGCTTCTTCCGCCCGGACACCAAGTGCTGCACCTACTCGCCGCGCCTGCCCAACTACCTCGTGGGCGCGCTGCTCTCGGACACGCGCCCGGAGCTGGCCGAGGGCCGCCGCCGCATGGAGGAGAAGCTCGCCAGCCGCATCGGCGTGACGCCGCAGTGGGTGCGGCCTCCGGCGAAGTTCCACTTCCTCTACAAGAACGGGCACCAGTTCTTCGGCCGCACCGCGTCGCTGCGCTGTCCCTACTTCGCGGTGGACACGGGCGGCTGCACCATCTGGCCCTACCGCGAGGCGGTCTGCTCCACCTTCTTCTGCAAGTACGTGGCGGGCGCGGACGGCCGCAAGTTCTACATGTCCATGAAGACGTACCTCACGCTGGCCGAAATCCAGCTGTCGCGCTGGACGGCGCTCCAGCTGCTGCCCGACTACGTGCTGTCCGGGAAGGACCGCGCGGAGACGCAGGCCATGCCGCTGAGCGTGGAGGACCTGGACGACACCGCGCCGCCCGCGAAGGCCTACGGCGAGCTGTGGAAGGAGTACGTGGGCCGCGAGGCCGACTACTACCGCGCCTGCTTCAAGCTGGTGCGCGAGCTGCCCGGAGACGGACTGGAGAAGCTGCTCGGCCTGGATGGCACCATTGAATTGAAGACGCTGGAGAAGCTCCACCACACCGCCGTGTCACCGACGCTGCCGCGCACGCTCAAGTTCAACGCGGACGCCACGGTGCAGTGGATGCCGGACGGCAGCGTGGCCCTGGGCGCCTACAACGAGTACGACGCGGTGGCCCTGCCCGGCGAGGCCTACGGCCTGCTGGTGGAGTTCACCGGCCGCCAGCCCGTGGACGCCGTGCGCCAGCACCTGCGCGAGCACAAGCAGGCGGACCTGTCCGAGGACGTGCTGGTGGAGCTGTACCGCCACCGCATCCTCGTGGAGGCGTGAGCGGAGACCCTCCGCCCCGGGCCGCCCGCTACGGCTGCCCGGACAGCGCGCCCAGCTCGCGCAGCAGGCGCACGGAGGCGTGGGCCTGGCGCCAGGCGAAGACGGTGCCGGAGAGGTGCTCGGCCAGCCAGGTGCAGAAGCCCGGGTCTCCGGCGCCGAGCCACGCGGCC
>JBKGHK010000443.1:0-8502 GCA_046520375.1 Pyxidicoccus sp. 3LFB2
GGCCCGGCACCAGCCGCGCGGTGTACCAGCGGCGGCCGTCCTCCAGCCCGCCCTCGGCCACCGCCGGGAGGATGCCGGCGAGGCACAGCGAGGACTTGCCCACGCCGGAGTCGCCGGTGATGAGGAGGAAGGACTCGGAGCGCAGCCGCTCCAGCACGGCGCGCTGCTCACGGCGGCGGCCGAAGAAGACGGCGCGGTGCTCGGCTTCGAAGGCCTGGAGGCCCCGGTAGGGGTTGCCCTCGGGCACGTCCGCCGGCGTCTCCTCGCGGGACAGCGCTTCGAGCGCGTCCAGCAGGTGCGCGGCGGAGGTGTAGCGCTCGCCCGGCTCGCGGCGCAGGCACCGGTCGATGATGCCCGCGAAGGCGGCATCCACGCCGGGCGCGGCCTCCGCCAGCGGGCGCGCGTCCTTCGTGCGCACCAGGTCGGGAAGGTCCCGCCAGGGCACGTCGCGGAAGGGGCCCCGCCCCGCGCACAGCTCGTAGAGGACGACGCCCAGCGAGTACACGTCGCTGCGCGCGTCAGGTCCTCGCCCGCCCAGGCCTCCGGAGACATGTAGTAGGGCGTGCCCACCAGGGCGCCGCTCGGCAGGGAGGGCAGGAAGACGCCATCCAGCGAGCGCGCGGAGAAGTTGGGGCTGGCCTCGGGGTCCAGGTCCTCGGGCAGCTTGGGCGGCACCGCGTCCGGGCGGGCGGCGGCCTCGCCCGGCTCGGCGGCCTCGTCCAGCAGCTTGGCGAGCCCGAAGTCGAGCAGCTTCACCTCGCCGGCCTCGGTGAGCACGGCGTTGCCCGGCTTGATGTCCCGGTGCAGCACCCCGCGCCGGTGGGCGGCACTCAGGCCGCGGGCCAGGTCGCGGCCGATGGACAGCACCCGCTCCCAGGGCTGGGGCTTGGAGAGCCGGTCCAGGCTCACCCCCCGGATGAACTCGGAGATGAGGTAGGGCTGCTCGTCCAGTTGTCCCACCCGGTAGAGGGTGACGACGTTGGGGTGCTGGATTCGGGCGGCGGCGCGGGCCTCCACCAGGAAGCGGGCCAGGGCGTTGGAGCCGAGGGCGGGGATGAACTTCACCGCGACCGGACGCTCCAGGAGCGTGTCGTGGGCGAGGAACACGCGTCCCGTCCGCCCGCGACCGATGGGCCGGACGATGCGGTACTCGTCGAACTCCTCGGGAGGAGTCCACGCGTCCAGCGGTGGCGGGGAGGCTGCGGGGGAAGTGCCCACAGGGGGTGCCTATGCATCCACCCGCCAGGGGTCAACCGGGCGGAAGCGGGGAACGACGCACAATGGGAGGGCGGGGCCCCGACTGTCCGATGTCGGGCAGTGGGGATGTCGGGTGGCTCAGGTCCCCTGCCCGCTCTTCCCCTTCGCCTTGCTGGGCTTGAGCATGTTGCGGATCTTGTTCTCCAGGTCCTGGGGCAGGCACGGCTTGGCGACGAACTCGTCGGCGCCGGCATCCTTGGCGTGCTCGGCGTTGCCCGCGAGGACGTGGCCGGTGAGCGCCATGACGGGGATGTCCCGCGTGCGCGCGTCCTGCTTGATGAGGCGGGTGGCCTCCCAGCCGTCCATGATGGGCAGCGACAGGTCCATCAGGATGATGTCCGGCTCGCCGTCCTGCGCCTTCTCGACGGCTTCCCTGCCGTTGGAGGCGGTGTCCACCTCGAAGCCGACGAACTCCAGGTACTCGGCGTACATCTCCCGCGCGTCATCGAAGTCGTCGACGACGAGGACCCGCTTCTTGTTGCCGCCAGACGTGGGGAGCGCGTTGGCGGGCGCCGCGTCTTCCAGGGGTGTCATGGCCGTTCGCTTCATGGAACCGACGCCTCACGTGTAGGGAAAGGGCGGTAGGCAATCTATACACGACGGTTCCAACGCGCCCGTTCTCGCACGATTTGAAGAAGGGGCCCGGAGGGTCAGGGAGCGTTGACTGGAGAACCGTGGGCGGAAGGTGTCGCCCCGGACCTTGGTGGGCCCGGGGCGAGGAAGAGGGCTCAGTGGTTGGGGGTGTAGACGTGGAGCCGGCGCTGGCCGGGCTCGCTGTCGGACTGCTCGGCCCGGGCCACCACGGGTTGGCCGGTGGGGTCCACGGCGAGCAGGGTGGCGCCGACCGGCGTCGAGCCAGGGGTCTTCCTCAAGGGGCTGCCTACCGACTCCCAGGCGCCATCATTCCACCGGCGGAGGTAGAGGACGGAGGGGCCACCGGCGACTTCGGGCTCGGAGATCAGGGCAGTGAGTCTTCCCTGCGCGTCAGAGGTGAGCGCAGTCACCCTGGAATCGGTTGCTCCGGGATAGGCGCTGATGGGGTTTCCGAGGGCCACCCAGGAGCTCCCATTCCATCTCCGAAGCTGGGTGCTGCTTGCGGTTCCATTCGAGACGGGAACATCCAGGATGGGAGCCCCTGAATCATCAATGGAGAGAGTTCCGGGGTGGGTCTGCGTTGGCATGGGAATGGCTTCCCAGGCACCACCGTTCCAGCGGCGCATGTACGCGGCGAGGTTGCCATCATCGGTCTCGCTCCAGGCAACAACAGGATTTCCAGCCGCATCGACGTTCATGCGAAGGCTGGAGATGAGCCGTGATGAATTGACCTTGAGTTTGCCCCCCAGCAAGCCCCAGCTTCCGCCGTTCCACCGCCAGACGGAGACGACCGTAGCGCCCTGATTGCTCTCCCGAAACGCGAGTACAGGTTGGCCCTGCCTACCCACCTGGAAGACGATGAGGTCCATACCGGTTTGCTGGGGCAAGGGTCCTACGGAGCCTCCTACCGCAACCCAGGCCGTTCCACTCCACCGGCGGACTTGCAGACTGAGGCCCTCGGAGTTCGACGCTTCGTCCCAGGCAACAAAGAGCTGCCCGTCCCCATCGACCTTGAGCGAGCTGAATCCTCCGGAGAAATGGCCGGAAGTGGGTTGCAGCACACCTTCCAGTTGAACCCAGGCGCTGCCGTTCCACTGCCGGACGCGGATACCAGCGGGCTCCGTTGCAGTTTCATCCCACCACGCCACGACAGGCCGTCCCGTCCCATCGACTTGAAGAGCGGGGCTCCTCACCTCCGAGCTCTCGGTCGGACTGGCGCTCAGGGGTTCTCCAAGCGCCAAGTAGCCGGGAACCATCCACTCCCAGTCATGAGGGAGGGCTTGTACGGCGTTGCCCGCCAAGTCCACCAGAGTTCCAAGACTCACTCGCACGGCAGTATCAGCGGGCAAGAGCGAAACGGGTCGTAGGGTCAGTGAGGTTCCTTCAGACGTCAGCAGGACCTCCGCGGCAACGACGCCTGCGCCCGACAGCAGCTTCACCGACTCCGAGTTCACGCTGGTCGGCTCGAGAGGTTCGGAGAAAGCCGCCTGGATGGTCTGGTGTACCGATACCGATTGAGCGCCGGTCAACGGCGACTGTGAGATCAGCCGAGGCGCCGTTCTATCCACAATGAGCGTACGAGACTCGCTCGTGACCTTCCGCTCCCCAAGCGTTGCCCTCACGGAAAGCACATGCGTGCCTTCTACGAGCGCCTCAGCGCTCCATCGAAGTTCGTAGGGCGGGGACAAGGTGGCAACCGCCACTCCATCCGCCAGGAGTTCGACCTCCTCTGGAACAGGCCCGATGACCCGGGCACTTATCTGTACGTCGCTATTGGTGATGGACCGAGAGGTCTCCAGTGTGACGGCCAGGGTGGGAGTACCTGAATCGGGGATGCCCGAATCGGGAACAGAAGCGTCTGGCGTCCAGGTCGAGGCATCCGTGCTCCCTGGCCCGGGCTCGCCTGCATCAGAGGGCTCGGAAACCTGCTCGATTTCTGGCAGGTCGATACAAGCTCCAGAGAAGACCACCAACACAGCGAAGACACTGAAGTAGCGCATGGTGTGGCTCGACGGTGCATCCATCGGTCCTGGCTCGAACGGAACGCTCCTGGCTCATGAACCCGGGATTACAATGGGTTACGGCCCTGGACCGAAGACCCCACCCAGCGAAACCCGTTTCATTCAGCGGACCCTGTCCACGGCCTCGGACGTGACGCGCTGCTGCCCTGCCCCGGAGGACTGCGCCATCCGGAAAAAAGACAGCGCCCCCGAGGGAAGGGCCCTCGGGAGCGCTCTTTCAGCAACGCAAGGACTTGTTCCAGTGCATCCTTACGGAGCGGGCATCGGAATGGCGACGAGCGTAGCGCTCACATTCACCGTGGACGTCTGAGGCACGCCCCACGCGGACTCATACACATCCGAAGACGGATTGCGCAGGAGGCCGAACGCCAGCACGAGCGTGACGGAGTTGCCGGAGTTGAAGACAGTGGGAGCCGCGCCCGCGGGCAGGTACCGGAAGAGGAACCGGGTGCTGTAACCGTTCGCGGAGGCCGCGGGGAAGTCGGGACGCGGGTCGGCGAGAACGCCGCCGCCGCCGAACAGGTACGGCGGCTCGAAGGTCGAGAGGGTGAATCCAGTGATGTTCCGGTTCCCGTCCACCCACTCACCAACGCTCGTGCTGGCCGGTGCCCCATCCAGCTCCACCCCACGGAAGAAGACCTCGACGCTGGACCCACGCTGGAGCATGACCTGATTGAAGCTCAGCGCGACGTACTCACCGCTGTTCAGCTGCCCGTTGTTGTTCAGGTCGTAGAAGCGAACCGTGGAGTCCACGTTGATGGCCGGCGGAGTGGGGTCGCCGCTCACGAAGGACACGGTCTTGGAGATGGGCTGGTTGCTCACAGCCGAAACAGCGCGGACGTACAGATTGTACTCGCGCCCGGCCTGAAGACTCCCCGACGGCGCCAGGCTCAGAATCGTGTTGCCCTGGAGCAGGTTCTTGGCAAGGGAGAGTCCCTCCGACAGGCCGTACTCATTCGCGAGCCCGACCGTGACCGAGCCAGGGTGGACCGGCTGGTTGAAGGCAATGTAGATGGCCTCACCCGACCGCAGCATGTTGTCCTGGGGACTGAACGAAGCCCCCGCGCTGAGGAGCGACGAGAGGTTGGTATAGTCAATCTCGAGCTCCGCGCCCGTATCAGAGGGAGCGGGCAGCGCCAGGGTATGAACGATGCCGGTGGTGGCCAGCGTCGCCCCGGAATACTCCTCGATCCTGCCACCCGCATCGAGGACACCATCGCCATTGGCATCGAGCGCGTTGACGATGAGCTTGTACTGGCTGTTCAGCCGGTCCATCTCGAGGGGCGAAGGCACCCCCGAGAAGGTCACGACACCATCAGGGCCCGCGTCCGCGTCGACGACGACCGAGCTGCTGGTGCGCTCGGACGGACCCGCCAGGACCTTGCCGGCAACGTCGACATGCAGCGAGGCCTTGGCGCCGGCCGCCGGACGACCATTCGGGGTCAGCAGGTTGAACTTCAACGTGCCGTCGAGCGCCGCAAGCACGACGGGGCCGAAGCTCGCGTTGCCATTGTTGATGGGAACATTGCCCGCGGAAGAGGGGATGACCGAGCTGGAGCGCAGCGTGGCAAATCCCGGGCGGCTGAAGGTCAGCAGCACCTCGGCGCCGGCGGGCACGTCCGTGAACTCGAAGTTGCCCTTGGCGTCGGTGTTTGCAGCCACCGCGTCCGCGGAGCTCCCGATGGTCATCTCCACCGTGACGCCTTCAAGCGGCGTGTACCGGGTTCCCAGCACCTGGCCCGACACGGTGCCCTTGGGCGAGGCGGGAGTCACCACCGTCACGCTGTCCGGCTCACGCACGCCGTCCGCAATGCCATCGCCGTTCGCGTCCTTCAGATCCTCGCCACAGCCAAGGGCCAGGAACGGCACCACGGCAAACACCAGATGCTTCTTCATCATCCCCACCTTTAAGAGAAAATCCCCAATATTGACGCCCCAACACTTGGAAGGGCGTGGGGCGGACACTCTCCGACCCGAGCCCATCCCGTCAAGGCGGGGTCCCCCCTGCCCGCCCTCCCCCGCTTTCGCCTCGCGTGACGCTCGCTCCGAAGTGGATCAGCGCGGCCTCTTCTTGCGTGAGAAATGAGGTCCATGAGGACCCTCTTTGTCGCATCGCGCCCGCTGGGAGCTCGCTGCTAGGGTGGGGCCATGTCGGATGTGAATGACCCATGTCTCGGCTGCGCCATCGTTCGGGGAGACACCCGTCCGGTGGGCGGCGTCCTCGCCCGGGCTCCGGGGCTGGTGCTGCATGGCGTGGCGTCGCCCAGCCCTGTTCCCGGCTGGGTGGTCATCTCCAGCGAGCGGCACGTGCGCGCCTGGTACGACCTGGACGCGGAGCCCGCACGCGAGCTCGGCCCCTTCGCGGCCCGGGTGATGCGCGCCCAGCGCGAGGTGCTCGGCGCCGAGCATGCCTACGCCTTCGCCATTGGCGATGTGCTGCGCCACTTCCACCTGCACCTGGTGCCCCGCTTCGCCCAGACGCCTCAGCGGCTGTGGGGCCGCGCCGCCTTTGACGCCGCCCCCGCCGACCACCTCCCGGAGGAGGAACTGGAGGCCGCTGCTCGCCTGCTCGCCGCCGCGCTCTCTGGCTGAGCCGCACGCCCGGTCCGCGTGATAGACAGCCGGCCTCCCTCCCGACGAGAGGTGCCGCCTGCCGCCCGAGCCCCGCCACCGCGTTCTGGAGAAGATGCTCGAGCGGCTCTACGCCGCGCTCGCATCCGGACCGAGCATCAACTGCCGCCCCCATCAGAGCCGCCAGCGCGTGGACCTCGCCACGCTGAGCCGGCTCGATGGCACCGCGCCCCACACCGTGCTGGCCGCCCTCCTGGGTGAGAAGGCCACCGTCCGGCTCGCGGTGAAGCCTCCTGCGCCCAACGCGGGCTCCGACAGGACGCCGCCCCTCAAGGCACGGACCGCCCGTTCTGGCCGTCGCTCGGTCGCGACCGCGGACGGGCAGAATGGGTCCGCTGACGCGCAGGGTGCCTCGCCCGCCCGCGCGTCCACGACGACGCAGGACAGTCCTTCCGTTGACGGGCAGGGCGCATCGCCCGCACGTGCCGCTACCCCGCCCCTTCCCGCCGGGACGCAGGACGACCCGCTCGCACGTTCCTCCACGACGCCAGCGCTTCCCTCCGCCGACGCGCGCATCCGTGCCTCCACCGTTCCTGAAGCGGAGGAACCAGAGACCGACGACGAAAGCGGCACCGCCTCTCCCACTCGCGCCGAGGAGGAGCAGCAGGCCCTGCTGCGCAAGCTGGCCACCATCGTCGAGGACGCTCGCACCTTCGAGCAGGACACCGGCGCCCACGTGCTGCACGTGGGCTTCCCCCTGCTGCACCTGCCCCCGGGCGCGAAGGACAAGCGGGGCTTCGGCACCCGGCGCGTCCTCGCCCCCATCGCCTTCGTGCCCGTACGCCTCACCCTCAAGAAGGGCCGCGCCCCCTCCGTGGAGCTGGAGGGCGCCGAGGAGGGCGAGGACCGCGTCGCGCCCAACACCGCCCTGCTCGCCTGGGTGGAGCAGCAGACCGGCCAGCGCTTCGGGGACCTCTTCAAGGACGAAGAGGGACTGGACCCGTGGCGCGAGCTGAACGAGCTCGTCGCCGCTGTCGCCAAGGCGCTCGACCTGCCCGCTCCCGCCCCCTTCACCGCCACCACGCTGCTGGCTCCGGTGCCCCGCTCGGACGATGACGGTGACGCGCAGCCCACCATCCTCCCCAGCGCGGTGCTCGGCCTGTACCCGCTGTCCAACCAGAGCCTTGTCGACGACATGCGCGCCCTCGTGGATGGCGAGCCCGTCTCGGGTCCACTGGAGAGCTTCCTCCGCGTGGACGTGTCGCTCGGCGAGCCCGCGGGCCACGGCGGCGGCGAGCCCAACCTGGAGGGCCTCAAGCGCGCCGACGAGGAGCGGCTCGTCACCATCGCCGACCCGTGTCAGGCACGCGCGGTGCGCCTTGCGCGCAGCAGCCGGGGACTCGTCGTCCACGGGCCTCCGGGCACCGGCAAGTCGCAGACCATCGCCAACGCCATCGGCGACCACCTGGCGCGTGGCGAGCGCGTGCTCGTCGTCTGCGACAAGCGCACCGCCCTGGACGTGGTGAAGCACCGCCTGGACCACCTGGGCCTGGGCAACCTGTGCGCCGTCGTGCACGACGCCCAGAGAGACCAGCGCGACCTCTACATGGGCATCCGCGACCAGCTCGACTCGCTGCCGGAGACGCGCACCGACGCGGCCGTGGCCTCCGAGCTGTCTCGCGTGGACGCGGAGCTGCAGTCGCTCCACGACGAGCTGACCACCTCCGAGCGTGCCCTCTCCGAGCGCCCCGCCGGCGGCACCGCGCCCTCCTTCCACGAGCTGGTGGGCCAGTGGTTCGCCCTCGAGCCCTCCCAGGCCCTGGCCCCCACCGTCGCGGGGCTCGCCTCGGCGCGCCTGTCCGACGTGGCGCCCCGCGAGCGCGAGGTGCGTGAAGTCCTGGAGCGCGGCGCTCGCGAAGGCTACCCGGACAACCCCTGGCGCGAGGCCATCGGCACCGACCTGGCCTCGTACCTTGCCCGGCCGCTGGCCACGTACCGCGAGCGGCTCGACACCACCGCCCAGGCCGCTCGCGACGCGGACGCACTCGCCACTCCCGAC
>JBKGHK010000444.1:0-8490 GCA_046520375.1 Pyxidicoccus sp. 3LFB2
CGCGGCCATCGCCACGGTGGTGGAGGACGCCGCGCCGCCCATGCGCGACGAGGACGAGCTGCACGACGCGCTGTTGCCAGCTCATCCTGGTGCACGCGCACGAGGTGCCGCGTGGGCTGGAGGTGCCGCTGTTCAAGCAGGGGCGGGTGGCGTGGCTGGAGCTGCCGGCGGGCCGCTTCCTCGTCTCCGCCGAGCGGGGCAACGCGGTGCGGGCGCTCTTTCCGGACGCGGTGACGCAGCCGCCGCTGCCGGTGCTGGCGCATGACCGGCCGGTGGAGCGTGACGCCGCCATCTTCCAGGTGGTTCGCGGGCGCATGGAGATGCTGGGCCCCACCACCGTGGCGGAGCTGTCGCGGCTCACGTTGCTGGCCGAGGACGAGGTGAACGTCGCCCTGCACGCGCTGGAGGCCCAGGGCTCCGTGCTGCGCGGCCGTTTCCGTCCGCTGGAGGTGCCGCTGGCTCCGGGCGAGACGCCGCCCCTGGAGTGGTGTGACCGGCGCCTGCTCCAGCGCATCCACCGGATGACGGTGGGGCGGCTGCGCCGGGAAATCGAGCCGCTGAGCGCGCAGGACTTCATGCGCTTCCTCTTCCGGTGGCACCACCTGGAGGACGTGGATGCGCTGCGCGGCTCCACGGGCCTGCTCAAGGCGGTGAAGCTGTTGCAGGGGTACGAGGCGCCCGCGTCCGCGTGGGAGCGCTTCCTGCTGCCCGCGCGCATGCGCGGGTACACGCCGGACATGTTGGAGCGGGCCTGCTACGCGGGCGAGGTGGCCTGGGGCCGGCTGACGATGAAGGACGCGAAGCCGCCGCCGGGCCCGCGCCGTGGAGCGCCCGTTGAGGTGGAGCCAGCTCCGCCGCCGCGCTCGCGGGCCTCGCCCACGCGCAACGCGCCGCTGACCTTCACGCTGCGCGAGGACCTGGAGTGGATGCTCACCGCGGCCCGGCCCCATGCCGTGCTGGCCGACGGGGACGTGTGGACGCCGCCGGACCTGAGCGTGCCGGCGAAGGACGTGGTGGCGGTGCTGGAGCGGCGGGGCGCGTGCTTCTTCCAGGACCTGGTGTCGCGCGCGCGGCGGCTGCCCGCGGAGGTGGAGGACGCGCTGTGGGAGCTGGTGGCGCGCGGGCTGGTGACGGCGGACGCGGTGCAGAACCTGCGCATCCTCCAGAGCCCGGCGCACCGCAAGCGCCAGAAGCTGTTGCAGCGCGGCGGCCCCGGGCGCTGGAGCCTGCTGGCCCCGGCCGAGCCCAAGCCCGCGGACGAGGTGATGGACTCGCTGGCGCGGCTGTTCCTCCAGCGCTACGGCATCGTCTGGCGGGATTTGGTCATGCGCGAGGCGCTGGCGCCCACCTGGCGTGAGCTGCTCTTCGTGTACCGGCGCATGGAGGCGCGCGGCGAGGTGCGCGGTGGGCGCTTTGTGGCGGGCTTCGTGGGCGAGCAGTTCGCGCTGCCAGAGGCGGTGGACATGGCGCGCGCGGTGCGTCGCCAGGCCCCGTCGGGCGTGCGGGTGCAGCTGTCCGGAGTGGACCCGCTCAACCTCACGGGCGTGGTGACGCCGGGCCCGCGCGTGCCGGCCATGCCAGGCAATGTCGTCACCTACGTGGACGGTGTGCCTCGGGGTGTCGACGAGCTGGAGGACGAGGCCGACAGCAACGTTGGGGAAGACACGGAAGGCGGAAGCGGCGAGGCGATGGCGAGCTGAGAGAGGCTTTCAATCGCAAGCGCGATGGTAGGGTGCCCGGCTGACCGTGTCTTAGGGGGTCTGCCCGTATGCGCCGTCTGTTGCTCCTGGGTCTCCTGCTGCTCACCGCCACCGCGTGTCCGGGCGAAGACGACGACGATGACGACCGTCCCCCTCGTCCCGACGCGGGCACCCCCCGTCCCGACGCGGGCAGCCCGGATGGCGAGGGCGTCATCCGGGGGCAGCTGACGCCGTTCCGGGGCAATCAGGAGTCCACCGAGGGCGGCGTCTCGCGCGTCGTCCACTCGCCGCTGAGCCGGGCGGACCTGGCGAAGCTGAAGGCGAAGCTGCGGGGCATGGGCCTGCGCAAGGGCGGCCCCGTGGTGACGGACCCGGGCCTGCCCATCGTCCCGCCGCCCGTGGGTGCGCCGCCGCTGGCGCGCATCCCGACGGCGGACCCCACGATTCCGGGCGACGTCATCCTGCGCTTCGAGGAGGGCGGCCTCTCGCCGGAGCACGTGCTGGAGGCGGCGAAGCTCCCCGGCTACCGCGCGGTGCACAAGGGGTACGCCAGTGAGCACCTGCACCTGGTGGGCTTCCAGGCGCTGGACGGCCACGCGGTGACGGCGGAGGAGACGCGCACGCTGGTGACCCGGCTCGCGGCGCTTCCGGGCGTGCGCTACACGGACCGCAACCTGCGCATGTACAAGCTGAAGGTCCCCAACGACAACGGCTACAGCGTGCAGTGGCACTACCCCACCATCAACCTGCCGGCCGCGTGGGACATCGAGTCGGACGCCGCGGGCGTCGTGGTGGCGGTCATCGACACCGGCATCGTCCCGCACCCGGACCTGAACAACCGCCGGGTGCCGGGCTACGACATGATTGAGGACGCGACCAACGCCGGAGATGGCAGCGGCCGCGACGCCGACCCGCTGGACGAGGGCGGGGACGAGCCCAGCGGAGGCTCCTCATGGCATGGCACGCACGTGGCGGGCACGGTGGCCGCGCAGACGGACAACACCAGCGGCGTCGCGGGGGTGGCGTGGAACGCGCGCATCCTCCCGGTGCGCGTGCTGGGCAAGGAGGGTGGCAACAGCTTCGACATCGCGGCGGCGATGAACTGGGCCACGGGTGGCAACGTGACGGGCGTGCCGGGCAACGCCAACCCCGCGAAGGTGGTGAACCTGAGCCTGGGCGGCACGGCGCCGCCGCAGCAGCTCTACCAGGAGGTCATCAACGCGGGCATCGCGCGCGGCGCCATCTTCGTCATCGCCGCGGGCAATGAGAACGTGGACGCCACCAACAGCACGCCGTGCAACCAGGAGAACGTCATCTGCGTGGGCTCCACCGGCTTCTCGAACCGGCGCAGCAGCTTCTCCAACTTCGGAGCGAGGGTGGACGTCATGGCCTCGGGCGGGGAGATGCGCGAGGACCTCAACGGCGACTCCTATCCGGACGGCGTGCTGTCCACCGGGCGTGACGAGAACAACGAGCCGGCCTACCTCTTCCTGCAGGGGACGAGCATGGCGGCGCCGCATGTGGCGGGCGTGGTGGCGCTGATGGCGGCGGCCTCGCAGAAGGTGGGGACGGACCTCACGGCGGCGGTCGCGGAGAGCACACTGAAGGCCACGGCCACGGCGCTGTCCGCCTCGCAGTGCTCGGGAGGGTGTGGCTCGGGCCTCATCAACGCGCGGTCCGCGCTGGCGCGGGTGTCCAACCTCAATCCGGACACGCTGCCTCCGCAGCTCAGCGTCAACACGTCCTCGCTCTTCTTCCGGGGCAGCGGGACACAGCAGCTGGCCCTGAACAACGTGGGCGGCCGTGCGGGCGGAGAGCTGTTGGTGACGGCCACCGCCTCGGGGCCCGAGGCGGGCAGGGTGACCTTCCCGGCGGGAGCGACGGTGACGGTGCCGGCGTTTGGCTCGGCGACGCTGAGCGTGACGGTGGACGCGACGGGGCTGGCGGATGGGGACTACGTGGTGACGCTGAATCTCGCGGGCTCCAACGGGGCGGGGGCGGTGGGCTCGGCCACGGTGGAGGTGAAGATCAGCGTGGGCTTCACCCAGGACCTGGACGCCATCGTCGCCTTCGTGTGGCAGGACGCGGCGGGCGAGTGGCAGGCGGCGGCGGAGGCCATCACCTTCGCGCGGGCTTCGGCCAACTACACGTACTCCATCAACCTGGTGCCGCGGACGTACTACTCGCTGGCGACCATCGACGATGACCAGGACGGGGACATCTTCGAGGAGAGCGAGCGCACCGGCTTCTGGCGCAACCTGGACTCGTTCGAGCCGCTGGAGCTGGAGGATGGACGGACGCTGGAGAACATCAGCTACGACCTGGTGCCGCTGGCGCCGGTGGAGGACGACCCGGACCTGGAGGTGGGCGGTGCGTGCACGGGGGATGCGCAGTGCCCCGGGGGCTACTGCCTGGTGAACTACCCGGGAGGCTACTGCTCGAAGGACTGCTCCAGCGCGGCCTGCCCGGCGGGTTCGAAGTGCTACACGGTGGGCTCGGGCACGCAGGCGTGCCGGGAGACGTGCACGGAGCAGGTGGGCACGGGGCAGGGTGACTGCCGCACCAACTACCGTTGCTACAGCGACGGGACGGGCGCGGGCGCATGCCAGCCGAGCTGTCTCGGGACGGGGCTGACCTGCGCCACGGGCAGGACCTGCGCACCGGACGGCTTCTGCCGCTGAGTCGTGGGTGAAAGGGGCTCCCGGCAACGCTGGCCGGGAGCCTGCTTCAGCGGGTTTCGAGTTCGCGGAACGTCACTCCATCCAGTCCGTGCCCCGCCACTGCGTCCACGAAGCGCTCGGTGACGAGGATGAACCCCGGGATTTCCTCCAGGCGGAACACGTCCACGTTCATGTCCGCTGGCAGCGTCTTGGCGTCGAGGATGAGGGGATTGGGGAGCTTCTGTTTGGAGGGGTTGCCACAAGTGGGGCAGGGGGGCTTGCGGTCCGGAGCGAGGCAGGCCGGGTGGAGTCGGCCGTACATCCTCAACTGGAGCTCCACCAATTCTGGTGGGTTCTTTCCACGGAAGTTCACCTGGATGGGGTTGCTCTGGAGCCCGCGCACTCCCGAGGATTGCAATTGCTCCAGGGCTTGTCGACGGAGCAGGAGCGTCCACGGCGCCTGCATGAAGAGGTCGCCGAAATGCCCGGAGCCCTTGCCCGTGATGGGGCCGAACAACGTTCCCGCCTTCAGCACGGCCCACGAAGGTGCAAACGGGCGAACCAGTTCCGTCAGGCGAGCTAACTCCTCGGAGGGTACTGGCCAGGGATCGGAGAGCTTCTTGAGCTCATGCTCGGGCAGGCTCGACAGATCCACGCACGGGTATTCAAGTCCAGTGGCGCCTCCTCCCGCGCGGCAGGTCGGGCAGGGCTGCGCACCCGGCAGACCCCACTTGTGCACCGCATCGTCCAGGTTGCCCGTGTAACCCATCGAAGTATCTTCGGTGGCTTCGTAGACCTTCACGGTTCCTCTCTCGGCGTTGGGCCAGTCATCAGGGCCCCTGCAACATGGGGCCTGACTGATACGGGCCCACGGGGGTGTTATACGGCACGACCGGACCGGTCAGCTCGAAACGAAAGATCAGCTCGACCGCCTTCCGATGGAGTTCCTCCGGGGGCACCGAGCGCTCACGGTTGGCGGTCCTGAACTCCATCCACGCCTGGTTCCACATTCCTCCGCGTCCCGTGCCGCTGTGAATCTGCCGGTGGATGTGCTCAGGAATGAGGATGGTGAACTTGTGGATGTCGACGCCCTGCCGCTTGAACCACTCCGCCAGCAATGGCTGTTGAGGGAACAGGTGGTGGTGCACGAGCTTGCCCGGCTCCCGCGGCAGCGCCGGTAGGAAGCCCTGGCGGTAACGGAAGTGGAACGTCATCCGTGGCCGCGCATGGGGCCGGACTCCCGTGTTCCTCCAGTTGCGAAAGGCCGGAGGTCGGTGGGGCGGACGGTAGGCGCCCTGGGCCAGCTCCACCGCATGCGGCACGGAAGTCAGCGCTCCCGTCTCCACGTCCGCGCAGTCAAAGAGGCCGCAGTCGCCACCCTCACACGCCAGGGCGACACACTGCTCCGCATCCGGGTGCGCGCAGGCGTCCGCGCGCTCCACATCCTCCCCCATCGAGGCCGTGGCACACGCCAGCACGAGCAGGGGAGACAACAAGAACCACCACGGACGAATCCGGGAGTGCACAGTCATCCTCGGACGATACCGCTCCACAGAACGGTGGTTCCGCACGCCCCACGCGCAGCACCTGCTCCTCGCCGTGCAGCACCGACGCCGCGCCTCACCCCGCGCGCTGGAGCAACACAGCCCGGCTGTCCACATTGAGCACCTGAGCCCCGCCGTGCAGCACCGCCAGCGGCTCCCCCCAGTGCGCATGTCCGCACACCACCAACAAGCCCTCCCGCCGCTCCAGCACCTCGCGAATGGGCGCACTGCCCCGCACGCGCGTGCCAGGAACATCCGGCCCCGCGTGCAGCACGAGCACCTCCGGTTCCTCGCGCAGCACCGCCTCCATCAAGCGCAGGTGTTCCTCCTCCTCGCGCCGTCCCGGCTTGCCCGGCCGACCGATGATGCCGCCCAGGCCTCCCACCCGCAGTCCATCCAGCTCCACCGTCCCGCCATCCAGCAGGTGCACCCCGGGCTGCTGCTGGAAGCGCGCCTGCTCGCGCGCGGTGCCGAAGGTGTCGTGATTGCCCGCCACGCCCACCACCCAGCGGTAGTGCGCCGCGAAGGCCTGCCACACGGCCCTCACATCGCCCGACGCCCCGCGCACATTCGCGTTCGCATCCGAGTACAGGTCCCCCGCCAGCACCACGCCCGTATTCGCCGGCAGCGGCAGCTCCCCCGCTTCGCCCAGTGACGCAAAGGTCTCCGCCAGCACCTCGCCCAGCAGCGCCACCGCGCCCCCTTGCATCGCGTGCGGTGCCACGCCCTGCAGGTCCGACAGCACCAGCAGCGCCTCTACCCCATCCGGCAACGCATCCGCCGTGCCGCGCAGCAGGGGGAAGTGCCGTATCTCCACCCCGCCACCCGGTGCCGCGGACTGGTAGGGCCAGGTCCGTGCCGGCACCGTGTCGAGTGTCAGGATTCTCATGCGCCCCAGGGTCGGATGGTGGCCAGGGTTCCTGACGGGCCCCGCCGGCCCACCCGGCCCCGCTCCCAGTCCCAGTCCCTGCCGCCCTCGGTGAACACGGGAGCTCGCCGCTCCCTGACGCCAGGGTGATGCGGAGGTAACC
Source organism: Pyxidicoccus sp. 3LFB2 (assembly GCA_046520375.1). Classification (GTDB taxonomy): domain Bacteria; phylum Myxococcota; class Myxococcia; order Myxococcales; family Myxococcaceae; genus Myxococcus. The sequence goes on from JBKGHK010000444.1 coordinate 6,936, forward strand.
GGGTGGACAATTCGGAAAGGAACCCGGTTCCCACCATGCAGGGTTGGAGCCATCTTCCGAACACCTTGTCCCTGCTGCAGCGATTGAAGACCGAGACGCGCCCCCACCACGAGCGCACCGAAGCCGCGGTCCGGCTGATGGAGCCGGACCTGGCACCGGGTGACTACCGACGTCACCTGGAGGCCCTGTATGGCTTCTACGTCCCGCTGGAGGCGCAGCTCTCGGCCCGGCTGGTCGAGGCCGTGCCCGCCCTGCGGGCCCACGAGCGCTGGAAGGTGCCGCTGCTGGAGCAGGACCTGCGCGCGCTCGGCCATGACGACGCCTCACTGGCCCGGCTGCCCCGCTGCCCGCAGCTGCCGCCGCTGCCCGGAGTGCCCGAGGCGCTGGGGTGCTTCTACGTGCTGGAGGGCTCCACCCTCGGCGGTCAGCTCATCCTCCGTCACCTGAAGCGCCACTTCGCGGACGCCCCCGTGGGCGACTTCGCCTTCTTCCGTGCCTATGGCGACGAGGTGGGCCCCATGTGGCGCGCCTTCGGCCAGGCCCTCACCGACGCCTCGGCCCAGGCAGCCTCCGCCGACTTCGATGCGCGCGTGGTGAAGGGCGCCCAGGACACCTTCAACGCCTTCGGGACGTGGTTGCTGCGGGAGACAGGCAATGCGTCCCTCCGCACCTGAGCTGGACCTCACGCAGTGTGACCGGGAGCCCATCCACCTGCTCGGCGGAGTCCAGCCGCACGGCGTGCTGCTGGCCTTCCGCGAGCCGGACCTCACCGTGGAGGTGGTCAGCGCCAACACCGAAGGGCTGCTCGGCCTGTCGCCCCAGGCGCTGCGGGGCCAGCCCGTCACCCGCGTGCTGGACGCCGACTCGCTGGGGCGCGTGCGCGTCGGCACCGCCACCGGGGCCCGTGCGCGTGAAGGCCGGAGACCGCGCCTGCTCCGCGCTGCTGCACACCGTCGAGGGCCTGACGGTGCTGGAGCTGGAGCCCCTCCCGGACGAGGCCGCGACGGCCGAGGAGGACGCCCTGGCCGCCCGTGCACCGGCTGGTGTCCCCGCTGACGCTGGCCCGGGGGACGTCCGCGCTCCTCCAGGCAGCCGCGGAGGCGGTGCGCGAGCTCATCGGCTTCGACCGCGTCATGGTGTACCGCTTCCACGCGGACTGGCACGGCGAGGTGCTGGCCGAGAGCCGGGGCGCGGACGTGGACGGCTTCATGGGGATGCACTTCCCCGCGAGCGACATCCCCGCCCAGGCCCGCGCCCTCTACACGCGCAACCCGCTGCGCCTCATCGCGGACGTGAATGCGCGCCCGGTGGGGCTGGTGCCCGCCACGCTCGCGGACACCGGCCGCCCGCTGGACTTGTCCGGCGCCGCGCTGCGCAGCGTGTCCGAGGTGCACCTGGAGTACCTGCGCAACATGGGCGTGGGCGCCTCGTTCTCCGTGTCGCTGCTGAAGGACGGCGCGCTGTGGGGCCTTATCGCCTGGCCACCACCTCTCGCCGCGGCCAGGTGTCCGCCACGCGGCGGCCAGGCCTGCGAGGTGCTCGCGCGGCTCCTGGC